>DASSPO010000299.1:0-4794 GCA_035699585.1 Bauldia sp.
CGGCAGCGATTTTTGACTGCTGGTCATGCCGGTGAGCCGCTGATTCCCGCGCACCGACGCAGGCAGCTCCTGGCCATGGAGGTCCCTGAGTTCCGGCTTGTGGTCGAAGAGGTCGAGCTGCGAGGGACCGCCGTGCATGAACAGGTAGATGACCCGCTTTGCCCGAGGGGCGAAATGTGTGGCGGCGCCGGCTTCGCTCAGCAAGGAGGCCAAGGCCAAGCCGCCGAGCCCCAACCCTGAGCGATTCAAGAATTGACGGCGATCAAGTGATTCGATCATCGCTTCGTCAGCGCCTCGTCGAGGTTGAGGATGGCCTGGGCCACTACGGTCCAGGCGGCCAGCTCGCAGGCATCGAGCCGGGCATCATGCTTTGCCGCTCCCACGGTCAAGAGTTGCCGCGCGCCCTCAGGTGCTCTGGCAAACCGCTCGCGCTGTCGGACAAGCAGTCCCTGAAGCAGCGCCAATTCCTCTTGGCTGGCTTCCCGCACGAGGACCCGCCGCCACAAGTCGCGGAGTCTTTCCGAATCGTCGCCGGCCGATGCCAGCGAGCGAGCGGCCAGCATCCGCGACGCCTCGACGAAGAGCGGGTCGTTGAGGAGCAACAGCGCCTGCAGCGGGGTATTGGTGCGCGGGCGGCGGATAGTGCATTTTTCGCGCGTCGGGCCGTCGAAGATCAACAAGAGAGGCGGCGGACTCTGGCGTTTCACGTACGTGTAGAGGCTGCGCCGCCATAACCCATCGCCGGTATCCGCCACGTAGGTTTCCTCCGCGTTGTACGAGACCGCTTCCCACAGTCCCGGCGGCTGATAGGGCCTGACGCTAGGACCACCGATCGTCGGCACGAGCAGGCCGGATACCGCCAGTGCCTGATCGCGCAGCATCTCAGCCGTCAGTCTGCCCCTGGGCCCACGGGCCAGCAGGCGATTGTCGGGATCGTGCTCGTCTCGCGTGGCGGACTTCTGGCGGTAGGTTATGGAGGTGACGATCCGCCTGAGCATGTCCTTGACGTCCCAGCCGCCGTCGCGAAACGTGGCCGCCAGCCAGTCGAGTAGCTCCGGGTGGGTCGGACTCTCTCCCTGCGTGCCAAAATCTTCGGCCGTACGCACCAGCCCTTCGCCGAAGCACTGGTGCCATAGACGATTCACGGCCACGCGCGGCGTCAGGGGATTCTCCGGTGAAACAAGCCACTGCGCCAGGCCAAGCCGGTTCCGTGGCGCGCCGGCGGGCCAAGGGGCGATTGCGGCGGGAACATCGGGCGTCACGACCTCCCCCGGTTTGTCGTACTGGCCGCGCTCGAGCACGTGCGTGGTTCGCGGCTGCTCCATTTCCTGCATCACCAGGGCGGTGGGGATCGCCTCGCGGACCGATTTTTCGTACTGGACGGCCCGCCGGACGCGCTGCCGTGCCTGCTTGATCGCCGTGTCGGCAAAATGGGCGACGTAGTAATCGAGTAGCGTATCGGCATCCGCCGTGGAGCGTTTTTCCGCCGGCGTTTCGACAATGCCGCGGATGCGCTCTCCCCAAAACCAGTCGTGGACCTCGCGATCGTCGAGCGCCCGCGAGACGAGGCGCACCTCGTCGACTGATCCGTAAAAGCCCAATCCTGAATCACGCCGCCCGATGCGCAGCGGCTGGCGATTGGCAAGTGAGCCGCCGAGAGTGTCTCGCTTTATCCCCAGCCTGGTCTGGTGGCCGTCGAAGAACACGCGCAGCCCCGCCGCCTTTTGGGTGCCGTCGTAAGCGACCACGATCTGATGCCAGTACTTTGCGCTCAGCGCCTCCAACGTGGAAATCTCGATAGCGCTGGCGCCCCAGCGGTGGACCAGGTTCACCTGCAAACGCCCCTTCTGCCAGATGAGCTCGACGCCGCGGCGGTCCCCGTCCGGCTCGATGAGCGACAAGGGGCAGCTCAGCGATCCCTCGGCTTTGACCCACAAGCCGATGGTCCACGGCCGATCCAGATCAAAGCTTGGCGCCTCGGCCTCTACATGCTGCGTGGCGTCAAACTTAGCCGCCTCCCCGCGGACTCCTTTCTCGAATGCCAGTGAAGTGCCGAGTGATTTCGCATCCTTTCCCAGGCGACCGTCCAGCGTCTCGTGAATCACCGCTTTGCCGGGATGCGGCAGCGTGCTGGCGGCCACTTTTTCCCACTCGGCCATGCTGGCTGCGAGTTGCTCCCGCAAAGGCGCGAAGGCCTCAGTTGCGGCACGCGTCTCTGCTAGCGCTTGCTGCAAGGCCCGCTCCTGCTCGGGGGAGGGGACGGAAATGAGCGGAGGCGGGTTGTCCTCGACGATCACCCCTTTCTCCGGCACGTTATTGAAGAAGGCGAAGAGTTGGTAAAACTCGCGCTGGGAGAGCGGGTCGAATTTGTGATCGTGGCACTGCGCACACCCGGCCGTCAGGCCCAGCCATAGCGTCATTGTGGTGCTCACCCGATCCAACACGTATTCCACGCGAAATTCTTCATCAATACTTCCCGTCTCGTTGTTGGCCATGTGGTTGCGATTAAAGCCCGTCGCGAGCCGCTGCTGGATCATCGCCTGAGGCAGCAAGTCGCCCGCCAGTTGCTCGATCGTGAACTGGTCGTAGGACATGTTGGCGTTGAACGCGCCCGTCACCCAGTCCCGCCACAGCCACATTTGCCGCGGCTTGTCGCTGAAGTAACCGTTGGTGTCGGAATAACGGGCGGCGTCGAGCCAGCTTGCGGCCATGTGCTCTCCAAAATGTGGGGAGGCCAGCAACCGATCGACCACCTCCTCGTACGGCAGCGCCAGCAAATCTCCACTCGGCGGCAGTCCGGTCAAATCGAAGGACACTCGGCGAATCAGCGTGGCTGAATCAGCCTCGGGTCCGAACGTCAGCCCGTGCTCCTTAAGTTTCGCCGCAACCAACGCGTCAATGGAATTGAAAGCTGTTGCGTCACCAGAATTCGGCACCGGGACATCACCCTTGAGCGGCTCGAAGGCCCAGTGGCGCTGATAGCCAGCCCCTTGCTCGATCCAGGCTTTCAAGATTGCTTTTTGCGATGCACCGAGGGGCGGCTTGTTAGAACTCGGCGGCGGCATGATTTCATCGGGATCGGCGCTGGTGACGCGCTGCCAGAGGGCCGATTGGTTCAGGTCGCGCGGCACGATGGCACGCGAGGCGTCACGAACCGTCGTGGCTCCCTCAAAGGTATCCAGCCGCAACCCCGCCTGACGCTGTTTGGCATCCGGACCATGACAAGCAAAGCAGTTTTTCGCCAGGATCGGACGCACGTCGCGATTGAATTCGATCATTCCCGGTCGGGATTCCCCGGCGCGCGCCAGTGCCGGCGCAAGGAGCAGAAACTGCAGCCAGACGATCTTGCCGACAATCCGATGAAGCATTTCACTTTCCCGATTCGGCAGTCCATGATCCGGATCGTGTCATCGTATCACGCCGCGCCTTTTCCGGCTCGCAAAACCAGCCGCGCGGGATCCTAAGTCGGCCTAGGAGGCAAGTTGTCGTCGGATTTTATGACCGAACTGACAGCCTCCAAGTCAGCGACTTTACCGTGCCGGCCGATCGCGACATTCGAAGAGTCGTGGTCCTAATTAGACTCCGTGACCAGAATGCGGTCGGTGCCACGTTCGACCGCCACGGCGCGTTGTCCTAGATGGGAAACGTACATATCCTGAGCGCGCGCGTCCGACGCACCGATGCGATCGAGGGCGGAGGTTACCTAGATTACCGGCTGAAAAAATCGAGTTGCGCTAACACGCCAATGTGAAGTCAATGCGCGCTAGGAATGGCCCCCCTCCCCTCGATCGCGCGTCCGACCAAGTTCACAACCGACTCGCGTAGCGAGCTGGACTCTTAGACTGAGACGCGGAACGGAGAGAATTGGCGCGGAAACAGGAAGCAAACAGCGATCGAACCGAGATGCAATCGCGCATCAAACGGCCCACGAACACGAGCTAGGTACGTACCGTGAGTCGATAGCGGGCGACGCGATCACTGCTTCCTATTGCGCCGTTTGGGCAGCGTCAGCTCTACCCCAACGACGCGCCCGATGCTCTCCGCAGTGTCCAGCGTCAGCGTCCGTCCCCCGGCCATGAAGCGACTGAGCTGCGCTTGATCGACGGCGCCGTCCGTCGCTTTGGCAATCGCGTAGCGCGTCTTGCCGCTGTTCTCGATCGCTGCTCGCAGCAGGCCTGCCCACGTCGTTTGATTACGTTTTGCGGCCACTTTCAGCGTCCGTTGCGTGCTATTTGACAAGTACTTGTTACATGTCTAGTATCATGCACCCTCGCGGGTCTCGTCAATCCGCGATTCACATTCACGCCAACGGAGTTCACGCCATGCAATTGCACGAACAGTGTCGCCCCCGTCAATGGTTTCTCGGCCCGTAGCGCCGTCGATACCGCTAGCGGGTCGGCTGCCGCGGATTCGTCAGGCGCCGCCAGCGCTTTTTGTGCGGCCCAGATTTGTTTGAAACGTGGCGCCGGCAACGGACGGCAATTACAGTCAAATTGCTCGAAGCGTCCAGGACCGTTTCCAATGCGTGGTGCGGGCAGAATAGCCGCGGAGCGCGCCACCATTTGTGCCACCCGGACGGCTTGCCCTCGATTCAGTCGGCGATTCTCGATTGAGTTCGCACCCTGCCGGGGTGCTTGGACGCGGGCAGGGTGGACCCGTCTGAATAAACAGCCCGATACGTTGGGCTGCGCCTGGCGGACATACTCAGCCCGCAGCGAGAACCCCACGGGATAGAAGGTCGATCGCAGCGAACCTCAGATAATATCCGAAAAGCCGCCCTCCACTTTGCGAAAA
>DASSPO010000300.1:0-9778 GCA_035699585.1 Bauldia sp.
CGAAGATGGACTACAAGCGCCGCTTCAGGCCGCAGGAGCACCTGATGGCGAGAGGATGGACGAGGGTCGACTGAGGGGCGCGTCTATTCGACGTCCTCGGGTATTGCAGCGCGGGCGCCCTCGACTCCGGCCTCGGACAACGCCTGCCGCAGCTCCTGCGAACCGCGTACCGCCCATATCGCCCGCGACGTCGCCCGAAGGATCGTGACTGCCACGTGTTCGGGTCGCCGGCATCGCGGTGGACCTTTGCCGCGATGCCCTCGCTCGGCGCGGGCCTTCGCCATGCCATCGAAAACCGCCTTCCATCGAGCGAAGTCGCTGACGCGAAACCGGGCGATCATGGTTGCCATGCATGCTGCCAGGGCATCGCGCGGGAGGGACACCCCGGGCCCTTCTGCAAATCGCGGCCGCCGTGCCTACGCAATCCCCGGCGTGCCGAACCGGTTCGATCGCGGGAAGCCCTGTGGCGGAAGGCGCCCGGCCTGCGCGCGATCGCCGATCCAGTCCTTCATCTCCGCCATCGTGCGCACGAAGCTCCGGCCGGAGGAGTCCATCCACGTCAGCCCCTCGGACTTCGGGAAAACACGCGCGTCGGCAATGCCGCCGTCCTTGTATTTCTGGAGGCGCACACCCTTGCCGCGCGCCATTTCCGGCACCTGGTCGAGCGGGAAAACAAGGAGCTTCCGGTTCTCCCCGAGGGTCGCCACCATGTCGCCCCTCGCGGCGACGCAGAGGCGCATCTCCTCCGGCGCCTCCACCGACATCACCTGCTTGCCCTTCCGCGTGTTGGCCAGCACCTCGGCCTCCGGCACGATGAATCCGCGTCCCTCCGTCGAGGCGACGAGCAGTTTGCGTTGAGGATCGTGGGCAAAGACGGCGACCACGTCCTCGGCCGCGTCCATGTCGACGAGGAGCCGGATCGGTTCGCCGTGGCCGCGTCCGCCGGGAAGCTTGTCGCCTTGCAGTGTATAGAACCGACCGCCCGTCGAGGCGACGAGGATCCTGTCCGTGGTCTGCGCCGGGAAAGCGAACTTGAGAGCATCGTCGCCCTTGAAGGCGAGGCTCGAGGTGTCGGTGACATGGCCCTTGAGGGCGCGGATCCAGCCTTTTTCCGAGACGACCACCGTGATCGGCTCGCGTTCGACGCTCGCTTCGAGCATCGCCTCCTCGATCTCGGCCGCGGGCGCGTCGGCGAAACTGGTGCGCCGGCGCCCAAGTTCCGTGTCCGGGCCGAAGGTCTTCCGGATCGCCTTGATTTCCTCGGCCACCGCCTCCCACTGCTTCTCTTCCGACTTGAGGAGGGCCTGAATGCCCTTCCCCTCCTTGGTGAGCTCGGCGTGTTCGCCTCTGATCTCCACCTCTTCGAGCTTGCGTAGGCTCCGGAGCCGCATGTTGAGGATCGCCTCGGCCTGAATGTCCGAGAGCTTGAACCGCTTCATCAGCACCGGCTTGGGCTCGTCCTCTCTGCGAATGATGCGGATCACCTCGTCGAGGTTGAGGTAGGCGATCAGGTAGCCCTCGAGCACCTCGATCCGGTGATGGATTTTATCGAGGCGGAACTTCGACCGCCGCTGAAGCACTTCGCGCCGGTGGGCGAGCCACTCGTTGAGCACCTCGCCGAGTCCCATCACCTTCGGAATCCGTCCCTGCGAGAGGACGTTGAGGTTGAGCGGCACCCGGGTTTCGAGGTCGCTCACCTTGAACAACGACTCCATCATGACGGCGGCATCGACCGTACGTGACCGCGGCTCGATGACGATCCGGATGTCCTCGGCGGACTCGTCCCGCACCTCTGCGACCAGCGGCAGCTTCTTGCTGTCCACCAGCTCGGCGATTGCCGCGATCAGTCTCGACTTCTGGACCTGGTACGGGATCTCGCTGACCACAACCACGTAGGTCCCGCGACCCTGGTCCTCGACCGACCATCTGGCCCGCACGCGGAAGCTGCCACGACCCGTCTGGTAAGCGGCGATGATGTTCTCGCGCGGCTCGACGATGACGCCGCCAGTCGGCAGGTCCGGTCCTGGGACATGTCCGACCAGCGTCTCGACGCGCGCCTTGGGATTCTTGATGAGATGGAGCGCCGCGTTGCACAGCTCCGCCGCATTGTGCGGCGGGATGTTGGTGGCCATGCCGACGGCGATCCCCGACGACCCGTTGGCGAGAAGGTTCGGAAAGGCGCCGGGCAGCACCACCGGCTCCTCGCCGCTTCCGTCGTAGGTCGGGCGGAAGTCGACCGCATTCTCGTCGATGCCGTCGAGGAGAAGCCGCGCCACCTCGGTAAGCCGCGCCTCGGTGTAGCGCATCGCCGCCGGGTTATCGCCGTCGACATTGCCGAAATTTCCCTGCCCGTCGATCAGCGGGTAGCGGACGGCGAAGTCCTGGGCGAGGCGAACCAGGGCGTCGTAGATCGCCTGGTCGCCGTGGGGGTGGAAGTTGCCCATCACGTCGCCGACGATCTTCGCCGACTTCTTGAACGCCTGGTTGGGGTTGAGGCCGAGGAGCCGCATGCCGTGAAGGATGCGGCGATGGACCGGTTTGAGGCCATCGCGCACGTCCGGCAGCGCGCGGTTCATGATCGTCGACAGCGCGTAGGCGAGGTAGCGTTCCTCGAGCGCGGCGCGCAGGCTCACCGGCTCGATCGCGCCCCCCGACGGGGGAATCAGGTCTTTGCCCATGGTTCGGGCATAGCCGCGAAGCCCAGCCGGCACAACGCCTTCAGGCCTCGCCTAGCGCCCAATGAGCGCCACCAACCGCTCCCGTGCCTCCGGCGGCGTCAACCCCCGCGGTTCGTAAACGTGGCGGGCCAGGAAGAACCCGGTAAGCCGGAAGGCGTTTAGAAGGTCCTCCGGGCCCGGGCGCACGCCCGGCAAGCTGAGCAGGAAGGCCGGCAGGACGAGCATCCGCTCGCGGTAGGGATCGCCGGCCGATCGGCTAACCGCTCGCCCGCTCTTCGGTGAAACATAGGCGAGGTCGTCGTTTGTCCCGGTTGCGACGCATGTGTCGAGGTCGAGGCCGAAGCCAAGTTCCTCGAGCATCCTGAGCTCGAAGCGGACGATCAGCGCGCCCGCGAGCACCGGGTCGTCAAGCAGGTCGACCATGGCGGCCAGCGCCGCGTAAATCTGTGGATGCGGGTCGCGCTCGGGCAGCAGCCGCACGAGGCCGGCAAGGGCCTGGAGCCCGTAGAGTCCGGCCGGCGTCTCCATCAGCCGCGCCGCCCGTAGCGTCGCCGGCTCGATCGCGTAGTTGCCGAGGTGCTCGTCGAGGCGCGCCCGCCAGGTGGCGGTCACCGAGTTGCCGGCCTGGAGCACCGGGCGCTGCGTCCGCGAGCGCCCGCCCCGGACGAGTCCGAGATGGCGGCCGTGGCGTTCGGTCATCAGCTCGACGATGAGGCTCGTCTCGCCGTGCCGTCGCGTACCGATGATGATGCCCTCGTCGGTCCAGTGCATTGCGCCATCTTAGCGCGGAAACTCGATTCCCATCGCGCGGTAGCGTTCGGGATCGTCCGCCCAGTTTTCACGCACCTTGACGAACAAGAAGAGGTGCACCGGCCGCTCCGCGATCTCCGCGATCTCCTTCCGCGCCGCCATCGAGATAGCCTTGATCGCTTGGCCGCTCTTCCCGATCACGATCTTCTTCTGGCTGTCGCGGGCCACGAAGATCGTCTGTTCGATCCTGACCGAACCGTCCTTCTGATCGGTCCACTGGTCGGTCTCGACGGTCGCCTCGTAAGGCAGCTCCTGGTGCAATCGCTCGAAAAGCTTCTCCCGAGTGATCTCGGCAGCCAGTTGGCGAAGCGGCACATCGCTCACCTCATCCGGCGGGTAAAGCCATGGACCCGCCGGCACACGTTGGGCCAGAAAGGCGAGGAAATCATCCGCACCGTCTCCGGTCGCCGCGGAAACCATGAACGTCCGCTCGAACGACACCGCCTTGTTGGCCTCATCCGCCAGGACGAGCAGCGAGTCCCGCCTGACGAGGTCGATCTTGTTGAGGACGAGGACTTTTGGGTGACCGATCTCGGCGAGTCTGTCGAGAAGCGCGCGCACCTCGTGGTCCAGCCCCTTCGCCGCATCGACGAGGAGAGCGACAATGTCGGCCTCTCGCGCTCCGCCCCAGGCGGTTTCCACCATTGCCCGGTCGAGGCGCCGCTTCGGCGCGAAGATCCCCGGCGTGTCGACGAAGATCACCTGCGACTCGCCGGCCACCGCGATCCCGCGCACCAGCGACCGCGTGGTCTGCACTTTGCGGCTGACAATGGAAACCTTGGTCCCCACCAGTCGGTTGACCAGTGTCGACTTGCCGGCATTCGGGGCGCCGATGATCGCCACGAACCCGCAGCGGGTGGTTTCATCCGGCATTCGGCACCGCTTTCCACACCCCTTCCCGCACGAGCACCGCCGCAGCCGCGAGCTGCTCCGCGTCCCGCCGGGTCCGTCCTTCGCCTCGCTGCGGGGCAAGCGAGTCGATCGTCACCTCCACTTCGAAGAGCGGCGCGTGATCCGGGCCGTGGCGCGCGACGATGGAGTAGACGGGTGTCCCTATGCCCCGCCCTTGCGCCCACTCCTGGAGCGTGGTCTTGGCGTCGCGCATGGTACCCTTCCAGGCGCGCATCCGCACATCCCAGTTGGCGCGCACGAAACGCCGCGCCGCCTCGATCCCCGCGTCGAGATGGATTGCGCCGATAAGCGCCTCGCAGACATCGCCCAGGATCGCCGCCTTCGTCCGGCCGCCGGCCTGGGCTTCACCGGTACCGAGCCGGATCGCCGCCCCGACGTCGAGCGCCATCGCCACCTCGGCACAGCTCTCGTTCCGGACAAGCGCCGTCAGTCGCTGCGCGAGTTCGCCCTCGTTGGCCTTTGGAAACGTCTCGATCAGCATCTCGGAGACGGCCAGGGCCAAGACCCGGTCGCCAAGGAACTCGAGCCGCTGGTAGCTCGCCCGTCCGGAGCCTGCGGCGCTTGCATGGGTAAGGGCCGTCTCGAGGAGCTTGCGGTCGGCGAAGCGGTGGCCCAGGCGCGCTTCGAGCGCCTCGATCGCGGCGTTGCCGCCCTTCCTCATTCGACCGTCTGGAACATGCGATCCCAGCGGACCGTCCACGGCCACTTCCAGAACTCCCAGGCGGCGTTGCCTTCCTCGACCGAGAAGAAGATCACTTCGGCGCGCCCGACCAGGTTCTCGAACGGCACGTAGCCGACCGCGGAGAGCACGCGGCTGTCGGTCGAGTTGTCGCGGTTATCGCCCATCATGAAGAAGTGGCCTTCGGGCACCTCATAGACCTGCGTGTTGTCCTCGGCGCCGTTGATCTCGCGGTCGAGGGTCAGGTAGGAAACGCCGTTCGGCAAGGTTTCACGATAACGGTCGTAGCGGATGCCGTCGTCGTCGATCCATTCGTCGACCTTCTCTCGCTCCACCGGCTTGCCGTTGATGTGGAGCACGCCGCGGATCATCTGGATCTCGTCGCCGGGGAGACCGATCACCCGCTTGATGTAGTCGGTCGAATCGTCGCGCGGCAGCTTGAAGACGACGATATCGCCGCGCTCCGGCTCCGTCGCCCAGACGCGGCCCGAGAAGATGTCCGGCCCGAAGGGCAGGGAGAAGCGGCTGTAGCCGTAGGCGTACTTCGAAACGAACAGGTAGTCGCCGACGAGCAGCGTCGATTTCATCGACCCCGACGGGATGTTGAACGGCTGGAACAGGAAAGTCCTGACGATGAGCGCGAGCAGGAGGGCCTGGATGACGATTTTGACGGTTTCGCCAAAACCGCTGCCCTTCTTCTCGCGGGTCTTTTCGCTGCTTGCCACGCTCATCGTCTCTGTCTCGGCTGGGGAAAAACGCGTGCGCGGTTCGAAAGAACCGTGACCGGTCATACCGGCATTTGGGGGTCGAACGCAACGCCGTGCGGCCGAAAGCCGGCCGATTTACGGCGCGCCCTCGGGCACCGCCTCGATGATCACATAGGCCTGAGCCAGCGGGAATTCATCGGTGATGGTCACGTGGATCACGGCCTTGTGCCCGGCCGGGAGCAGCGACTGCAGGCGCTTCGCCGCACCTCCGGTGAGCGCCATGGTTGGCTTGCCGGATGGCATGTTGACCACTCCCATGTCGCGCCAGAAGACTCCGGCGCTCATCCCGGTTCCGAGGGCCTTTGCACAGGCTTCCTTGGCGGCAAAGCGCTTCGCATAGGAAGCGGCGCGCATCCGCCGCCGCTCTGACTTCCTGATCTCCACGGGCGTGAAGATGCGCTGGATGAAGCGCTCGCCGTGCCGTTCGAGCACTTTCTCGACGCGGGTGATGTCTATGAGATCGTTGCCGATTCCGATGATCATATGTCGTCGGCGGTCGTCCGTTCACGCAAGCCCGCGGCTCCCCGGCTTGACCGGGGGGATCGCCGCAAGTTCCGGCGGAATCCTGTCCGCCGGATAGGCCGGAACCTTGTAGTTGGCAAGCGCGATCAGCGGCACCCCGATCTCGGCCTCGCCCCCCGAACGGTCGATCAGGCAGGCCGCGGCGACAACCTCGGCGCCGAGACCCCGAACCGCCTCGATTGCTTCGCGGATCGACAGGCCGGTCGTCACGATGTCCTCGACGATGAGCACCCGCGCGCCCTTCGGCATCTCGAAGCGGCGGAGCCGGAAGGCCCCGTCCTCGCGCTCCACCCACATCGCACGGACGCCGAGCTGCCGCGCCGTCTCGTACCCCGGCACGATGCCGCCCACCGCCGGGGAAACGACGAAGTCGATCGGACCGAGGCTCGCCGCGCGGACCTTCGCCGCAAGCGCGCGGCACAGCCGCTCGGTCTTGTCGGGATACATGAACACCCGCGCCTTCTGCAGGAAGACCGGGCTGCGGAGACCGGAGGTCAGGATGAAATGGCCTTCAAGGATCGCGTCCGCCTCGCGGAACGTGGCGATGACCTCGGCCTCGGTCATCCCCGCCTCAGGCATTGACCCGCGCCGCCGAGCTCACCACCGGCTTCGCCCGAAGCTGGGTGGTGAGGCGGGTGAGATGCTTCACGTCGAAGACTTCCACGTCGATCACCATGACCGAAAAATCCGGCGCCGCCTTGGTGATCCTGAGGTTGGAGATGTTGGCCCCGCTGTCGGCAATCACCTGCGCGATCTGGGCGAGCGTACCCGGCTCGTTGATCGCCGTCACCTCGATCCGCGCCGGAAAGCGCTCGTTCTTGACCTCATCCACATCCCAGCGCACGTCGAGCCAGCGCTCCGGCTGGTCGTCGAAGGCCTTGAGGGCCTCCGCGCCGATCGGGTAGATGGTGACCCCTTCCCCCGGCACCGCGATGCCGACTATGCGCTCGCCCGGTAGCGCACCGCCCTCCGCGAAGCGGACCGGCATGTCGCCGGTCAGGCCGCGGATCGGAATGGCGCGATCGGAGCTGGCGGGGCCGGGCTGGGTCTTGCGCGAAAAGCCCGGCACCCGGAACTTGAGCCCGGCGCGGCGAAGACCGAACCAGCCCTCTTCGTTCCGCTCCGTCCGACGCGAGGGACGCTCTTCCTTGTGGTCGGGATAGACGGCCTTGACCACGTTGGCCGACGGGATTTCGCCGCGGCCGACCGCCGCGAGCATGTCCTCGACGTTGTTCTGGGCAAGGCGCGGCAGCACCTGGACGAGGAGGTTTTCACTGAACGGGCGGCGCGCCCGCTCGAAGGCGCGCTCAAGGATTCTTCGCCCGAGCCCGGCATATTGCCGCCGGACCGCGGCGCGGGTTGCGCGGCGGATCGCCGAGCGCGCCTTGCCCGTGACCACCATCGACTCCCACGCCGCGGGCGGAACCTGCGCCTTGGAGCGGACGATCTCCACCTCGTCGCCGTTGTGGAGTTCGGTCATCAGCGGCATGGTCCGGCCGTTGATCTTGGCCCCGACGCAGGTGTCGCCGATGTCTGTATGCACGGCATAGGCGAAGTCGATGGGCGTCGCACCGCGGGGGAGCGCAATCAACCGGCCCTTGGGGGTGAAGCAGAACACCTGGTCCTGAAACAGCTCGAGCTTGGTGTGCTCGAGAAACTCCTCCGGAGTATCGCCTTCGGCCAGCATCTCGATCGTACGCCGGAGCCACTCGTAGGCGTGGATTTCATCGCTCCCGTCGCGCACTATTCGGCCGTTCCCGCCATTGGCCTTTGCCTTGGGGGCCACGCCGTCCTTGTAGAGTGCATGCGCCGCGATGCCGTACTCGGCGACCCTGTCCATTTCCGTGGTGCGAATCTGAAGTTCGACGCGCTGCTGTCCGGGGCCGATCACCGTGGTGTGGATCGACTGATAGCCGTTCTGCTTGGGCGTCGACACGTAGTCCTTGAACCGTCCCGGCACCGCCGGCCAGGTACTGTGGACCACGCCGAGGGCGGCGTAGCAGTCGGGTACCGCATCGACGATGATCCGGAATCCGATGATGTCGGAAAGCTGCTCGAAGCTTACCGCCTTCCGCTCCATCTTGCGGAAGATCGAGTAGGGCCGCTTTTCGCGTCCCGACACGCGGGCGCGGACGCCGTGCTTGACGAGCCCGTCCGCCAGCTCCTGCTCAATGCGCGCGATCAGGCTCTTGTTGCGGTCGCGCTGTTCGGCGAGCTTCTCTGAAATCGCCGCATGCGCCTCGGGATTGACGACGCGAAAGGCAAGCTCCTCGAGCTCCTCGCGCATGTCGTGCATGCCCATCCGCCCCGCGAGCGGAGCGTAGATTTCCAGAGTCTCCTCGGCATTCCTCCGGCGGGACTCCTCGGGCATGAATTCGAGGGTCCGCATATTGTGGAGTCGGTCGGCGAGCTTCACGAGGAGGACCCGGACGTCCTCGGAAATCGCGAGCAGGAGCTTGCGCAGGTTCTCCGCCTGCGCCGCTTTCTTCGACACGAGGTCGAGCTTCTGGATCTTGGTCAGTCCCTCAACGAGGCGGCCGATGTCTTCGCCGAAAGTGGCGTCGATCTCCGAGCGCGTCGCATCGGTGTCCTCGATCGTGTCGTGGAGAAGCGCGGCCGCGATCGTCGCGTCGTCCAGCTTGAGGTCGGTCAGGATGCCGGCCACCTCGAGCGGGTGGGAGAAGTACGGATCGCCGTTGGCGCGCCGCTGCGCGCCATGCTTCTGCATGGCATAGACGTAGGCCTTGTTGAGCAGGTTCTCGTCCGCGTTGGGATTGTAACGCGTGACCCGCTCGACAAGCTCATACTGGCGCATCATGGCGCGACGGTCCAAACCAGAACCGGCCACAGGTCAGCGGCCGGAAAAATCCTTTGGACCGAATATAATAGCGCGAAGGTTTACAGGCTATTCAAAGCCCGTAACGATCAGAAATCCTCGGTCTTGTCGGGGGGCACCATGCTCTCGAGGCCGCGGAGCAGTTCCTCCTCCGACATGCGGTCGAAGGCCACGTCGCTATCGTCGTCCCCGCCGGTCTTCGGCGACGCGATCATCGGCACCGGCTCCGCCTCGGGCTCGTCAACCTCGACGTACTTCTGGAGCGAATGGATGAGTTCCTCGCGGAGGTCGCCCGGTGCCACGGTTTCCTCGGCGATCTCGCGGAGAGCGACCACCGGGTTCTTGTCGTTGTCGCGGTCGATGGTCAGCGGCGCGCCGCTCGAGATCATGCGCGCGCGGTGGCTGGCAAGCAGCACCAGCTCGAAGCGGTTCTCGACCTTGTCGATGCAGTCTTCAACCGTGACGCGGGCCATGTCTGTCGGTCTCCTGGCGGAATTTCGGGGGATTGGTTAGCCCGTGAGATAGGCCGCTTGGCCGGCAAAAGCAAGAATCCTCTGCCGATAAGGTCTGGACC
>DASSPO010000301.1:0-4194 GCA_035699585.1 Bauldia sp.
GTGGTCGGGACGCTCGACACCGAACGTGCGGCCCTCGTCGCGGAAAGAGACCGGGGCCGCTCGGTGGGGTCCTGGCGTCAGGCGCCGCAAATGATCTTTGCGCGCCTCTATCGCAAGGGCCGGATCCAGGGTATCGCCGGACCGGACACCGACAAAACTGGCGGATGGGGTGGGATTCGAACCCACGAGGCAGTTGCCCGCCTGGCGGTTTTCAAGACCGCTGCCTTAGACCGCTCGGCCACCCATCCGGTCGGGGGGCGGCGACCGCGCCCCGGTGTGTCGGCGAAGAAATGCTCCTTGGCGCCGGCGAAAGCAAGGACGGCGGCCGATCGGCTTGCGGCAACGTTCTTGCGAAGCCGCGCGGCTGAAGCTATGGATCGCCGTACTACGACCAGCGAGAGGAGCAAGACTGATGTCCGCCATTGTCCGCCTCCCGGCTGGCGAGGCCGCGAGCGCCTGACGCTTATCCCGGCCCGGCTCGCAACGGGCGGCCGGAGAGCCTGACAGGCCCTTCCCTCGACCAGCCGCGATGTCACCGCCGCCGGGATGACCGGCGGATGATTTCGTGCGCTCCGCGGCCTGCGGAGCAAGGGATGGTCGAAACCAATGACGGACACGGAACTGGGACTGGCCGAACTCGGCTGGTCGAACCACTTCGCCGCGCAGGTCGATGCGAATGACCTGGCGGCGCATCTTCCCGCGCGTGTGGTCGCGGTCCACCGCGGCGCTCTTGAGGTGACCGCTCCGGGCTTTGCCGGTCGCGTGCCGCAGTTCGAGGGCGTCGAGGACGAGGGGTTCGCGACAGTCGGGGACTTCCTGCTGCTCGATGCGACCACGCATCTGCCGCGGCGGCTTCTCGCCCGAAGAAGCCTTTTCAAGCGGAAGGCCGCGGGAAGCAGTCGGCGCGTGCAGCTCATCGCCGCCAATGTCGACACGCTGCTGGTGGTCACCTCCTGCAACCAGGACTTCAACATCGCGCGGCTCGAACGATACCTCGCGCTTGCCCGGGAGGCCGAGGCGATGCCGTTGGTGGTGATCACCAAGGCTGACCTCGCCGACGACAGCCATCGCTATGTCGCGGCGGCATCGCGGCTGATGCCGGGGCTGTTCGTCGAATGCCTCGACGCGCGGGACCCGGTCGCTGTCGCGCGGCTCACGCCCTGGTGCGGGAAAGGACAGACGGTGGCGCTCCTGGGCTCCTCCGGCGTCGGCAAGTCGACGTTGGTCAACACCCTTACCGGCGAGGCGCGGCAGGCCGTCTCCGGCATTCGCGAAGACGACTCGCGCGGCCGGCACACCACGACCGGCCGCTCCATGCACCGGCTTGCTGCGGGCGGATGGCTGATCGACACGCCCGGCATGCGCGAACTGCAGCTCGCCGACGTCGAAACCGGCATCGCCGATGTCTTCGCCGACATCGCCGATATCGCGGCGCGATGCCGCTTCGCCGACTGCCGACACGAGAGCGAGCCCGGTTGCGCCGTACGCGCCGCAATCGATGACGGCACCCTCGATCCGGACCGCCTGAGGCGCTACCGCAAGCTCGCCGCCGAGGACGCACGGAACTCCGCCTCGCTTCGCGAGCGGCGAGCACGCGAGCGAGGCTTCGGTCGCATGGTCAGGTCGATCATGAAGGCCAAGGACGAGCGTTGGGATCGATGAGCGGGCGGCGCTATACTTCAGCCGGCCGCTTTCGGCGGCAGGGAGGAACCGATGGTCGACTGGAAGACGGAAGGCGTGCGGGTCATCCCGGGCGACCAGCTCGATCCGAACACCGCCCAGACTCCCGGAATGGACCGGGCCGCAGCGATCAATTTCGCGCGCGTCGGGGCGAAGAAGATCTGGGCCGGCACGGTGACGATCCACGCCAATGCCAAGACCGGCGCCCATCACCATGGGGAGCTCGAGAGCGTGATCTACGTGGTGAAGGGGAGGGCGCGAATGCGCTGGGGCGACCGGCTCGAATATGTCGCCGAGGCCGGCCCCGGCGACTTCATCTTCGTGCCGCCCTACGTCCCCCACCAGGAGATCAACGCCTCCTCCGACCAGACGCTCGAATGCGTGGTGGTGAGGAGCGACAACGAGGCAGTGGTGGTCAATCTCGACATCGAGCCGGTCGAGAAGCCGGAGCACGTGCCATGGGTGGACCCGATTCACAAGCATCCTGGCGCTTAGGTGCGCGCGGTTTGCGTCGGCCGCCGGCATGGTCTACGTCGGTCTGGTCGCTGTCCATCGCGCCGAGGCCGCCGATGAAGCTTGTGCTTGCCGTCCTTCTCTTCGCCATCGCCGCCGTTCCGGCGTACGCCCACCCTTGCGACGAGGATGCGAGGGCGCGCGCGGTCCCGTTGCTCCGGCTTCATTTCGATGACCCGCAGGCCGATGTCGGCGTCGGCGAGGAGATCAAGGAGCTTGCACCGGTGAAGGCGCTTCAGGGCAGCGGCAAGTTCGATGTTCTCGAGGTCTGGGGATACATCTACAAGGCCGAATACCGGATGCGGTTCATCTATGCCCAGATTCCCGACACTTGCGTGTTGATGGGGCAAGAGATCATCGAGGCCAGCGACCCATATTGAGCGCGGGCCGCCGGACGGGAGGAGCGCCAAGAATGACAGCGGCCGTGCCCGGCTCGGCCCTGGCACTCCTCCTTGCCGCGGCACTGCCTGCGGTGGCGGCAGGGGCTGCCTGCGGGTCGTTCGTCCTCATCGGCGGGGAGAAGGTGATCAACGTCGTCGACAATCCACCGGCCGGCAAGAGTGCGGGTGACGTCCGGGCCGGATGGCGAAGGCTGGCCGATGAGGCCGGCAACCCCGTGGGGTCTGTCCAATTCGTCGCGACCCTCACCGAGCCGGAAGCCGAAGGCGGCGACGTGCTCGCCGGAGATTACTATGTCCGGCTGCCGGGCGGCTTCATCGCGGCGCAAACCGTATACCAGCTGCCCGATTCGACCGACACGAGTCAGAGGGCACAGAATGCGGTGCTGGTGGTGACCGGCGGGACCGGTTCCTATGCCGGCGCCTCCGGCACCATCGAGATCGAAGCGGGCGAAGCGCCGCGCTACGTCTTCAATCTCAATTGCCGGTGAACCGTCAGGACAGGCCTACGCCGGTCTCGCGCTGGTAGAGGATCAGGTCGAGGGAGGGCGCTGCCGCGTTGCCGGCGATGGCGGTGATCAGGCCGTGGGCCTGGCCGCGATGGTGGGTCTGGTGATTGAAGAAATGCGCCAGCGCCGGCATGAGCGGCTGAGTGATGTCCTGTGGATTGACGATGGTCCGGTACGTAAAGGTCGCGGCGAGGTCGGCCTCACCCAGACCGTCGACGAAACTGATTATGCGCTGATCCTCGACCTCGCGTGCGGAATCGAGCGCCTCGAACTCGTCGAAGAGAATCTCGTCGAGCCGGGTTTGTACCGGCCCTTCCCCGGTGAAGCGGCGCATCCAGATGCGGTCGGCCACAACGAGGTGATTGAGGGTGCCGTGGAGCGAGCCGAAAAAGGCCCCGCGCGGCTTGCGGTACTCAGCGTCCGGGAGGGCGCGGGCGGCGGCATAGAGCCTGCGGTTGGCCCAGCGGTTATAGCCCGCCAGCATCGCAAAGAGACCCTTCATTCGACCAAGCTCCCTTCTCCGGCCGCGGCGGATTCCAACCGATGTCTCATTGCATCGATTCTCGACGCTCTGCCAGTGCGGGTCGCATGGGGCAAGAAAATGCCGGACGCGGCGGTCGCCGCGCCCGGCATCAACGGCGATGTCTACGTTGACGGCGCTCAGGCCGCCAAATCGAAGCGGTCGGCGTTCATTACCTTGTTCCACGCCGCCACGAAGTCGTTCACGAACTTCTCCTTCGAGTCTTCGCATGCATAGACTTCGGCAAGAGCGCGGAGCTGCGAATGGGAACCGAAGACGAGGTCGACGCGGGTGCCGGTCCACCTGAGCTCGTTGGTCTTGCGGTCGCGCCCCTCGTAGACACCCTCAGCGTCGGCGGATGGCCGCCATTGCACGCCCATGTCGAGCAGGTTGACGAAGAAATCGTTGGTCAGCGTCCCGGGCCGCTTGGTGAAGACCCCGTGCCTTGACTGCCCGACATTCGCTCCAAGCACGCGCAGGCCGCCGACGAGCACCGTCATCTCGGGCGCGCTCAGGGTCAGCCGGAACGCGCGCTCGACGAGCAGGTGCTCGGCGGGCACGTCGTGTCCCGGGC
>DASSPO010000302.1:0-12462 GCA_035699585.1 Bauldia sp.
TTGCTGTCGGGAACCTGAACGTCGATCCCGGAGTCGATGCTGGACTCGGGCGGCTTGTCGGTGGAGGTCTCGGCGGCGGCCGAGAGGCCGATGCACAGCGTCGACGCCGCGGCGGCGATCGAGGTCATGGGCCGGCGCATATCGTTCTTCTCCTTGCTCATGCCCTTCCCTCGCTCCCCCGCATATGGCCCGCCGATTGCGGCTTTTCTACTGGCAGCCGCGCTCGGCGTAGTCGAACAGGTCCTTGAAATCGGCGGTGAAGTAAGGCCCGTAGTTTACGCCCGGCTCCTCGCGATAGGAGAATGAATCGACACTGATCACGTAGTTGCCGTCCTCGCGCGATTCGTTCTGCGTGAAGCCGCCGATGAAGGCGGCGCCGCTGATGCCGGCCTGATCCCTGTTGTTCCCGTGGCGGAGCATGACGATGCCGTCGGAGACCGCTATCCGTCCCCTGTCGACGGTAGCCACCTCCGCATTGCCGTTCCCCACGAGGTACCCGACGCGGTTCGCCTCGCGGTATTCGCCGGCCCAGTTCCAATGCGTGCCGAAGTGCCCCATCTTCGAGCGACCGAGCACCTTCAACATGGCGTAGTCGTAGAGATAGCGCTCCAGTCCCGGCTGCACCCAGCCGTTCTTGGTCGCGGCACAGTCGTAGTCGTAGAGTTCGATCCACTTGCCGCGGTCGTAGCCGAGCGCGAAGACGAAATCCTCGTACCAGGCGCCGGTATCGGGATCGCGAACGCAGTTCGCCGCGGTGAGCACCACGCTCGGCGAGATGAACTGCGCCGAGCAGGTGAAGTCGCCCCGGGGCGTCCGGTAGAACAGCTTGCCCGCCCAATAGAGCGGCTTTCGGAGGACCTTCCGCTCGCTCTCCCCGGCCGGATCGTCGGCCGCGGGTAGCGTGCCCGGGGCGCCGCCGCTGGCGGCGCGCTGGCTGGCGGCGACGGCGGCGACTGCCTTCGGATCGACGTCGGGGAGCGCTGCGGCGGTCGCGCCGCTCATTTCATGTGTCGTCCAGGGCGCCGACCGCGCGCCGGCTCCGGACGCGCTCTTCGATTCGTTTCCTCCGCCGGACTGAGCTATAGCGCCGCCCTCCCCGGCGAGAACGATCAGAACGGCGGCCATCGCCACACGAGAGATGATCATCCGGGATGTCCTCCGTGGTTCGCCCCATCGAACGGAAGGACAACGGTCGGCCCGCGCGCCGGCCGGTCCACCCAGGAGATTGCCCAAATGCAGAGAGGGCGCGCAAGCCTCCGCCAGCGCGCCCTCCGCTTCCGCCTGATCGCGTGGATCTAGTCCTGGCAGCCGTTCTCGACGTAATCCCAGAGATCCTTGAAGTTCGCGTCGAGATAGGGGCCGTAGTCGACGCCGGGCTCCTCCTCGTAGCCGAAGGACTCGACGCTGATCACGTAGTTGCCGTCGTTGTTGCCTTCGATGTCGGAGAACTCGCCGACCCAGGCGCCGCCGCTCGATCCGCCCTGGTCGGCGGGATTGCCGTGCTTCATCTGCACGACGCCGTCGACGAAAGTGATCGGCCCGCGCTCGACCTGGATGACCTCGCCGTTCGAGACGCCGCCCGGGTAGCCGATCTTGGCCGCCTCGTTGTAGGCGCCGCGCCAGCCCCAATGCGTGCCGAAATTGCCGGTCCGCGACGGATTCTCGACGAGGATCATCGCATAGTCGTAGAGGTACTTCTCGAAGCCCGGCTGCACCCAGGCGTTCCGGGTCGCGACGCAGTCGTACGAATAGATGGCGCCGTAGTCGCCCTGATTGTACTGGAGCGCGAAGATGAAATCCTCGTACCACACGCCGGTGTCGGAATCGCGGACGCAGTGGGCGGCGGTGAGGATGACGCGCGGCGAGATGAACTGGGCCGAGCAGACATAGTCGCCGTCAGGCGTCCGATAGAAGAGCTTGCCCGCCCAGTAGAGCGGCTTGCTCATCACGTTGCCGGCGGCGCGCTCCTTGGTGCCGGCATCACCGGCAAGGTCGGCGGCCGGCGTGGTGCCCGGCTGATCGGGCGGGGCGGCGCGGTTACGGCCGGCGGAACGCACGTCGTCCGGGTTGACGTTCGGACGCGGGGCGAGCGCCGCGCGGCCCATCGAGTCCGGCGTCCAGACGGTCGCCGACCGGTTCCCGCCGCTTGGCGCGCTGGTCGAGGAATTGCCGTCCGTCGATTGCGCGAAGGCCGGAGCCGCGGCGAGGGCAATCGTAGCCGCCGCCAACATCAAACTGCGTTTCAAGGAAGTCCTCCATGTCAGAAGATTGCCGGATCGCCCCATTGCGGGCCGCCGGTCACATCGAAAGCCACGAGCCTCCGCCCCAGGCCCCGCCATACACACCATCATCTACAACACCCCCGGCTGCGGCTCAAACCGCAGCGGCCAGGGACTGCCGGGCGCCGGTGGAAGTCCGGGCGGACCAGGCGTAGCGATGGCGGTGAAAACGGGAAACCCGGACATCCGGCTCCAGCCCAGAACACCACGTTCCCCTCGGCGCGAGCGTTTGCTCCGCGATGATGGCGGAATGAAGTCGCCGCTGTCTCGCCGGCCGCAACCGCTTCGGTACCGAACGCTCAGGGAAAGACGCCGACGACGGCTTCGAGTCGCTTGTCGGGCTCGATCTGCCCGGTCGCCACGGCATACTTGTAGACGACGAGGATCGAGATCAGCTTTTCGCGCTCTTCCTCGCGGAACTGGCGGACGAAATCGTTGGCATTGGAGATGATCGCCAGCGCCTCATCGGGATGGCGCTCGTAATGAAGGATCTTCTCCTCGAGATCGCCGAGGTCGTCGGCGATCTCCGCGTAGTGCCTCCCGGCCTCGAGCCGTCCCTCCATGAACCAGGTTTCGAACCTTGGCCTTGGCATCAGGCACAGCGAATTCGAAGCCAGGATCCATTTCAGGTTCGAGGCGACGTCGTTGCCCTCTATCGAGATGATGTAGCGGAAGGCCATCTGCTCGACGGGATGGAGGAAAGCGTCGTGCTCGCTCCGGCCGGCTCTGCCATGGCTGTGCCCGACATCGCAGAGCGGATGATTCCGGTACCTTCGCACCAGCCTTTGCCGCTGCCGGTTGTTCCGGCCGCCGCGCCAGACGGCCATCGCCTTCTTGTCGTCGAAGGCGAACGGATCCTTGGGCAGGTAGTAGTGACGGAACTTGTTGAGCTTGAGCAGCACGGAATTCTGGTTCCCCGGCGTTATCGGCCTGCTTTTCACAAAGCTCGGCGTCGTGGGAACCGCGCGGACATCGCCGAAAAGGTAGCTCACCCTCATGTTTGAAGGGAAGTATCGGGCCGCCTCTCTGAAGTCGTAGTAGTACATCGACTGCTTCCAGGACACGTCGCGGATCCGTGGCGACCCCGGCGGCAGGTCGAGGCGGCGGTCGATCTTCGCGTAGTAGTTCACGCGCCACGCGAGATAGTCCGGATCGGAATCGCCTGCGCTGGCGAGAATTGCATCGAGCTTGCGGCGGAACAGGAACGGGGGGACGAGCTCAAGCGCAATATTGCGCGCGTAGTAGATCACCCGGTCGGGTTTGCGCTTGATCACGGATGCCAGGGAGCGGAGATCAACGGCTTGTGTGGGCGAGACCCGCCCCGACGAAGGATAGGCCCCTTGAGAGGGCCCGGCAACCGGTCGCAAGCGGCGCCGTGGCTGCGCCTTGCCGGCCGCGGTCCCGCCCAACCGGCCACGAGGCTAGTAGAGGCCGCCGGTCCCCGAAATCACCGCCCGGTCCGAATCCGGAGCCACCGTCAGCGGCCGGCCGGAGGCATCGGTATAGCCGATGATCGAGTACGTGTCGGGCGGACCGGTGCCGGGCTTGAACGCCTCGAGGATGATTCCCGCACCGGTGCCGTGCGCGAGCATGCCGGTCGCCCGGTCGATCGGGATGAAGTTCATCCCCGGCGGCACGCGGAACGGGATCGGCGGCGTATCCGCAAGCGCCATCTGCATGAACTCGAGGAAAATGGGTGCCGAGAGCTGGCCGCCGGTGGCGCCCCGGCCGAGCGGACGGGGCTTGTCGTAGCCGATATAGAGGCCGGCAACGAGATCGGGCGTGAAACCGACAAACCAGGCGTCGCGGTAGTCGTTGGTGGTGCCGGTCTTGCCGGCGACGGGCTTCTCGAGCGCCTGGACCACGGTGGCGGTACCGCGCTGAACGACGCCCTCGAGCATTGAGGTCATCTGGTAGGCGGTCATCGGATCGAGCACCTGATCGGAATTGTCGATGATCACCGGCTCGTCCTGCCCCTGCCACGATTCTGCGTCGCACCCTTCGCAGATGCGCTTGTCGTGGCGGAAGATCGTCTCGCCGAAGCGGTTCTGGATGCGGTCGATCAGCGTCGGGCTGATCGACCGGCCGCCATTGGCGAACACCGCGTAGGCGGCGACCATGCGAAGTACGGTCGTCTCACCCGCGCCGAGCGACATCGGCAGGAACGGCGGCAGGTTGTCATAGACGCCAAACCGGCGCGCGTATTCGGAGACGAGCGGCATCCCCATGTCCTGGGCGAGCCGCACGGTCATCACGTTCCGCGATTTCTCGATGCCGGTGCGCAGCGTCGAGGGGCCGAAGAAGTCGTTGGAGTAGTTCGACGGGCGCCAGATCGGCTGGCCGAAGCCGGGATCGATCTCGATCGGCGCGTCCATCACCACCGAGGAGGGCGTGTAGCCGTTGTCGAGCGCCGCGGCGTAGACGAAGGGCTTGAACGATGAGCCCGGCTGGCGGAGCGCCTGCGTGGCGCGGTTGAACTGGCTCTCGGCGAAGGAGAAGCCTCCGACCATCGCCAGCACGCGTCCGGTATGCGGGTCCATCGCCACCAGCGCGCCCTCGATCTCAGGCACCTGCTGCAGTTCGTACTCGCCCTCGCCGGCGCCCTTCGAGACGTAGATCACGTCGCCGACGTTGAGCGAGCCCTTCTTGGCCCACTTCATCCCGTCCGGCGTGATCACCCCGGTCTCGCGCTCCGGACGCACCTTGCCGGTGCCAGGCTCGCGCCCGGGCTGCAGGCCGATCTGGACGTTGCCGCCATCGTTGCCGAGCACGATCGCAAGCCGCCATTCGATCACGTCGCTGAGCGCCGGCACCTCCGCAACGGTCACGCCCCAGTCCTCGCCGAGGGTGTCGAAATGCTTCACCGGGCCCCGGAAGCCGCGCTGGCGGTCAAATCGCACCAGGCCGTTCATCAGCGCCTTCCGCGCCATGAGCTGGAGCTTCGGATCGAGCGAGGTGCGGACCGAGAGGCCGCCCTCGTAGAGGGCCTTCTCGCCGAACATCTCGGCGAGCTGCCGCCGTACTTCCTCGGCGAAGTAGTCCGCCGCGAACAGGCTCGGCATCGTCCGCCGCTGCTTGACGCCGAGCGGGGCGGCCTTGGCGGCCTCGCCCTCCTCGGGCGTCACGAATCCGTTCTCGACCATGCGGTCGATCACCCAGTTGCGGCGCTCGACCGCGCGCTCGGGCTGCCTGAAGGGATGATAGTTGTTGGGTGCCTTGGGAAGCGCCGCGAGGTAGGCGACCTCGGGCAGCGTCAGCTCGTGCACCGACTTGTCGAAATATTCGAGCGCCGCCGCCGCCACGCCGTAGGCGCCCAGGCCGAGGAAGATCTCGTTGAGATAGAGCTCGAGTATCTTGTCCTTGGAATAGGCCTGCTCGATGCGGAGCGAGAGGATCGCTTCCTTGATCTTGCGGTCGATCGACTGCTCGTTGGAGAGCAGGAAGTTCTTCGCCACCTGCTGGGTGATGGTCGAGGCGCCGATCAGCCGCTGTCCGCTGCCGTAGGCCTGGATGTTCTGGATCATGGCGCGGGCGATGCCGTAATAGTCGAGGCCCGCGTGATGGTAGAAGTTCTTGTCCTCTGCCGAGAGGAACGCTGCCTTGACCCGGTCCGGGATCGCCTGGATCGGCAGGTACAGCCGGCGCTCGTTGGCATATTCGGCAACGAGCTGGCCGTCCGCGGCGTGGATGCGCGTCATCACCGGCGGCTCGTACTTGGCCAGAACGTCGAAGTCCGGAAGATCCTCGGCGAGGCCGGATACGTACCAGGCGACAGCACCAGCAATGAGCAGGAAGAACACAGCGCCGATCCCGAAAAGGTAGCCGAAGATCCGAACTATCATAACCTACGTCGTCCCAGACCGCTCCCCGAACTCTCCCCGCGGCGTCGCGGTCCCACCTTCAACGCCTGGCGCATGAAGGAATTCGGCCTCCCCGTAAATCCGGAAGCTTTGTGGAGAAACTGCGGCGCAGCAGGCTTCGCCACGCGCTTCCCCGCGCCAGTGCCTGTTGTGCCACATCACGCTCATTGGCCGTTTCCCTGCGCCAGTTTGGTCTCGAAATACGCGTCGATGGCGCGCACCACCGAGTTCGCCATCTTTTCCCGCCACTCGTTCGAAAGCAGGAGCTTCTCGTCCTCGGGGTTGGAGACGAAGCCGAGTTCGATCATGGCGGAAGGGAAGTCGTGGGCGGTGAGCACCTTGAACCCGGCTTTCTGATGCGGAACCTTAAACATTCCCGTCGTTTGACGAAGTTCCTTCACCAGGTTTCTGGCGAACACCATCTCGAAGTTGCGCGTTTCCCGCCGGGTTAGATCGAAGAGGATGTCGAGCACCTCGTCCGAGTTCTCGGCGGAGAGATCCAGTCCGGCAAGCGCGTCCGCCTGGTTCTCGGACGCGGCGATTTCGCTCGCGAGCGCGTCGGAGGCGCCTTCCGAGATCGTGTAGACGATAGTTCCGCGGATCGATCGGCCCCGGAACGAATTGGCGTGAATCGACACGAACAGGTCCGCTCCATGGCTGCGCGCCATTGCCACGCGATCCCCAAGGGCCACGAAACGGTCGTCGGTTCTGGTTAAGAAAACATTATAGCGGCCGGTCGCCTCGAGCTTTCGACGAAGCAATTCCGCGAATTCCAGGGTGACGACCTTCTCGACCGCCCCGGCCTTGCCCTTGGCGCCGGTATCGATGCCGCCGTGCCCGGGGTCGAGCACGACGTTGAACTTGCTCGAATCGGCTACCGGCGGCGCGACGATCGCCCGGTCGCGCTTCGCCGCCTCCTCGATGCTGCGCGCCTCGCGGAAAGCACGTTCCACTTGAAGGAATTCTTCTCGGCTTGTCCCGATCACGTCGATCACGAGCCGCGCCGGCTGGTTTTCCGCCGGGGGCACGACGAAGGCCTTGTCGACCTTGGCCGGACCGGCGAGATCGAGCACGATTCGCGACTTTCCCGGCGAAATCTGCCCGTAGCGGAACGCGGTGAACATGCCTCGACCCGCCTGCCCGGCTTCGTCGTCGAGGCCGAAACGCACCTCGGGAATGTCGACGATCACCCGGTAGGGATCGGAAAGCGTGAACACCGACATGCCGATCACGCCCGTCATGTCGGCGATGAAACGGGTACGGGCCTCGTCGCCCACGATTCGCGCGTCGAAGATGAGCGGCGCCTTCGATTCGGGCGTCTCAGGCGCCTCCGCGCCCGGTGCCGCGACGGCCAGAAGGGCGCCGGCGGCGACCGCGAGAAGGGCGATGATGTGGCGTGCCGCCCGCATCTCGATCAATGCTTCTCCTTCCGGGAAACGGCGGTTCGCCCGCGCCGCGCCTTGCCGTTCATAGCCGAAGTCGGGCGCTTGTTTAACCACCTGCCCGGCATTTTTGCGGCCGGATGGGCTATTGCCCCGTCTTGCAATGCGTCGCGCCCGCACATACAACATGTCCACGGATTTCATCCTCCGTCCGTACACGCTCCCGAAACGCGAGCTGCGGCAGCTGAAGGCGGCGAATCGAGGAAGATTCGTCGCCGGTCTCCTGCACATCCGAGGGGCCGGACTTGTGGATGTAACGGACAACCGCCCGATCTTCGCGGCTCAGGTGAGCCCCTCCCGGACGGTGATCCGACTAACCGGCGGCGCGTCCCGCATCAGCGGCCCGCGACCGACATGGCCCGAAGCTTCACGGTTTCGGACGCAACTGAAAGGTACCGGCGCAAGGACATGAACCGGACAAGGCGGCCTCCAATCCCGATGTCGGAGCCGGCGTTAGCCGGGCTGCCGCCTCGGCGTCCGCCTCCGGGTCCGCGCGCTACCGACCCCCATCAAGCCGATCGTCCGCTTGACGCGGCGGCGCATGCGTTCCGCGCATGCAGCCTGTCGCCGGCCGGCGATCACGGAGATTCTGTGTCATGGCCAATAAGATGCTCATCGATGCCACCCACCCGGAGGAGACGAGGGTGGTGGTCCTTCGCGGCAACCGCGTACAGGAATTCGACTTCGAATCCGCGAACCGAAAGCAGCTTCGCGGCAATATCTATCTCGCCAAGGTAACCCGGGTCGAACCCTCGCTTCAGGCGGCCTTCGTCGACTACGGCGGAAACCGGCACGGCTTCCTCGCCTTCTCGGAAATCCATCCCGACTACTATCAGATCCCCGTCGCCGACCGGCAGGCGCTGCTCGAGGCCGAGCGCCGCGAGATCGCCGAGGCCGACACGCATGCGGGCGAGGAGGACAGGAGCGAAGACGCTGCCGGCGAGGACGCGTCGGAGGAACAGGCGGAACCGGCGGAATTCGAATCGAGGACCGAAGCATCCGATTTCGAATCGTCGGACCCCGGGCCCCACGAATCCGCCGACCCCGGCGAGCCCGACAGTTCCCGCGAAATCGCGGCCGAGGCAGCCCCCTCCCCCTCGGTGAGCGAGCCCACCCCTTCCGATACCTGGGGCGCGGAAGCTCCGATTGCCTTCGAGCCCGCGCCTGAGCCGGTCGAGCCCGGGTCCGACCGGAGCGTCGCGGACGTCGTCGAGGCGGTCGCCGAGGGTGGCGCTCTCGCCGAGTCGCCCGAATCGGGCGAGGGAGATGGGGAGGAGGCAGGCCGTCACGACAACGCCGTCGAGGTGGTCAGCGACGATCAGGTCGAGTCGGTCGGCGCCGAGGACGCGCTGGAAGAGGTTCCGGAGCGCCGGCGCCAGCGGCCGCGCCAGTACAAGATCCAGGAAGTGATCAAGCGCCGCCAGGTGCTCCTCGTCCAGGTCGTCAAGGAGGAGCGGGGCAACAAGGGCGCCGCGCTCACCACTTATCTCTCGCTCGCCGGCCGCTATTCGGTGCTCATGCCCAATACCGCCCGCGGCGGCGGCATTTCGCGGAAGATCACCTCTCCCGCAGACCGCAAGAAGATGAAGGAGGTCGTCGCCGACCTCGACGTGCCGGAGGGCATGGGCGTCATCCTGCGCACCGCCGGCGCAAGCCGCACCAAGGCCGAGGTCAAGCGCGACTTCGAGTATCTCCTCCGCCTCTGGGAGGACGTCCGCGAGCTCACCCTCCGCTCGACCGCGCCGACGCTGGTCTACGAGGAAGGCAGCCTGATCAAGCGCTCGATCCGCGACCTCTACAACAAGGACATCGACGAGGTGATCGTCGCCGGCGAGGACGCCTACAAGGAAGCCAAGGACTTCATGCGCATGCTCATGCCGAGCCATGCCAAGAACGTGAAGCCCTACCGCGAGACGCAGCCGCTCTTCGCCAAGGCCGGCATCGAGGCCCAGCTCGATGCGATGTTCTCGCCGCAGGTGACGCTCAAGTCCGGCGGCTACCTGATCATCAACCAGACCGAGGCGCTGGTTTCGATCGACGTCAACTCGGGCCGCTCGACCCGCGAGCACAATATCGAGGATACGGCGCTTCAGACCAATCTCGAGGCCGCCGACGAAGTCGCCCGCCAGCTCCGCCTCCGCGATCTTGCCGGGCTGATCGTCATCGACTTCATCGACATGGAGGAGAAGCGCAACAACCGCGCCGTCGAGCGCCGGCTCAAGGAGGCGCTGAAGAACGACCGCGCGCGAATCCAGGTCGGGCGCATCTCGCATTTCGGCCTCCTCGAGATGTCGCGCCAGCGCATCCGCACGGGCGTCCTCGAGTCGACCACCACCATCTGCCCGGTCTGCCAGGGGACCGGCCACGTCCGCGCCCCCTCCTCGGTCGCGCTGCACGTTCTCCGCTCGCTCGAGGAGCAGCTCCTCAAGGCAGCCACCCACAACCTCGTCATCCGGACGCGGACCGAGGTCGCCCTCTACATCCTCAACCAGAAGCGCGCCAACCTTGCGGAGCTCGAGCAGCGTTTCGGCGTCATCATCACCGTGCTTGCCGACGAAACCCTGACCAACGGCGCGCACTTCACCGTCGAGCGCGGCGACCCGGCGGGCCGCCGCGAGCCGGTACGGGTGTCGGTGCAGCCCGACTCGGTCAAACCGCTCGTCGAGGAAGAGGAGGAGCCCGCCTCCATCGAAGCCGCTGAGCCGGACGAGGAGGAAGAGGCGGGCGAGCTCGAATCCGAAGCCGAGGGGTCGCGCGAGCGCGGTGAGGACGAAGTCCGCCGCCGCCGCCGCCGCCGGCGCGGCCGGCGCTCGGGGGGCGAACGTCCGGAGCCCTCACCGGCCGAGATCGCGGCTTCCCACGATGGCGACGGCGAGAACGGCGAGAACGGCGGCGAGGAGCCCACCGAGGCCGAGGAGCGCGAGGAGTCGGAGCGCCGCGCCGAGTCAGGGGAGCGGGACGAGAACGGTGGACGTCGCCGGCGGCGCGGGCGCCGCGGCGGACGTCGCGGTCGCCGTGGCCGCGACCACGAGCGGAGCCCCGATCAGGGAGAACAGCGCGAGGGGCACGATGCACCTGCGCCGATGGTCGCCTCCGGCAACGGCGCGGCGGCCCATTCGGCCGAGCCCGACGAAAACGGGGAGGACGCGGTGGGGGCGCGCGGCGAAACGCCGGTCCCCGCTCCCGAGCCCGCAGCCCCGCCTGTCGATGCATTTTCGTTCGCGCCCCCCGCCGCCCACGATTATTCGCCGGGGCCTGCCGTACCGGAGGAGCCGGAGACGCCTCCTTTCCGCGACGCGCCGGCCGAGCGTCGGCCCGAGGAGCGCGTGACTCGCGGGGCGGACGAGCCGTCACCGCCGAGCAAGGCGCCCGAGCCCGAGGAAGATCCCAACCGGCCCAAGAAGAGCGGCTGGTGGCAGCGGCGCAGCTTCTTCTGAAGGAGAGCGACACGGTCCGGCGGCCGACAAGCCGCCGAACCTGGTCCCGCTATCGACACATCCGCCTAGGCTGGCCGAAGTCGCTGGCTGGCCGGCTTCCGCATTTGCAGAAAGATGGTGCCGTGGGAGATCAGAAAGAACGGCACCAGCACCGTTGGGATCAACGCCCACGGCAGGGACGTGACTGCGGATGAATCGCCGCCAACGTCGATCACCTGAAGCGGCGCGCCTGGAGCCGACAGCACGCCAAGGCTTACCGCAACGAACAGGTCCAGCGCCCCGAAAGCGTTCCAGGCTTGAATCGCCCCCGCCCCTGCGCGCCCGCGCACCATGGCGAAGAGAAGCGGGATGGCCAGCGCCCCGGTTGCGAAGTCGCCCCAGCCCGCAGACTGCGGGAACGGTCCGCCGAGCCGGCCATCAGCGGCAAGGATCAGAAAGAACAGGCCAAACACCCGGCTGATGTTCAGGCCGACGAGGAGCGGTGTCGGAACGGCGAGCAAGGCGGCCCGAAACTGCGGTGAGACGCGAACGGCGAGGGCCGCGGCCACGACCGGCAACACGACCGCGATCCCGATATACGGCACCGGCTGGGCATAGACGCCGGCGCTGGTGAGCGCGACCTGAAGGCCGATCCATAGGCCGATGCCGACCGCGGCGCCAAGTCGGGCGATGCGGGGGATTGGCATCGTGCTGATCACTGAGTTGACGCTCACCATCGTCACGGTGATGAGGACGATCGTTCCGATGAAGTCGATGATTGGCATTGTCCATCTCCATTTAGCTGTAGATACACCTATTGGCCCACGCTTCTGCCTTTCTCACCATTCAAGCCTTTCGATCAGCCGGTGGTTCTTTCCGCCAGGCGACGGAGCGAAGCGACCCCGGCGGGGCCGATCGCCTTCCGCGCCGCCTCCTGTGCCGCGCGCCAGGCCGGCGCCGCCGTGGCGACCTTCGCCCGCCCGGCGGGCGTCACCTCGACGACACGCGAACGCGCGTCCTTGCCGGGATGAATTGCAACCCAGCGCTTGGACTCGATGAGCGCAAGATTCCTGGTCAGCGTCGTCCGTTCGACCCCCAGGAAATCCGCCAGGGATCCGATGGTCATCGGCCCGCGCAGGATCAGCACCGTGAGCACCGAAAACTGGCCGATGCGGATACCGTGCGGCCGAAGTTGCTGCTCGTAGGAGCGCGACAATGACCGCGACGCGCGTCGCGCGGCGAGACACAGGCAGTCGGCGACTTCCATGAGGTCGGCAGGATCGGCCATGAATTACGTGTATCTACATATTTCTTTGAATGTCAAGTCCCTTCGGGCCGCTGGACAGCCCCAGGGCAACGCGATAGACGAACGCCATGAAGCGCTTCCTTCTCCAATTCTTCACCTGGTGGAACGGCCAGACCCTCGGCACCCGCTTCTTCACGTGGCGGAAGGGCATCGCCGTCG
>DASSPO010000303.1:0-10310 GCA_035699585.1 Bauldia sp.
GGCGCTCCGCGGCTACAATCCCGGCCTTGCCACCGCCGTGCTCGTGTTCCTGCCGCTTGGCCTTTGGGGCCTGGTGGCGGTCGCGGAGGCGCCGGGCGTGACGGCAGCCGAGCATGTCGCGGGGCTGATCTTTGCCCTTGCGGTGCACGCCGGACTTGCCGTTCATGTGCTCCGGCGCGCGCGGCTCCTCCGCACCGCTCTCCCCTGACGGCCACGGTTTGCGTGCGGCCAAGTCTGTGCGAACCTCGACGCAAGCGGAGGTTTGTTCATGGCCCCAACCGAATCCACAACCGCAGCCGGCGCCTCGGCCGCGGCGATCCAGCACCATTACGACCTCAGCGACGACTTCTTCGGCCTGTGGCTGGGGCCGGAGCGGGTCTACTCGGCGGCGCTGTTCGAGGGCGACGACGACCTCGAGGCGGCGCAGATGCGGAAGCTCGACCACCATATCGCGGCGGCCGCGGCCGCCGGCAAGGCACGCGTTCTCGACGTCGGCTGCGGCTGGGGCGCGTTGCTTCGGCGGCTGACGCGACACGCCGGGGTCCAGCACGCCGTGGGGTTGACGCTGAGCGCATCGCAGGCGGCCTTCGCCCGCCAGCGGGCGGGGCCCGAGATCGAGGTGCGCGAAGAGAGCTGGCGCGACCACAAGCCCGAGGCGCCATACGACGCGATCATCTCGATCGGCGCGTTCGAACACTTCGCGCGGCCCGGCCTTTCGCCCGAAGAGAAGCTCGGGGCCTACCGCGAGTTCTTCGCCTTCTGCCGTGACGGGCTCAGGATGGGCGGCCGATTGTCGCTTCAGACCATCGCCTATTCCGCCTCGGGCATCACGCTGCCGGCCTTCATCGCCGAGCGCGTCTTCCGCGAGAGCGAACTGCCGCTGATCCACGAACCGATCGCGGCGGCCGATCCCGACTTCGAGCTGGTGGCGCTCCGGAACGACCGCGACCACTATGCGCGGACCCTGGTCGCCTGGGAGCGGAACCTGATGGCGCGACGCGCGGAGGCGGCGGCAATCGTCGGCGAAGAGGCGGTGACGGAGTTCCTCCGCTACCTCCGGGTCTGCGCCATGGCCTTCAAACTCGACGCGATCTGTCTGCTGCGCATGAGCTTCGTCAAGCGCGACCCGGCGACGTCGATCCTGCCCGCGAGCTTCAGGCCACGGTGAACAGACGTTCGTGGCGTGCCCTCAATTCGGCCGCGCGGCGACCGGGTCGAATCCTTCACCAGTCGACGAGGCGACCCGGCGAAGCCGTCGAAGGCGACCGCCAGCGGCGCGATCGCAGGAGCCGGAGGCTCAGCCGGCTGTGCCAAATCCCCCGCCGGTCGGCGTGGTGACAATCACTGCATCCCCGGGACGGAGGACGGTCTGGTCGCAGCCCTCGAGCGTCTCGATGCGTCCGTCCGCGCGGCGAATGCGGGTCATTCCGAGGGCACCGGGATTGCCGCCCTCAAGGCCGTGCGGCGGTACCTTGCGGTGCGAGGAAAGGATGGCGCAGTCCATCTCCTCGAGGAAGCGGATGGTGCGCTCCGTCCCGCCCCCGGCGGACCAGCGGCCCTTGCCGCCCGAACCCTCCCGGATGTGGAAATCCTCGAGGAGCACCGGAAAACGGTGCTCGAGAATCTCGGGGTCAGTGAGCCGCGAGTTGGTCATGTGGGTGTGGACCGCGTCGGCCCCGTCGAAGCCGGTGCCGTCGCCGAGGCGGCCGGCGGGCGCGCCCGAACAGATCGTCTCGTAATACTGGTAGCGGTCGTTGCCGAAGGTGAGGTTGTTCATCGTCCCTTGCGCGGAGGCCAGCACGCCGAGCGCGCCGAACAGGCAGTCGGTGACGTGCTGCGAGGTCTCGACATTGCCGGCAACCACCGCCGCGGGGTAGCGCGGCTTGAGCATCGAACCTTCGGGAATGACGATCCTGATCGGCCGGAGGCAGCCGGCGTTCATCGGGATCTGGTCCTCGACCATGACCCGGAAGCAGTAGAGGACCGCGGCGCGGGTGACCGGCTCGGGAGCGTTGAAGTTGGTGTTCTGCTCGGGGCTGGTACCGGTGAAGTCGACGGTCGCCTCGCGCTTCTCCCGGTCGACCGAGATCTTCACCTTGATCACGGCGCCCTGGTCGGTCTCGACCTCAAACTCGGAGTCGTGGAGGGCGTCGATCACGCGGCGGACGCTTTCGGCGGCGTTGTCCTGGACGTGGCCCATATAGGCGCGAACCACATCGAGGCCGAAATGGGCGACCATCCTGCGGAGCTCGTGGACGCCCATCTCGTTGGCGGCGATCTGGGCTTTGATGTCGGCAACGTTCTGCGCGACGTTGCGCACCGGGTAGCGGTGTGCGGTGAGGAGCGCGACCAGCTCGGCCTCGCGGAAGCGGCCACGGTCGACGACGCGGAAGTTGTCGATGAGCACGCCCTCCTCCTCGACGGTGGTGGCGCGCGGGGTCATCGATCCGGGCGCGGTGCCGCCGACATCGGCGTGATGACCGCGCGAAGCGACCCAGAACAGGATGGTCTCGCCGGCATCGTCGAAGACCGGGGTGCAGACGGTGATGTCGGGGAGATGGGTGCCGCCGTTATAGGGCGCGTTGAGCGCGAAGACATCGCCCGGACGGATCATTCCCTGGTTGAGGCGGATGACGGTCTCGACCGAGCGGTCCATCGAGCCGAGGTGGACCGGCATGTGGGGCGCGTTCGCAACGAGGTGGCCGTCGCCGTCGAAGACGGCGCACGAGAAGTCGAGCCTTTCCTTGATGTTCACCGAGTAGGCCGTGTTCTGGAGCGTGACGCCCATCTGCTCGGCGATCGCCATGAAGAGGTTGTTGAACACCTCGAGCATCACCGGATCGGCGTCAGTGCCGATCGCCGCGCCTCTCGCGGGCGGGGCGACGCGGGTGAGCACGACGTGGTTCCTGGCCGTCACTTCGGCCCGCCATCCCGGCTCGACGACGATGGTCTGGTGCGGCTCGATGATCAGCGCCGGGCCGGAGACGACCGCGCCCGGCCGAAGCGCCTCGCGGAGGTAGACGCCGGCATCATGCCAGGCGCCGTCGGAGTAGAATTTCGTCCGCTCGGCGGGCTCGGCATCCGCCGCGACGACCGGGAGCTCCGGCTCATCGATGTCGGCGCCGCCGCCCACCGCCTCGACCTCGAGGGACTCGACCACGATGGGTTTCCCCTCAAAGACGAATCCGAACTGCTTGCGGTGCGCGGCTTCGAAGGCGACGATCATCGTATCGGCGCCCGGCAGGCCGCGCCCAGGCTCGACGAGCCTCGTTTCAAGTATCGGAATCGGGATCGGCGTGTCGGTGCCGCCGTAGCGGAGGTGGGCGCGGACGACGATGGCGACGTTGTCCTCGGCCACGCCTTGCCGGCGCAACTCCTCGACCGCCTCGGCCTCGAGCGCGGCCTCGTCGGCGGCAAGGTCGAGCCCGTCGTCGACGGCGCGCATCCCCGCGCGGTTCCGCGTTGCGCGGATGTCGGCGAGCCCCATGCCATACGCCGAAAGCACGCCGGAATAGGGGTGGATCAGGACCGTCCTGATGCCGAGGGTGTCGGCGACAAGGCAGGCATGCTGGCCGCCGGCGCCGCCGAAGCAGTTGAGCACGTACTCGGTCACGTCATAGCCGCGCTGGACGGAGATCTTCTTGATGGCATTCGCCATGTTCTGGACGGCGATGCGGAGGAAACCGTCGGCGATCTCCTCGGGCGTCCGGCCGTCGCCGATCTCGCGCGCGAGCGCGGCGAAGCCGGACCGGACGACCGCGTCGTCGAGCGGCTGATCGCGCTTCTCGCCGAAGATCCGCGGAAAGTATTTCGGCAGGAGCTTGCCGACCATCACGTTGGCGTCGGTGACGGCGAGAGGACCGTTCTGGCGATAGCAGGCTGGGCCCGGCCGCGCGCCGGCGGATTGCGGGCCGACCTGGTAGCGGCCCTGCTCGTAGCGGAGGATCGAACCGCCGCCGGCGGCCACCGTGTTGATCATCATCATCGGCGCGCGCATCCGGACGCCGGCAACCTCGGTCTCGAAGGCCCGCTCATACGCGCCCTCGTAATGCGACACGTCGGTGGAGGTGCCGCCCATGTCGAAGCCGATCACCTTGTCGAAGCCGGCCTTCCGCGCGGTTTCGACGGCAGCAACCACGCCTCCGGCCGGCCCGGAAAGTATCGCATCCTTTCCTTGAAAGAGCTCGGCGGCGGTCAGACCCCCCGACGATTGCATGAACATGAGCCGCGGGCGGTAAAGGCTGCGGATGGGCGTGCTCGACGATTTCGCGTTCGGAGATGCGGGACTGCTCAGCTCATGGGCGACCTTGAGCACGTAGCGGCGCAGGAGCGGCGAGAGATATGCGTCGACCACGGTGGTATCGCCGCGGCCGACGAGCTTGATCAGCGGCGACACCTCGTGGCTCGCGGAAACCTGCGGGAAACCCATCTGCCGCGCCAGCGCGGCGACCTGGCGCTCATGCTCGGGCCATGCCCAGGCGTGCATGAAGACGATCGCCACGGCGCGGATTCCCGACTCCCAGGCGGCCTCGAGGTCGGCACGAACGACGGAGAGGTCGGGCGCCGCCTCAACCGTGCCGTCGGCGCGCACGCGCTCGGCGACCTCGACAGCAGTCTCGTAAAGCATCGCCGGCTTGACGATGCGGCGGGCGAAGATGTCGGGCCGGGCCTGGTAGCCGATCTTCAGCGCGTCGCGAAAGCCCTTGGTAATGAGAAGAAGGACACGGTCGCCCTTGCGTTCGAGCAGGGCGTTGGTCGCCACCGTCGTCCCCATCTTAACGGTCGCCACCTTTTCGGTGGGAATCCAGTCGCCGGGCTTGAGGCCCATGAGCGCGCGAATGCCGGCGACCGCGGCCTCGCGATACTCGGCGCGGTCCTCGGACAGGAGCTTGGCCGTGGTCAGGCGGCCCTGGGGATCGCGGGCGACGATGTCGGTGAAGGTGCCGCCACGATCGATCCAGAAGTCCCAGTGACCGGAAACCGCTTCTGCCGACATCTTGTCAATAATCCGGGCGTGATGTCATTCAGGTCAGGAGCGGGGGACGCAGCTAGGTTTATCGGGCGGGCGACGCTAAGTTTCGGTGTAATTTAAGGGACGTGTGGTCGGAGAATGCAATGAGGTTTCCGTCGATTGCGGTCGCCGCGGCGATTTGGCTCGGCGCTTCCGGTATGGCAGCCGCCTGCCAGGGCGCGGCGATCCTTTTCCAGGACAGCTTCGAACGCCTGCAGCCAACCTGGGGCAAGGAAAGCGATTCCTTTAAGGTGGTGGACAGCCAGCTCGAAGTGTCGCCGGCCTCCGACTCCTACCATTGGTCGGCCAGCTCCGCGAACCTCTATGATGACATCGACATGTGCGTCACCATGACGGTGATCGAGGAGGAGGACCCCGTAGAGTCGAAGGCCGGGCTGATCTTCTGGTATGTCGACGTCAACAATTTCTACGTTTTCGAACTGGCGCCGAACGGCAAGGCATCGGTCTGGCGCCGACAGCGGGGCAAGTGGCTCGCGCAGGTCGACTGGCGCGACGCCGAGGGGGCCAATACCGGCAACGGGGCGATCAACGAGCTCCGCGTGACCACAGTGGGCAGCCTTGCGACGTTCTATGTCAACGGAGTCCAATTCGAGCAGCTCGAGGGCTCGCCACCGGAAAACGGCCAGCAAATCGGGCTGTTCGCGGCCTCGCCGGCAAGCGGGCCGGCGCGCTTCGGCTTCGACAATCTCAAGGTGACGAAGCCTTGAGCGCGGCCGCGCTTGGGCTCATAGTCCGAGTTCGAGGCGACCAAGGGAAGGACGGGCGCGATGAGTCTGGCCGGATTGGCGTTGGCGGTTGCCGTGTCGGTGGGCGCGGCGAATGCCGCACTCGCGTGTCAGGGGAGCCAGGTCCTTTACGAAGACGGCTTCGCGACCCTTGAGCCCACGTGGGGCGGGGCGGACGATGCCTTCTTCGTCGAGGACGAACGGCTGATCATCATGCCGGGCTACGACGAATACTACTCGGCGCTCAACACGATGGGGACCTACGAGGACATCGACCTGTGCGTCGACCTCGAGCCGATCAAGGCGGACCCGGAGGGGAACAGCTTCGCCGGCGTAATCTTCTGGGCGATCGACTACGACAACTACTACTACGTCGTGGTGACGGCCGAACAATCGATCGGGGTATTCCGCCGCCAGCGGGGCCGGGTCCTGCCGCAGCTCCGCTGGGCCACCTTCGATGCGCTCAAGCGCGGCAATGGCGTGGTCAACCAGATCAGGATCGTGACGCTCGGCAATACCGCGACCATCTATGTCAACGGCCAGCAATACGGGACGATCAAGGGGCAGCCGCCGTCGGATGGCCAGCAAATCGGGGTGCGCGCCACCTCGCCTCGGAACGAACGGGCGGTGTGGGCCTTCGACAACGTGAAGATCACGGCGCCGGAGATCCCGCAGACGCAGTAGGGGCCTCGCCGCGCCGCGACACCGCAGCCCGGCGGCCGAGGGCGACCACGACCGCGACGGCCGCGGCGAAGGCGACCGTCGCCGCATCGATCCGCTCACCCAGGAGCGGGGCCGCGATCAGGAACGTCACAAAGGGCTGGAGGAGCTGGAGCTGGCCGATCCGCGCCACGCCGCCCCAGGCGAGCGCGGCGTTCCAGATCGCATAGGCGACGAACTGGCTGACGACGCCGCCATAGGCGACGCCCGCCCACGCGGCCGCGGGCACCGCCGCGGCGTCCGCCGGCCAAAGGACCAGGGTTGCCGGGAGCGCTGCCGGCAGGCTCAGCACCACCGCCCAGGTGATCACCTGCCAGCCCGGCAGGATGCGCGACAGGGTCGCCGCGATGGCGTAGCCGCTGCCACAGACCAGAACGCCCGCGACCAGGAATATGTCGCCGACAACGATGGCGATGTCGCCCTCGCGCAATGCGAACGCCGCGACCAGCCCCGCGCCAATCAGGGTGAGGAGCCAAAAGGAGAGCGACGGACGTTCGCCGGCGAAAACGACGGCGCCGAGCGTCGTGGCGATCGGCAGGAGAGCGAGGATCACGCCGCCGTGCGAGGCGGGCACGGTGACCACGGCAAGCGCGAGGGCGGCGGGAAAGCCGATGACCAGGCAGGCCGCGACGGCGACGAGCCTGCCCAGACAAGCGCGGGGAAAGACGGGTCGGGAAATGACGACGATCACCAGTCCGACGAGGCCGGCCACCAGTGCCCGCCCGGCGGTGACGAACCACGGGTCGAGGTCGAGGACAGCGATGCGCGTCGCCGGCAGCGATCCGCCGAACAGGAGGACGGCGACAAGTCCCAGCAGAAGGCCGAGTGATTCGCGGGATTTGGGCATGGGCCGAGCGGGCCGCTATGTAGCGCGGCGGCAGGAGGATTGCACGGGTACTTGCCGGCGTCTGGCGCGGGACCCCCGCGTTTTCTAGGATCAGGCCATGACGATCTGGCTTTGGATGAGTGAAATCGCGGCGAGCGGGGCCGACGCGGTCGGCGGCGCAGCCGACTGGTTGGTGGGCCTGTTCGCAAACGTTGACCCCGAGGCTCGGCGGCAGGTGGCCTTCTCGGTGGCGCTCATCGCGCTTTCGGCGAAGATGGCGAAGGCGGATGGAGTGGTGACAGCCGATGAGGTCGCCGCGTTCCGGCGCTATTTCGAGATACCGCCCGAGGAGGAGCGGAACGTCCGGCGTCTCTTCGATCTCGCCAAGCGGGACGTTGCTGGCTACGAGACCTACGCGGAGCGGATCGGCGCCTTCTACGAGCACGACCGCCGTGGCCTCGAGGACGTGGTCGACGGGCTGTTCGCCATCGCCAAAGCCGACGGCGCGGTGCACGAGCGGGAGATCGCCTACCTCGAGCGCGTAGCGGCGATCTTCGGGATCGATGAGGCCGGATTCGAACGGATCGCCGCCCGGCATGTCATTCCCGAGGATGGGGACCCTTATCTCGTGCTCGGTATAGACCGGTCGCTGCCGATGACGGAGGTGCGGGCCCGGTATCGGGCGCTCGCCGCGGAAAACCACCCCGACAGGCTGCTTGCCCGGGGCGTGCCGCCGGAGGCGGCGGCAATCGCCCATGAGCGCATGGCGGCGATCAACCTCGCCTGGCAGCGCATCCAGCTCGAGCGGCGGTAGTCATCCGAGAAGGCGCGGGAGCCATCACCCCAGCCCAGGAGCACGCGGACGAGCACGCCGCGCCCGCGACCGACCTCGGATGGGCGGCGGTGCCCTGAAGCGAGTGGCGCCGGCGCCGGCGTTCGGCTATCCCCGCGCCGAACCGGAGACGCGATCATGTCATTTCCGCAAGCCATGGAACGGCACTTGTCGCCCAACCATGACGCGCGCGATCCGGCGAAGCCGGTGGATATCCTGCTTCTCCATTACACCGGCATGGTCTCGGGAGAGGGGGCGGTCCGCTGGCTCTGCGAGCCGGCCTCCAAGGTCTCGAGCCATTACGTGGTTTTCGAGGACGGGCGGGTGGTGCAACTGGTCGACGAGACGCGGCGCGCCTGGCACGCCGGCAAGTCCTTCTGGGCCGGCGAGACCGACATCAACACGCGTTCGGTCGGGATCGAGATCGTCAATCCCGGTCACGAGTACGGCTACAGTCCGTTTCCCGATGCCCAGATCGATGCGGTGATCGCACTCTGCCACGGCATCCTCGGGCGTCACGCCATTCCGCCGCAACGGGTGCTGGCCCATTCCGACGTGGCGCCGTTGCGGAAGCAGGATCCCGGGGAGCTTTTCCCGTGGCGGCGGCTCTTCGAGGCGGGCGTCGGCCACTGGGTTCCGCCGGCGCCGATCGGCGCGGGGCCGGTCCTTCGACCCGGCGACGCGGGAGAGGACGTGAACCGCCTACGCCAGCTCTTCCGCCACTATGGCTATGGCGTCGGCGAGGACGCGGGGTTCGGCGCGGAACTCGCCGCCGTGGTGCGTGCCTTCCAGCGCCATTTCCGCCAGGAGCGGGTCGACGGCTTCGCGGATATTTCCACCATCGCGACGCTCGAGCGGTTGATCGCCGCGCTCGGCGGCGGGCCTTGACCGCCCTGGGAAGGAATGCCTATCTCCTCGATGCCAGCTGGCCGGACGGCCGCTCCGGCAAGGGCCGAAAGGCCGCCGGGGAGGAAAGTCCGGGCTCCATGGAAAACACGGTGCCGGGTAATGCCCGGCGGGGGTGACCCCAGGGAAAGTGCCACAGAAAGCAAACCGCCCGCCTCCGCGGCTCACGCCGCTTCGGCGCGGCAAGGGTGAAAGGGTGGGGTAAGAGCCCACCGCGGGACCGGCAACGGGACCGGCTCGGCAAACCCCACCGGGAGCAAGACCGAATAGGGATGGCGCGAGGCTTCGGCCTCAGGCCTGTTTTCCGGGCCGGCTGTCCGGGTAGGTTGCGCGAGGCGTCCGGCAACGGGCGTCCCAGAGGAATGGCCGTCACGGGGCGAAAGCTCCCGTACAGAACCCGGCTTACAGGCCGACTGGCGTTGATGGGACGCCGCCGTCCGAACAGGGCGGCGGCGTCGCCCGTTTCAAGGGTCCTTTTGCTCGCCGCACGGTGTGGGGAGACACCGCGAGACGGGCGGGCCGACGGTCTTACTCAGCCCTTTCGCAGACCCGAAGCGCCGCCGAAAACCCCGACCCGAAACAAATCCTTAAGCTTAACAAGCGATTAGATTTCGGACCAAAGGCTTGTTCGCATTTCGCGTGCCTTCGTTTGACGTTCTCCGCTATCCCATGATATCCCATGTAATCCCAAGCGAGGGCCGGAGCGTATGCGTCGCCGGACCGACAGGGCGCCGGTGGCATTCGGGCCTGCGTTGGCGTGACGCAGCGAGGCCACGGCGGGGCCAATGGCCCTCCGACGGGATCGCGGGCGGATTGCCGCCCGGCGGGGCGGACGAGGGCGATGGACGAGTTCGTTTCCACCTACACCAACAAGATCGATGCCAAGGGGCGGGTGTCGATCCCGGCGCAATACCGCGCCGTGCTGGCGGTGGACGGCTTCGACGGCATCTATTGCTGTCCGACGCTCGACCGACAGGCGGTGGACGCCGGCGGGAACCGGTTTCGCGAGGCGATCCGCGGCAATCTCGCCAATTTCGAGCCCTTCTCGGAAGACCACGAGTTCCTCTCGACGACGCTGATCGGCGAGAGCGAAATCCTGAAGCTCGACTCGGAAGGCCGGGTGATCCTCACCGATACGATCAAGGCGCATGCAGGCCTGGGCGACCGGGTCACCTTCGTCGGCCAGGGCTACAAGTTCCAGATCTGGGAGCCGGAACGCTTCGCGCAGTACCGCGAGGAAGCAAAGAACCGGCTTCGCGACCTGAGGCG
>DASSPO010000304.1:0-4238 GCA_035699585.1 Bauldia sp.
ATGTCGCGAGACCGCAGGCGAGCGAGGCGAGCGTGAACAGCGCGATGCCGAGCAGGAACAGTCGGCGCCGGCCATAGAGGTCGCCCATTCGCCCGCCGAGGAGAAGGAACCCGCCGAAGGTCAGCATGTAGGCGTTGACCACCCACACCAGTGACGTTTCGGTGAAGTCGAGGTCGGCGCGGATCGAGGGGAGTGCGACGTTCACGATTGTCGTGTCGAGCACGATCATCAGGTCGCCGAGGCAGAGCACCATCAGCGCAAGCCACCGGGTGCGGTTGGTGAGTGCTGGGTTCACGGAAAGATCCTTCGAATGTCAGACTTAAGTTTGGAGGACGGGGAAAGTGGGTTGGCCATCGCTACGGGCGAAGCCGTCGGCCGCAGGCTTCCATGCCCGATGCTTCGACAGGATGTCGATTTGGCCTTCCGCGGAATGGACTTGCCACAACAATGGTGGGTTGGCCTGTCTTGGCCGGCTGCATCGCCGCTTCCCTTCATCTTTGGTGGTGCTGCCGTTACGACGAACGGCGGCGGCCGATTTCGACAACGCCCTTCATGTAGTCGCAGCGGAGGGAGGGCTAGGTTATCGTCTCTTCCCCGCCGGTTCGCCCTCCGACTCGGCAAGGACGCGCGCCGCGGTGGTCGAGGTGGCGCTCCCATCGCGTCCGTCGGTCATTGATCCACCGCTCGGCCATCGACAACGCCTCCGGCGCGATCTTGCAGGTACGCACCCGCCCGACCTTATCCGATCTCACCAGTCCGCTCGCCTCGAGCATCTTGAGGTGCTGCACGACGGCCGGCAGCGACATGGCGAACGGTTTCGCCAACTCGCTGACCGATGCCGGACCCTCGCTCAGCCTTTCGATCATCGCGCGCCTGCTCGGGTCCGAGAGTGCGTGGAAGACCAGGTCGAGTGGCGCCTGTTGGTTAATCATACACTTAACTATTGAAGGCGTGGACTCGATGTCGATTTAGACAAACGGAATCGTTCTAAGGCTGGTCAGGCCAAAGGCGGCCCTGGGCATCGTCGGTGATCTCGCCGAGCACCTCCGCCGCGAGCCTGCGGGTCACACCCCTCCCCCCGGCGAGTGCGGCCTTGTCGAGTGCCGCCACAAGACGGTTCGCGGCAGCAAAGGAACGTTCCATGCGCGTCGCGACATAGGCGATGACGCCGGGATCGACCTCGACCTGGCGATCCGCAAAAAGCTTGGCGAGAACGCGGCGCAGCAAATCGTCATCGGGTGCGCCCAGCGTCACCAGTCGCATGGCTCGCAGCCGCGATAACAGGTCCGGGAGTTGGAACTGGAGTTGGCCCGGTCCATTGCGGCTTGTCATCAGCACCTTCGCATCGCGTTCCATGGCGAGATTGAGGACATGGAACAGGGCGGCCTCGTCGATGGGTCCGGCGTGGAGATCCTCTACCGCCACGGCACCCCCTGCGGTCACGCGATCGGCGTCGTCGCGCGCGACGTCCCGGGCTGCGATCCGTGCCGCGCCCGGGTACTCGCAAAAGATCGATGCAAGATGCGACTTGCCGCTCCCCTCCGGGCCGACGAGGAGCACGCCGCGCACCGGCCAGTCGCGCATGGTCTCGATCAGCGCGAGCGCTTCGGCATTGGCGCGCCCTGTCACGAAGTCGGCGCGGCCGGTGGTGGGTTCATGCGGGAAGCCGAGGGTGAGCTGGGTCCCCGCGGGTTCGCGCCCGCCGCTCACCGGCCGCTGTGGCCACGGTAGATCGGGCTGGCGAGGTAGCGCGCCAGCGCATAGCGCACAAGCACGCCCACCGCGGCAGCAAGCGGAATCGCTATGAGCAGCCCGACGAAGCCGAACAACAGACCGAAGGCAAACAATGCGAACATCAGCCACACCGGGTGCAGACCGACGTTGGTGCCGATCATGTAGGGCTGAAGGACGTAGCCTTCGAGCATCTGTCCGGCGATGAACAGGGTCGCGGTCGCGACCGGCATCACCCAATCGGGCCAAAACTGGAGGAGCGCGATACCGACCGAAACGACGAAGCCCAGCGTCGAGCCGAGGTATGGAATGAAGGAAACGATGCCGGACACGAGTCCGATCAGGAATCCGAAATTGACGCCGAGTAGGACGAGGCCGCCGGCATAAAAGGTTCCCAGGGTGAGGCTGACCAGCGCCTGGCCGCGAACGAAGCTGGCAAGTACGCGGTCGATCTCGCGGGCAAGCATCCGAATCTCTTCGACATTGTCGCGCGGCAACCAGCTATCGATGAGGTCGATCATCCGGTCCCAGTCGTAGAGGAGATAGAAAGCGACGACCGGCGTCACGACCAGAAGCGCGAGGATGTTGATGATCGCGAGCCCACCGCTCCAGAGGCCCGAAATCACCGTGGTGAACCACGTGGCGCCCTGGCTCAGAAGGCTGGCGAGCGAGGAGCGGACCGCCGCGGGATCGACGCCGAGGCTTTGCGCCCAGCTGCTCTGTAGGATCGATGTGATCAGTAGGTCGATCCGTTCAAGGTAGTAGGGAACGTTGGCGGCAAGAAGGACCAGTTGGTTGATCAGGATCGGCAGTACAAGGAGCATGAGCGCCACGAGGACGATGATAAACAGGACCAGAATGGTCATCGTCGCGGCAAGCCGGCTGAATCCCTGACGCTCGAACCAGTCGGCCAGCGGATCGAGCAGATAGGCAAGGGCGGCCCCGGCCACGAAGGGGAGAAGGATGGAGCTGAACAACAGAAGGAGGACGAGCAGCGCCACCAGCGCCGCGATCCAGAAGACTAGCCTCCTGTCTAGCTGCATTTACGACATTCCCTGGTCGGCCGATGTGCCATCGGTCCCGTCGCTACCCATGTGTCGGACCCAGTCCACAGCATAGACAAGGGTCGAACCTACAGTGAGCAGCCCGACCAAGACCACCATGACGTTCCGCAGCATCGAGAGGTCTGGGGAGAAGGCCAGGTCGCCGAGTACCAATCCGGCCAGCACGATTTGGGCTGCGGTATTGGCTTTGCTGATGATCCGCGGTCGCATCTCGACCGGATGACCGAGCATTCCGGCGAGCATGACCGCGCCGACGATCAGTATGTCCCGGCTCACGATCAGTATCGTGATCCAGAGCGGTATTTCCGCGAGAGTCGCGAAGGTAATGTAGATCGAGACAAGCAGAAGCTTGTCTGCAAGTGGGTCGAGATAGGCGCCGAGTTCGGACCTCAGATTGAATTGGCGGGCGATGAATCCATCCACCGCGTCGCTGACCCCTGCCAGGATGAAGATCCAGAAAGCGGTCACCGTATCCCCTTGCACGATCAGCCAGACCGTGAACGGCACCAGAAAAAGGCGGCCGATAGTGATGAGATTCGGGATCGTTACGGGCATGCGTTGAACCTTGCGCCGCCCGGTCCCGAACGGCGGAATACGGGCTAGGAATGGCATGCCGGCCGAAACTGCGCAATCTTGCGCCAGACCGCTGCTTTGGCTTGCATTCGGCCGCCGCGGTGGGAACTATGCCGCCGCCGCATGGGGAGGCGACATCATGAGCAATGCGGGTGCGCGACGAGGCGCGCCGCTGGGTTACGCCGATGCCGGAGTTGATATCGACGCCGGCAACGATTTCGTCGAAGCGCTTAAGCCGATCGTCAGGACCACGCGCCGGCCCGGGGCCGATGCCGAGCTCGGCGGTTTCGGAGGGCTTTTTGACTTGGCCCGAGCGGGCTACCGCGATCCGATTCTGGTAAGCGCCACCGACGGGGTCGGCACCAAGCTCAAGATCGCCATTGAGACCGGAATACTCGATACCGTCGGAATCGATCTCGTGGCGATGAATGTCAACGACATCGTCGCCCAAGGTGCGGAGCCGCTCTTCTTCCTCGACTATTTCGCTACCGGAAAGATCGAAGCCGCTTCCGCCATCGCTGTTGTTGCCGGAATCGCCCAAGGCTGCCGTCTGGCAGGTTGCGCGCTCATCGGCGGCGAGACGGCGGAGATGCCAGGATTCTATGGGCCTCGAGAATTCGACCTCGCCGGCTTCGCGGTGGGAGCGGTCGAGCGCGACCGGGTTCTCCCCAGCCGCGATATTGCTGCAGGCGACGTAATCTTGGGGCTCGCTTCGTCCGGTCTCCATTCCAACGGCTTCTCGCTGGCCCGCCTCGTTGTCGCACGCGCGGAAGCGCCCTACGACTTCCCCTCTCCTTTCGGTCCCGGCCACCTTGGCCGAAGCCTGCTTGCGCCGACGCGGATCTATGTGAAGTCTTTGCTCGCGGCGTT
>DASSPO010000305.1:0-2659 GCA_035699585.1 Bauldia sp.
GAAGGACGAAACCGCTCTCGCGGTAATTGGTGGCAAGACGAGGGGTCTCGGGAGTAGCGAGAAGCAGGCGTCCTGTCTTGAGATTGAGGGGCCTGGAACCTCACTCAAGACAGGAGCCCCCAATGACCGAGAAGGCCATCAGTCCGTTACGCCGGCTGCTGATCGAAGACATGGAGATCCGCCGGCTTAGCCCCAAGACTCAGTACCAGTACATCCGCCACGTCAAAAAGTTTGCCGATTTCCTGGGCCGGTCTGCCGACAAGGCGACCGCCGAGGATGTTCATCGCTATCAGTTATGGCTGGCCTCGATCGGGACGACGGTGGGAACCGCCAACGTCAGCGCCACTGCCCTGCGGTTCTTCTTCAAGGTCACACTGAAGCGCCACGATCTTGCTGAAGAGCTCATCTCGACCCGCGAGCCTCGCCGTCTACCCGTTGTTCTAAGCCCGGAGGAGGTCGGTCGGCTGCTCGCCTCGGCGACGAACATCAAGCACAGGGCGATCTTGAGCTTGGCTTATGCCACCGGCCTGCGTTCATCGGAGGTCGTATCGCTCAAACTCGCCGATATCGATGGTGACCGGATGGTCATCCGGGTCGAACAGGGCAAGGGCAAGAAGGATCGGTATGTCATTCTCTCGCCCATCCTTCTCGAGATATTGCGCGAATGGTGGTGCTCTGCGCGCAGGAAGGGATGGATGTCTCCCGGTCAGCCGTGGCTGTTCCCCGGCTACCGCGGGCGGCATACCAGTGCGCGCCAGCTGCATCGGATCGTTCGCTTGGCAGCGGGGCGTGCCGGCATCACCAAGCGCGTCGGTGTTCATACGTTGCGGCACAGCTTTGCCACCCACCTCTTGGAGCAAAAGACCGATATCCGCGTCATCCAAGTTCTACTTGGACACAAGAAGCTCGACACGACAGCACTTTACACCCGCGTCGCCATCAGCACGATCGGCCAAGTGACGAGCCCGCTCGACTTCCTGAGGAAGATGCCCGGCTGACACGCGGCCGTTGTCACGGTCGGCGGTCGAGGTGGCGGACATCTTCCGCCACCGCGGGCCGGCTTGGCGTGCGTCCCATGCCGGCCATGTGAGCCTCGGCCAACTCAAGGTCATGTCGGCGATCGAGCGCTGCCGAACCGCGGCGTTGGGCGGGCACGTCGAACGCTGTGAGGCCTGCGCCCACCTGCGCATCTCCTACAACTCCTGCCGCAACCGGCACTGTCCGAAGTGCCAGGCCGCGGCGGCCAAGGAGTGGCTGGCCGACCGCCAGGCCGAACTCTTGCCCGTGCCCTATTTCCACGTCGTGTTCACAATGCCGGCACCCATCGCCGATATTGCCTACTACAACAAGGCCGTGATCTACGGCATCCTGTTCAAAGCCGCGGCCGAGACGTTGATTACGATCGCGGCCGACCCAAAGCACCTCGGCGCTCGCATCGGTCTCACTGCGGTGCTGCACAGCTGGGGCTCCGCACTCACCCATCACCCGCACGTGCATATTATCGTGCCGGGCGGCGGCCTCTCGCCGGATAGGCAACGGTGGATCTCGTGCCGGCCCGGCTTCTTCCTCCCCATCGGCGTGCTCTCACGGCTGTTCCGGCGCCTGTTCCTGGAAAAGCTCACTGCCGCGTATCAAGCCGGGCGGTTGGCGTTCTTCGCCGATCAGGCCGCCCTGGCCAAGCCGGCAGCCTTCAAAGCCTGCCTCGCCGCAATGCGAAAGATCGAATGGGTGGTCTATGCCAAGCGACCCTTCGGCGGATCCGACGCTGTCCTCGCTTATCTATCCCGCTACACGCACCGGGTCGCCATCGCCAACAGCCGGCTCGTCGCCTTCGACGGCGAGCGCGTGACCTTCAAATGGAAGGATTACCGGGCCAAGCTCGACGCGCGCTACAAGCGTATCACGCTCGACGCCGACGAGTTCATCCGTCGCTTCCTAGTCCATGTCCTGCCCGACGGGTTCTACCGCATCCGTCACTACGGCCTCTTCGCCAATGGCGGGCGCGCCGCCAATATCGCATTGGCCCGCCGGCTCCTCGGCGCACCCGACCCAGCTCCGTCGAGCAGCCAGAGAGATGGCGCCACGGGTGCTCACGAAGACGAAGAGCGGAACACTTGTCCTTGCTGCGGCGGGCGTATGATCATCGTCGAGACCTTTGAACCCAGCTGCCAGCCCCAGCTTTGGCCGATCCCAGTAATCGGGTTCGACAGCTCGTGAGCAATACGCGCCTGTCGTCACCCACCGTCACTACGCCGCTCCAACGCCGACATCTCACCGGCGACGCCAACGCGCGGTCAATGGCAATCGTCAACACCGCCTTCCACCGCCAAAGCGCAGATCGCTCAGTGCGACATCACCGTTCCGGTTGCACCCGCGGTGCTCAAAACCGCGGTCGCGACGCTCGCTCGGCCGCCGTTCCCGTTTCGAAAGTGAAAAATCAGATCAAACACCGGCGCTAAATCTCCATAGCCTGACACCACCGCCGGTGCGAACTCCCCCCCGCGGTTTCCTCCCTCGAGGCTTTTCGGACGCCTGCCTCCGTGCATCCCCTCGCGCCTGCGACTGGCAGGCGTCCGAAAACCCTTAACGTTTGCGGACCTTGCGGGCAGGGGAGCTACGTACGATTGCTGACTTCCGCGTCCGGCCTCCAGACAAACAG
>DASSPO010000306.1:0-4096 GCA_035699585.1 Bauldia sp.
TGGGGCGGCGTGGATCATCGCGAGTACGTCTACGGCAACGCGGTAGCGCTCGGGATCCGGAACTCCGTCGTGGAGAATCCCCTCCCTCCCGAGGTCCTCGAGAAGCAGCAGCCCGCCACCGATGTCCGCCGCATGAATTTCGGGCGCCGAAAGGCCAAGGTCGCGGAGTGCGAGATCGATGGCGACGAAAGCCCGGACGTCTTGCGCGCGGAAGATGACGCGCGGGTCGAGAACTGCCGGGACATTGGCGGGTGGCCAGTCCATGAGGACGGCCGTCCGATCGTCCTTCCGCGCACGCTCATAGCGGCGCGTCGAAGCATCGCCCTGGAGGTGGCGGCGCTGGGCACCTCGCCATCCCACGCGGTCGAGGAAGGCGCGGATGTCCCGGCTGCGTTCGAGGCGGGCCGGCCAGCTCCCACCGCCGACGATATCCACCAGACGGCCTTGGCCAGCCATTTCGAAGAAGATGTCGAGACGGTCTGAGGGGAGTCGCGAACCGGCCCGGTCAGGCCACTCGATCAGCACCGCCCCCGCGGCGAGCGCTTCGTCGAGGCCGAGCTCGTCGAGTTCCTCCGGGCCGGAAAGGCGGTAGAGATCGAAGTGGGCGATCGCAATCCGCCCGAAGGCATATGTCTGCACCAGCGTGAAGGTCGGGCTCGGCACCTCGAGGCCCGGATCGTCGGCGACGGCGCGGATGAGAGCCCTGGCGAACGTCGTCTTGCCCGCTCCAAGATCGCCCGACAGGGCCACGACATCTCCAGGACCGAGGCACGCTGCAATGTCTTCGGCAAGCGCGACGGTGGCTGCCTCGTCGGGAAGATCGATGGTGAATGGTGCAGGCATTCGGATGCGCAGATTTCGTGGTTGCAGGCGGTCGTTGGCTACTTCTTACCGGGTTCATCGGGCCGAAGAGACGCGCCGCGGCGCAAATCCGCGAGCCCCTCATCGGCCGCCGCCCTGTGCATTTTGATCGCAATCAAGATAGGCATCGGGAACCGATGGCCGCATGTGCCGTTGTGAAACGAAGCATTCGGCAACGCACTCGGAGTATCCACCATGTTGTATTGGGCCCTGATCTTCCTGGTCGTCGCGTTGATCGCCGGGGCGCTTGGCTTCGGCGGAATCGCGGGCGCCAGCGCCGGAATCGCGCAGATTCTGTTCTTTGTCTTCCTCGTGTTCCTGGTGGTGTCGCTCCTGATGCACTTCTTCAGGCGCGCCTGACGGGGCACTGGGCGCCCCGCTTTGAGGGGGAAGTTTCCTCGCTTCACTCCGCAGCGGCCGCCGTGATTGCCGGCCGGATTGGCAGGCGGACGATGACCTTCGACCCCGTGCCTTCCTCGGAGCGGATTTCGACCGTGCCGCCATGCAGCTCGACGAAGCTCTTGACGATGGCGAGCCCCAGTCCGGCGCCGCCGCGGCTCTTGCCACGCGGCCGGCTGGCAAAGCGGTCGAAGACGGAGTCGATGAAGTCGCGCGGGATGCCGGCCCCGCTGTCGCTGATCACGAACTCGATCATCTCCCCGTCGCGATGCGCAACGAGTTCCACGCGTCCGCCTTTGGGGGAGAACGAAATGGCGTTGACGAGAAGGTTGAACAGGACCTGGCGGACGCGACGCGCGTCGGCGAACAGGCTTCCCGTACCCTCCGCGATATCGGTGGCTATGCGAATATCGGCATCGGCAAGGCGGTCTTGGACGCCCTCGATCGCCGCAGCGACGGTCGCGGCGACGTCAACCTCGGCATAATCGAGTTCCATGATGCCGGCGTCGATCGTGGCGAGGTCGAGGATGTCGTTGACGATGGCGAGCAGCGCCGTCGAGGACGACATGACGTACCCGGTATATTCGCGCTGCTTCTCGGTGAGAGGGCCGGCGCTCGCGTCGGCGAGAAGCTGGGTGAACCCGATGATGTTGGTGAGCGGCGAACGGAGTTCGTAGGAGACGTGGTGAATGAATGCGTTCTTGAGCGCGTCGGCCGCTTCGAGCGCCTCGGCGCGCTCGGTCAGCGCGCGCTCGATCCGGACTGAGTCGCTTACGTCGACGAAGGTCACCATCGTCTGGCCGTCCGGAAGCGGCACGGTGGCGTAGTCGATGAACCGGTCGCCGGTCCGCTCCAGTCGACCCGAGACGCTCGACCGGCTGTCGGTGAGGCCGGCGACGCAGGCTGTGAACGCAGCCCAGACCGCATCGTCGTCGCCCGGGCGCCGGCAGGCGCGCACGATGTCGGCGACATGTGGTTCGCCGGCGAGCTGAGCCCGGTCGAGATCGAGGACCCGCGCCAGCATGGGGTTGTGAAGCCGAAGCCGGCCGTCGGAGCCGAACACCGCGACTCCTTCACTCAGGTGGTCGATGGTCTCGCCCTGGACGCGGCTCAAGGCGATCACCTTGCTCTGCAATTCGAGCCGCTCGGTGACATTCTCGTAGACCCAGGTCATCCCGCCCTGGGGATTGGGATTGGCGATGACGCGGAGCGTCTGTCCGTCGGGCAGATGCCAGGTATGCTCGCGAGCCTCGCTTGCGCGGTAGACCGAAAGCAGTTCCGCCCGCCAGCCGCGATAGTCCCCCTGCTCGGGGATGCGTCGCGTCGCGCGCAGCCGATCGAGCACCGCGTGTTCGTCGGGCTTCGTGTCGAGGAAAGCGGGATCGAGGTCGAAGAGGCGGCGATAGGCGGCGTTGTACGACTTGAGCCGGCGGTCGGGACCGAAGATGGCGACCGCGGTCGCGAGCTGGTCGAGGGTTCGTGCGTTGAAGTCGATCTCCCGGCGAAGCGCCGCCTCGGCACGCTCGACCTCGGTCACGTCAATGGCGATGCCGCCGCTCCCGCTTGCCGAGGCGACATCGATCACATCGTAGATGCGCCGCTCGCCGGAGACCACCGCGGGCAGTCGCTTGACGAACACCGGGTCGGTGCGGTGCGCCGTCTCGATCACGCCGCGGCCGGCGCTGTCGATCAGTTCGAGCCCGCGGGCGAGCACGTCGGCCTCGCTCGCCGCGCCGACCGCCTCAACATAGGCGGCATTGGCCCAGAGCAGGTTCCGCCGTTCGTCCCGGAGCCAGATCGGCATCGGGGAAGCGGCGAACATCGCCCGCATCGCTTCCGCCTCGGCCTCGAGGAGGGTGTAGCGCGCCTCCAGTTCGGCCCTGACCAGCGCATCCCCTGAAAGGTCGCGAAAGCGGACGAGAGCGGCGCTACCCGCGGTCCTGCCGCGCGCCTCGATCAGCCGGCCGTTCGCAGTGGCGACGGTGAGGCTGAAGGCTTCGCCGCTCTTGCGCAGTGTCTCAATGGCACGCTCGAGGCGTCCGGCCGATTCCGGCTTCAGCCATCGGCCGAAGGCGAGAAATGCGGCGCGATCGGCGGGGGCGCCCGACTCGGGGGAAAGCCCGCCGGCCAGCATCGGTGCCGCGGCGCCGGCGTCCCAGGCGACGATCCGTTCGCGATCGTCCTCAAGCAGGGCCTCGCGTCGCTCCACCGCGGCCTTGAGTTCGGCGACCTCCGCCCGCAGCGTCTCGGTCTCGGCCTCGGCGCGCTGCCGGGCGCGGGTGAGCGTGATGGCACTGACGATGGCGAATCCGACGACGCCGAGCACGACAACGAGCGTGACGAGCCGCGGCGTCGTCAGCGTGACGGGCAGGAGGCTTTCGGCAGCATTGCCCGAGACGGGGAAGAGGCAGATCGCGGACAGGGGCATGACGGTGCGGAGTCCGGCGCGTATCGCCGCTGCTCTGCCGCCATGCTTCCGCATGCCCTTGGCCCCCTTCCGGCGTCTCGAGAGCGCGAGAAGACTTTTGCTGATCGTCGCGAGGCCACACGACCCCCCTCGCGAATCACCCTACTCTAACGGCAGGCGGAATCCCGTGTGAAGCATCGGATTCGAGAAAAATGCGAGATATCGGTCCGGGCCTCGGACCTAGGCCGCCACTCGCTCGACCACGACCGGCCGGGTTTCGGGTGCGGCATCGCCGATGCGATAGGCGGCGCGGAGCGCGTGGACGGCACGCTCGGCATGGGCCTCGGTGCGGGCGTGGACGATGCCGAGCGGCGCATCCTCGCCACCCACCCGCGCCCCGATCGGAGCGAGCCGCGTGAAGCCGACGCC
>DASSPO010000307.1:0-2954 GCA_035699585.1 Bauldia sp.
AGAAGACCATCATCGACCGCAAGGAAGTGCCGCTGTTTGCCGGCGTCTTTGCCATCTTCGGTCACGGCAACGTCACCTGCCTCGGCGAGGCGCTTGAGCCGGTCAAGGACCGGCTCCCGACCTGGCGCGGCCAGAACGAGCAGTCGATGGCGCTCGCCGCGATAGGCTACACCAAGGCCATGAAGCGCCGGCAGATCATGGTGTCGCTCGCCTCGATCGGCCCGGGGTCGACCAACATGATCACCGCGGCGGCCGCCGCCATGGCCAATCGCCTGCCGGTGCTCTTTCTCGGCGGCGACACCTTCGCCAACCGTGCGCCGGACCCGGTGCTCCAGCAGATCGAGCAGTTCGGCGACCCGACGCTGACCGTCAACGACTGCTTCAAGCCGGTCGTGCGCTACTGGGACCGCATCACCAGGCCGGAGCAGATCATCGCGTCGCTGCCGCAGGCGGTCGCCACCATGCTCGATCCGGCGAGTTGCGGGCCGGCGTTCATCGGCCTTGCCCAGGACGCCCAGGCGGAGGCCTTCGACTACCCGGTCGCGTTCTTCGAGGAGACCGTCCACCGCATCCCGCGCGCCCGTCCCGACGCCGATTCGATCCGCGAGGCGGCGAAACTCCTCCGCAAGGCCAAGAAGCCGCTGATCGTGGCCGGCGGCGGCGCGGTCTACTCGCTTGCCGGCGACGCGCTCTCCGCCTTCGCCGAAAAGCACCGCGTGCCGGTCGCCGAGACCATCAACGGCCGCACCATCCTTACCCACAACGACCCGATGAATGTCGGGCCGATCGGCATCCTCGGCTCGACCTCGGCCAATGCGCTCGCCAAGGAAGCCGACGTGGTGCTCGCGGTCGGTACCCGGCTCCAGGATTTCGTCACCGCCTCGTGGACCGTGTTCGGCGAAGAGACGAGGATCATCGGCCTGAACGCGGCGCGTTTCGACGCCCACAAGCACCGCTCGCTCGCCGTGGTGGGGGACGCGCTCGTCGGCATCGAGGAGCTCGACGAGGCGCTGACCGACTGGAAGGCGCCGGAGAGCTGGGCCAAGCGGGGCGCCAAGGAATACGCGTCCTGGAACGCGCTCATCGATAAGGTTTCGGGCCCGACCAACGCGCCGGTGCCGAGCTACGCCCAGGTCGTCGGCGCCCTCAACCGCATCTGCGACCCGACCGACCTGGCGCTGACCGCCGCCGGGGGCCTGCCGGGCGAGCTCTGCCAGAACTGGCGCGCCAAGTCGACCGGCACCTTCGACTGCGAGTTCGGCTATTCCTGCATGGGCTACGAGATCGCCGGCGCCTGGGGGGCGAAGATGGCCAACCCTCAGCGCGACGTGATCGCCATGGTCGGCGACGGCTCGTATCTGATGATGAACTCCGACATCTATTCGACCGTGCTCACCGGCCACAAGCTGATCGTGGTGGTGATGGACAATGGCGGCTTCGCCGTGATCAACCGGCTTCAGAACGCCAAGGGGTCGAAGTCGTTCAACAACCTCATCGCCGACTGCAAGATCGAGAACCTGGTCGAGGTCGACTTCGCCAAGCATGCCGAGTCGATGGGCGCCCACGCCGAGACCGTGCATTCGATCGGCGACCTCGAGCAGGCCTTCGCCCGGGCCAAGAAAGCCGACCGCACTGCGGTCATCGTCATCAAGGTCCAGTCGCACGAATGGACACCCGGCGATGCGTGGTGGGAGGTCGGCGTTCCCGAGGTCTCGACCCGCAAGGAAGTCCGCGCCGCCCGCGCCGAGTTCGAGAAGGGCAAGGCGAAGCAGCGGGTGGGTGTTTAGCGAACAGCGAGGCAGCGAATGGCGAAGCGGCAGGTTTCTGTTCGCTTCGCTCTTCGTCAGCTCGCTCTCCGCCGTGATCCAACGAGGGAACCAAAACGAATGCCCGGACCGATCCGCCTCGGCGTCGCGCCGATCGCCTGGTCGAACAACGATATGCTGGAACTCGGGGGGGATACCCCGCTCGAGACGTGTCTCAAGGAAGAACGAAAGGCCGGCTTCAGCGGCACCGAGACCGGGGTCAAATTCCCCATGGACCCCAAGGTGCTCGGCCCGATCCTCAAGAAGCACAAGCTGGCGCTGATCTCGGGCTGGTTCTCCGGCGAACTCCTCAACTCGACCGTCAAGGCCGAGCAGAAGCGCATGATGGCGCAGATCGACACGTACAAGGCCCTCGGCGCTCCCTGCTACGTCTATGCCGAGACCACGGGTACGGTGCAGAACCGGATGGATGCGCCGCTCTCCTCGCGGCCGCGGCTGCCCGAATCGGAGTTTCCCGCCTATGGCCGGAAGCTCACCGAGCTCGCCGAATGGATGGCCGATTATGGCGTGCCGATGACCTACCACCACCACATGGGCACCATCGTCGAGACCCAGCGCGAGATCGACCTCCTCATGCGGTACACCGGAAAGGCCGTCGGCCTCCTCCTCGATACCGGACATCTCACCTTCGCCGGCGGCGACGTGGCGGAGACGACGCGCAAGCACGGCCGGCGCATCAATCACGTCCACTGCAAGGACCTTCGTTCCGACGTGCTCCGGCAGGTCCGCCAGAAGGACATGAGCTTTCTCCGTGGCGTGCTCGAGGGCGTCTTCACCGTCCCGGGCGACGGCTTCATCGACTTCCACGCCTTCGCCCGCACCCTCTTCGACATTGGTTACGAGGGCTGGGTCGTGGTCGAGGCCGAGCAGGATCCGGCGAAGGCGCCGGCCTACGAATACGCGCTCATGGGCCGTCGCCACCTCACCTCGGCCTTCGAGGCGGCGGGCTACGAGATCATGGGGTGATCAGCGGCTGGAGCGTATACGCGCGACCCGGCTCGACCACGGCAAGTCCTCGGCCGAATCGACGCGTGAGGTCCATCCGAATGCGTCGCGGGTTGCTCGACCGGACTCTTGAGACGGCCGTTCACACGACTGAGGTCTGAGTTCAATTTGGGATCGAGGGGA
>DASSPO010000308.1:0-12953 GCA_035699585.1 Bauldia sp.
GTGCCGATCATGGAATCCCGCGTGACGATGGCGGCGAGGCGGGAGACGTCCCACCCCTCCGTGCCGGCGGGACGCTCGGGGAGCACGAGGTAGCGGAGCTCGGCGGTCGAGTCCCAGACCCGCACCTCCACGTCGTCGGGGATCGTCTCGCCGAACTCGGCGATGACGCCGCGCGGGTCGCGCATGGCGCGCGAACGGTAGGCGGCGGTCTTGTACCAGTTGGGCGGGATGCCGAGGAGGGCGTGCGGGTAGCAGGAGCAGAGGGTGCAGACGACGAGGTTATGGACGGCGGGCGTGTTCTCGACGACGTTGAGGTGGCCGCCGGCCCATCCCGCGTAGCCGATCTCGGCGATCGCCGCGGTGCCGTCGGCAACCAGGCGGGCGCGGAACGCCGGATCGGTCCAGGCGCGGGCGACGACCTCGGCGCCGCGCTTCGGGCCGATCTCCTCGGTATAGACCTCGATCCAGGCGTCGACGGTCCTGGGATCGAGCAGCCCCTTCTCGACGAGCAGGCTCTCAAGCGCCTTGACCCGGAGCGCCGGCTCGGGCGGCAGGTGGGCATGAAGCTCGCGGTGGATGGCGCCGATCCTGTCGGCATGGTCGTCCGACATGCGGACCTCCCGCGTTCGTGGGGCCGGCGGGAGTCTTCGACCGAAACGGCCGACTCGTCAATCCGCGGTCCGGCGTCAGTCGGCCGACAACCGGCATTCCGCGGTCGCCTTCGACCGATCCGCAAGCAAAGCCCCCCACCGGCTGGCGCAGGGCCGACGTAGACGCGGGACCGGCGTAGACGGGACGGAAACCCTGTCGCATCGAGATCACGCGGCGGGTCTTGCGTGCGCCGCCGCGCAACGACACCCTCAGCGCGATCGGGGCGCCGGACGACGCAGTGGTCCGGCCGGAGCTTGGGGGGCATCGCGATGGCCGTCAGAACCTGGGTTGCCGGCGTTGCCGGCGAGTGGCGCGATCCGAACAACTGGATGCCGGCGGGCGCGCCGGCGCCGGGAGATCAACTGGTCGTCGTCTCCGGCAGCCCTTCGATCGAGCCTGGCACGATCGTGGGGGAGACGATCTCCATCCAGGGATCGATCACGCTCACGATCGCCTCGGTCACCTTCCGGCCGGGATCGGGGCATCCGCTCGACATCTACATCACCGGCAATCCCGCCCTCCCGACCAAGGCCACGCTCGCGACCCAGGGCCACACCTCCTTCTCGGGCAGCCTCTTCGTCGAGGCGATGGCGGGCGGCCTCGCCATCGACCTCGCCGGCGGGAAGAGCACGTCGAAGTTCACCATCGAGGAAGACGGCTACGTGCTGGTGACGCAGGAATCGGCGCTCGCCTTCACCGGCGCCGGGCGCGTCCTCAACGAGGGGCTCGTCCATGTCGAGGGCGACGCCACGATCGGCGACCAGATCGCGTGGAAGGGAAAGGGGATCATCGAACTCGCCGACCACGGCCACCTTGCCGTCGACGGGGCGATCCACAAGAAGCAGACCGTCCTTTTCGGCGACGGCACCGCGGTGCTCCGGATCGGCGACGTGAACGACTTCGACGCGCGCATCGGACTCACGCCCTATGGCGGCGACCGGATCGTGCTCGAGGACGTGACGGCGCGGTCCGCCGCCTACGACGACGGCGTGCTCACGCTCTACCGCGGCAAGAACCAGTCCGGGCCGGTCGCGGCGGAACTGACGGTGAAGCTGTTCGCGCCCATGAGCCTTACCCCGGCGGCCGATACGCTCATCGCCAGTCCGAAGCAGAACCTCTCGGCCAAGGACTTCGTCCTCGATCGCGACGGCGACGATACCGTGCTCCACTACGAGCCGCAGGCGCCGACCTATCTCCAGGCCTCGCTGGCAATGCCGGTGGTCGCGCCGACCGGGACGCTGGTGCCGCTTGCGACGCTGCTCAAGGAATCCCTCGGTACCGAGGATCCGGGCTACTACAGCATGAAGCTGCTCCCGGCCTGGGACCTCGAGGGCAAGCGCCAGTATTGGGGGCAGACCGAAGTCAACGGCATCGACCCGCTGCTCTCGGCATGGGTGGTGAACGGCAAGGTGTTGACCAAGCCGAAGAAGATCACGGCCGAGGACGAGGTCTTCTACCGGGTCGGCAACAGCATCAGCTTCCCGCCGCAACTCCGCGTGCAACTCACCGAGAAGGCCAAGGGGCGGAAGGCGGAGTATCTCGACTATTCGCTGTGGAGCGTCGATCCCGCGGTCGCCGCCCTGGTCCAGGCGGCGCCCGGCTATGTCCTCGGCAAGCCAGGGGCGCACGACATCATCAACGCCGCGCACGCCTACCAGACCGTCTACGGCACGGTGCTCAACACCGACCTCTGCAACTGGATCGCCGACAACGTCGCCGCCGCCGCCGGGGCGACGATGCCGCTCCCCGACGCGGATCTCGACCCGCTCAGCAACGTCTCGGGCGGCTTCTGGCGGGTCGTCTACCGCGGCACCGACGCGGAGACGCCGACGGTCGACTGGAACACCATCGTCCAGCCCGGCGACATCGTCCGGATGAAGTGGGTGAGCAGCGTCTCCGGCCACACCACCACGGTCATGGCGGTGCAGCCCGACGGCAAGCTCAAGGTGTACGACAACGGCGACACGGTCGACGGCCAGAGCGTCATCGGCGAGCACGGCGACGTCGCCTACTGGACCGGGACCGACCCGGCCTCGATCACCGTCTACCGGCTCGATCCGAACGGACAGTACCTGATCGAGGGGAAAAAGCCGGGCGAGCGGCTCCACGGCAGCATCTTCGACGACCTGATCTACGGCCGCCGCGGCGACGACACGATCCTTGGCTCGGTTGGAAACGACGAGATCGATGCCGGACAAGGCCGCGACCGCCTCTTCGGCGGCGCCGGGAACGACGTGCTTAAGGGCGACGCCAAGGGCGACCGGCTCGACGGCGGCGACGGCGACGACCGCTACGCCTACGTCATGGTCGGCGACAGCCGGCCGGACGACGGGCTGCGCGACACGATCCTGAGCTTCGTGCGCGGCGCCGACCGCATCGACCTCACCGCGCTCAACGCGAGCCTCGCGGCGAAGGGGAAGGCCACCTTCTTCTTCATCGGCGACAAGCCGTTCTCCGGGGTGGCCGGCGAACTCAACTACGCCGACAAGGGGGGCTCGGTTCTCCTCCGCGGCGACCGGAACGGAGACGGCGAAGCGGATTTTGCGCTCAAGGTCCGCGGCATCGACGCTCTCGATGCGGGCGACTTCCTGCTCTAGCGCCTGGGGCGCCGGGGGCCGAATGCAGGGCGCGGCCTTCGGTGCCGGGGGGAGCGGCGAATTCGGTCGCGCCGCGCTTTCCGCCTTTCGCCGAACACAATTTCCGGCGATACTGCGTTTCGTCGATCTTGTGCCGAACCTTGTTCCCGCGCGATCCGCGCGTCCGGCGATGTTCCTTCCCAATATCGATAGAACCGACGTTCGACGACCCGTCGACGTCCCATCCAATGTCGATTGAAAAGGAAATCGTCATGAATACTGGTACCGTAAAATTCTTCAATTCCACCAAGGGCTTCGGCTTCATTCAGCCCGATAACGGCGGGCCCGACGTCTTCGTTCACGTGTCCGCCGTCGAGCGGGCCGGAATGACGACCATCGTCGAAGGCCAGAAGCTCAGCTTCGATATCGAGAAGGACAGCCGCTCGGGCAAGAGCGCGGCCGCGAACCTTCAGGCTGCATAAGCACCCCGGTGCCGATCCGCCCTGCCTATTGGCGGGGTAAACGATGAAAGACCGGGGACACCCGGCCTTTCATGCGGGCGATGGAAGACAAAAGATGAAGACGACGCGCCTGGCCGGACTTTTCAAGCCGTCGAGGCTGGAGTCCCGGGCCGACAATACGACGCGAGTGGCGAGGATGATCGTCGAGAGCGAGTCGGCGAACCGGGATGCAAAGACCGAACGGTTGCGACTGGCGCGCCTCGCGAGGGAGGCGGAAGAGTCGGCAAGCGCTCCGGCCAAGTCGGGCAAGGCGCGGCGAGGCCGCAGCCGATGACCCCGGGACGACCACGGACACGCAAAGACAGGCCGACGGCGCCGGCTCTCGGCACCCGCGACCGCCGTGAGGACGGAGCCCGATGCGTGGCCGGCTGATCGCGGTGATCGTCCTCATCGCCTCGCCGGCGTCGGCGGAGGTCTGTCACCGCTACGGCGCGGTAGTGACGCTCGCCGGCTCGTTCGAGCCTGCCGTCCTCGCCGAGAGCATCAGCGGGCATGACGACTCGATGAGTGTGCCGCGGCGAACCGCCGATCTCCTGATTCTAGACGCTCCGCTTTGCGTCGCCTCGAACACGATGAGCGCGGGGGTGACGGCCGCCTCGGACGTGCAGCTCCTTTGCCCGGACCTCGCGGCCAACAGCGGAGAAGCGATCGTCCTGACCGGCATGCTGGTCGGCGCTCATACCGGCAACGGGCACACCCCAGTGATCCTGAGCTGCACACGGTGATGGCGGCCGACACGCCCGATCCCCGCGCGACTCCCACACCTCCTCCGGCGCCGCCGGCGGAAGTCCATCCGCCCCGCTGCCGAAGAGGACGACCCGTTTGACGATCGCCATGGGACTGACCTGGACCTCGATCGGCTTTGCCGTCATGGCCACCGCCTTCTGGTGGGCTTCCTCATCCGTTGCATTGCACCCTCGCCGCCGAGGATACGGGCTTGGCGGCCACGGCAGCGCGGCCGAGCAACTGAGCGACACGCTCCGGCGCCAGAGCGCCTGGAACTCGGCCGCGGCCGGCATGGCCGGCGTGGCGGCGCTCCTTCAGGCGCTCTCTTTGGCCATCGCCCAGGTTTCCTGAGCCCCGGTTGGCCGCCGACGGCCGCGACCGTCAGCCCGGCCGCATTCCAGGTTCCCGCCTTCTCACCCGACCCGCGCCGGCCGCGCGGCAAGCGCGGCGACCATCAGCATTCCCTGGCCGACGACCTCGTTGGCGATGTTGCCGCGGAGCCGGCTGTCGATGATGGTGCGCTCGAGGATCTGGAGCGCGCGCTCGATGCGGGGGATCGTCCACGTCTCGAGCTGGCGGGTGAGGAGCGGCTTCCGCTTCCAGAACACGCCGGGACCGAGGGCGGATTCGGGATCGGCGCCGCGCTCGACCAGCGCCCGCGTCCGGTGGAGCATGTCGAAATGGCGCTGCGCCGCGCCGGCGACGGTGAAGCCGGCGGTGCCCGCGGCGGTGAGCCGGCGATAAAGGCGCTCGAAGCCGGCGGCGTCGCCCGCCGCAACCGCATCGACCGCCTCGTCCACCGCGTAGGCGGAGGCGTCGCCGACCACGGCGCGGACGTCGTCGATGGTGATCTCGCCGCCACCCTCGGCATAGAGGCAGAGCTTCGCCACCTCGCCACGGCTCGCCATGCGATCGCTGCCGATGAGCTGCTTCAGCGCCGCGCGGGCGTCGGCGGTTATGGTGAGGCCGGCGCGCCTGGTCTCCTCGTCGATGACGCGGTCGAGGCCGCGGGCATCGTCGGCATAGCAGGCGATCGCATAGGCATTCCTTGCCTGTTCGAACAGCTTGCGGACCGGCGCGGTCTTGCGGAGCTCGCCGGCGGTGACGACCAGGAAAGAGTCCTGCGGCGGGTTCTCGATGAGCGGCTCGATCGCCGGCACGACCGACCAGTTGCCGGACACCCGGAGCTCGATGCAGCGCCGCCCGCCGAACATCGGGATCGCGTAGGCCTCATCGGCGAGACGGGCGGGGTCGGAGGCGACCTCCTGCGCATCGAGCCGGATGAGGCCGAGCGGATCGGACGAGTCGCCGAGGGCGGCGCTTATGAACGCCGCCGCGCGCTCGGCGACAAGGCCGGTATCGTTGCCGTGGATGAGAAGGAGGCGAACCGAGCCGTCGTCCCGGGCGAGGAACCGCTCGACGTCGGTCTTGACCTCGACCACCGGACCCGCGGCCGCCCCTCAGCTTCCCGCAGCGATCGCCGCGGCGACGCGGACCGCGATCTCGTTGCCGACCTGTTCGGCGGCACGGTTCTCGGCGTCGAGCTTGGCGCGGGTATTGGCGTAGATCTGGTTGACGTAGTTGTACGAGGCGTTCGCCCGGCTGGTCCCGGTGACAAGCACCTCGTCGGTGCCGACACGCTTCACGGTGAAGGTCGCCTGGACGGTGACCGAATAGATCGGCGAGGCCTCCGTGACGGTGACGCCGAGACCCGCCTCGCGCGAGGTGACGGTGAGCGTCATGTGATAGAGCGGGTCGGAGATCGCCTTGCCTCCGGTCATCTGGAAGATGACCCGGTTGCGGACCTGCTGGCCGACACGGTCATCGACCGGGGCGACCGAGATGCGGGTGAGCGTCGACTGGACCTCGCTGCCGCCGGCAAAGTTCGACGGACCGTAAAGCGGCTGGACGCTGCACGCGCCGAGCGCGAGCGCCACCGCCAGAGCGCCGACAGCGCCGAACCGGCGCCTCGCCGGGATGCCGCGATCAAACGACGACATTGACGATCCTTTTCGGCACAACGACGATCTTTTTCGGCGTATTCCCCTGAAGCGCCCGGCGAACCGGCTCGAGCGCCAACGCAGCCCGTTCCACGTCAGCTTGAGACGCATCGACGGCAATTGTCAATTCGGAGCGCTTCTTTCCGTTGACCTGCACCGGCAAGGTTATCATGTCCTCAACCAGAAGCGAGGGCTCGAATTTCGGCCAGGGGGCGGCGGCGACCAGGCCGGAATGGCCCAGCGCCTTCCAGCATTCCTCGGCCAGGTGCGGCATCATCGGGGCCATCATCTGAACCAAAAGCTCCAGGGCCTCCCGCCGAGCATGGCCGAGGGCCGGACTTTCGCCGGCCTTAGGCGCGGCGGCGGCAACCGCATTGGCAAGCTCGTAAATCCTTGCCACGGCTACATTAAACCGGAGGGCCGCGATGTGCTCCCCGACGTCGGCGAGCGCCCGGTGGGCGGCCTTGCGGAGGGCAACCGCCGCCTCGTCGGCGCCGTCATGGGCGGCGGCGGCCGGGGGCAAGGTCGGCACCGCCTCCGAAACGATCCGCCACAGGCGCTGGACGAAGCGATGGGCGCCGGCAACCCCGTCCTCGGTCCAGATCACGTCCCGCTCCGGGGGCGAATCAGACAGCATGAACCAGCGGGCGGTGTCGGCACCGTAGCTGTCGATGATGTCGGAAGGGTCGACCGTATTGCGCTTCGACTTCGACATCTTCTCGATGCCGCCGATCTCGAGCTCGGCTCCCGTGGCGATCTCGACCGCGCGGCGTCTTCCCTCGGCCTCCTCGATCCGGACCTCGGCCGGGCTGACCCAGGTGCCGTCGGGGCGGCGGTAGGTCTCGTGAACGACCATGCCTTGCGTGAACAGGCCGGCGAACGGCTCGGCGAGGTCGAGATGGCCGGTGTCGCGCATGGCGCGCGTGAAGAAGCGCGAATAGAGGAGGTGAAGGATCGCGTGCTCGATGCCGCCGATATACTGATCGACCGGCAGCCAGTCGTTGGCCGCGGCCCGCTCGGTCGGCGGATCGGCGCGGGGCGCGGTGAAGCGGGCGAAGTACCAGGACGAATCGACGAAGGTGTCCATGGTGTCGGTCTCGCGCACCGCCGGCCCGCCACAGGTCGGGCACTTGACGTGCTTCCAGGTCGGGTGGCGGTCGAGCGGGTTGCCCGGCTTGTCGAAGGTCACGTCCTCGGGAAGCTTGACCGGAAGGTCGGCAACCGGCACCGGCACGATGCCGCACGCCTCGCAGTGGATCACCGGGATGGGACAGCCCCAGTAGCGCTGGCGCGAGATGCCCCAGTCGCGTAGCCGGTAGTTGACCTGGCGCGAGCCCTGCGGCTTGCCGTAGAGGATCGTGTCCTCGAGGCGGTTCGCCACTTCCTCCTTGGCCTCGGGCACGCTCATGCCGTCGAGGAAGTCGGAATTGATCAGCGTGCCGTCCTCGACATAGGCCTCCTCGCCGACCGTGAAGGTCTGGGGGTCGGCGCCGTGGGGGAGGACCACCGGAATGACCCGGAGCCCATATTTCCGGGCAAAGTCGAGGTCGCGCTGGTCGTGCGCCGGGCAGCCGAAGATGGCGCCGGTACCGTAGTCCATGAGCACGAAATTGGCGACGTAGACGGGGAGCGTCACCTCCGGGCGGAACGGGTGGATCACCCGGAGCCCGGTGTCGAAGCCCTTCTTCTCGGCCGCCTCGATCGCCGCTTCGCTGGTCCCGGCGTGATGGCACTCGGTGATGAAATCGGCGAGCTTCGCGTTGCCCGAGGCGAGCGCGGTCGAAAGCGGATGGTCGGGCGAGAGCGCGATGAAGCTCGCCCCGAACAGGGTGTCGTGGCGGGTGGTGAAGACTTCGACCGTGTCGAAGCCCTCCGGCGCCGGTCCGTCGAAGGCAAAGCGGACCCGCATCCCCTCCGACTTGCCGATCCAGTTCCGCTGCATAAGGCGGACCTTGTCCGGCCAGCGGTCGAGCCGATCGAGCGCGGCGAGCAGATCGTCGGAATAGGCGGTGATCCGGAAAAACCACTGGGTGAGGTCGCGGGACTCGACCAACGCGCCGGACCGCCAGCCGCGGCCGTCGATCACCTGCTCGTTGGCGAGCACGGTCTGATCGACCGGATCCCAGTTGACCTTCGACTTCTTCCGGTAGGCGAGCCCCGCCTTGAAGAGGTCGAGGAACAGCATCTGCTGGCGGTGGTAGTAGTCGAGGTCGCAGGTGGCGAACTCGCGGCTCCAGTCGAGCGACAGGCCCATCGTCTTCAACTGGCCGCGCATGGCCGCGATGTTGTCGTAGGTCCAGGCCCGCGGATCGACCTTGTTCTGCATCGCCGCGTTCTCGGCCGGCAGCCCGAAGGCGTCCCAGCCCATGGGGTGAAGGACATTCTTGCCCATCGCCCGCATGTAGCGGGCAACCACGTCGCCCATGGTGTAGTTGCGAACGTGACCCATGTGGATGCGCCCCGAGGGGTAGGGGAACATCTCGAGCACGTAGTACTTCGGCCGCGGGTCGTCGTTCCTCGTCTCGAAGATGCCGCGCTCGGCCCAGACCGCCTGCCAGCGGGCCTCGACCTCTTTGGGGTTGTATCGCTCGGTCGCCATGGGAAAGGTAAACAAAACGCTCACGATCGCGGACGGTGGAGTCCGCCCGGCGCGCGGCGACCTTCACCAGAATCGGGGGGCAGGGTCAACGGGGAAGGCGTTGCGGCGTGACGCGCCCAAAATCGTCGCCCAATTGGCAAAGCTCCCAGGACCGGCTCTCCTCCGGGTTCCCGCCTAGTCCACAAGATCCCGTCTGACATAGTGGATCCGCGCCTTCTCGACCCGCACATAGTCGCGGTCGAGATAGTCCAGGACCGGGCGGCCGGCGTTGGCCCTCCGGAGCAGGACCTGGCCGGGCTTCCGCGCGGCGATGACGTCGATCAGCGTCTGCGGCGTGAGGTTGTTCGTCTCGATCCGCTTGCGGGAAAAGACGACCAGTTCCGGTGGGACGAGCAGCCTCGCGCGGAAGGCTTCGAAGGGCTGATCGGTCGCGACCCACGGGTCCTTCCCGGCATAGGCGAGCAGCCGCGCCGCCCCCTCGTTGCCGGAAGCCCCGACGTGAAACGGGCGGAGAAGGAGGACCAGATAGGCGAGGAACACGACGGGAAGGCCGATCGCCAGAGGGAGTTTGAAGCGGGCGAACGCGGCCCGGCCCGGCCAGTCGGCCTTGAGCAAACGGCAGAGGGCTTCGCCCCCCAGGCATGCCATCGGCACGAGGAGCAGGAAGGCATGGTGGTACCAGAGCGGGGTGTGGCCGAGGAGCACGACGAGAGCGCAGCCGATCCAGATCAGCCACGCGGTTTGCAGGACGGAAGCGCCGCGCCAGCGGGAGGCCGCCGCGAGCAGGGCCGAGAACAATACCAAGGGCTGCTGGACCAGCGTCTCGGCAAGACGAAGCGCGGTATGGATGAGTGAATAGTCGGAGCGCAGTTCGCCCGCGACGTGGGGGCCGACGAGTTGCGGCAGGAGCGGCTCTCCCGAAATCAGCGCGATGGCCAGAAAGCCGGCCGCCGTCGCAGCGAGCGCAACCGCAGCCATTGCGACCCGATCGCCGCGGGTCTTCTCGTCCCCCGAGAGATACGCCACGGCCAGGAAGGCCGGCAGCGCCGCGGCGGTGAAGAGCTTCGTCTGAAGGGAGAGGGCGAAGACAAGGCCAGCGACCGCTGCCCGGAAGAGCCCCGCCCTGTCGCGGCCGTAGGCGATGGCGCAGGCGAACATCGCCAGAGCCACGGCAGGCAGGCCGATCATGACCGAGATCGAGAGACGCCACATCAGGGGCGCGGTCCCAAGCAGGATCACCGACGTTGCGGCCGACGCCGTTCCGGCGCTCCGCTCGACCACCCTGAAAACCGAATAGAGGAGGAGGCAGGCGAAGAGGAGGACCGTCGCCCGGGCGGCGCCGATGCTCCACGGAAACAACCTCTGAACCGCCGCAAGAACGTAGGTCAGGACCGGCGGCTGGTCGTTCCAGATCTCGGCATAGGGGTGAAACCCCGCCGCCACCAACGCGCCCTTGCCGAGATTGATCCCCTCGTCGGTATCAAAGGGATGGAGGCTCCACCATTGTCCCAGGATCGAGACGAGGAGCGCAAAGGCCGCCGGCAGGAGGAATGCAAGACGGCCGGCGACCAGCCATCGAAACGAACGTGCCGTTCCGGCGGGCGAGGCCGATCTCAACTTCAAAACAGCCGCATTCGAGTCACCGGGCGCCTCTCGAGAGGATGCGGAAGCCGGTCGGAATCGCTATTGAACGCACCATCAAGCCCTTCACCGCTCCCCTTACCACCCCGAGGCGCGCCGCGCATGTCGACGCACCCTCCGCGCTTCGCATTTGTCCGGACCCGGACTCCCAAGGGCCCATGACGGCGCCGACCGCGGTTCCAGGCACGTCCGACAGGCCGGCGATGACCACGGGCGCCCGAAGTCGATCGCGGCGAAGGGTCATGCCGACGAAGAGCGACCTCTACCCGCTTCGCCCCATGCCCATGCCGCCGTCGACGAGGATGGTCTGGCCGTGGATGTAGGAGGCGTCGTCCGAGGCGAGGAAGGCGATGACGGCGGCGATCTCCTCGGGCTCGGCGATGCGGCCCGCCGGAATCATCCTGACCACCGCACGCTCGACCAAGGGGTCGGTCTCGAAGTCGGCGTTCATCGGCGTGCGCGTCGCGCCGGGCCCGACGGCGTTCACCCGGATGCCGTGGCGGGCGTAGCGGAGGGCGAGGGCCCTGATCATGCCGGTCAGCCCAGACTTCGACATGATGTAGGCGATGGCGCCCTCCTCGACCGGAAAATGGGCTTCGATCGAGGAGGTCATGACGATCGCGCCGGGACGACTGGAATCGAGGAGGTGCTGGACCGCGGCCTGGGCGCAGAGGAACGCGCCGCGGAGGTTGACCGCCATCACCCGGTCGTAGTCGGCCATGATCACCTCGTGCGGCTCGTGCACCACCTTGATGCCGGCGTTGCCGACCAGGACATCAAGACCGCCCCAGGCCTGCTCGACCCCGGCGAAGAGGGAATCGACGGCGTCCTCGTCGGCGACGTCGGCGGGCGCCAGGAGGTGCTCGCCGGCGGGGCAAAGGACGGCGAGCTCCTCGATCAGCTGCTCGGCCGGCTCGGGGTCGCCGATGAAGTTGACCGCGACGCTCGCCCCCTCCTCGGCGAAGCGGATCGCGGCGGCGCGGCCGATCCCCGTCGCGCCACCGGTTATCAGCACGCGTTTTCCCGTCAGCCCCCGCATCGTGTCCGTCCCTCCCCCCGGTAACGGCGCGATCCTCGCGCGACGGGCGGGGCGAGGCAAGGCGGGACATGCGGCCGCCTGGCCAGGCGACCGGGGAAGAGCGGCGCCCGGCGCGGGCGTGGCCCACCCCCGTGCGCGAGACGCGCATCCTCCCCATCTGTATGATCGGGGGCAGAATCGGAGTTCCCAAGACCAGATGGAATCCTTTCTCCACGGCGCCACCTTCGCCGCCCTTGCGGCGGTGTCGGTGGTTCTCGTTCTCGGCGTGATCAACATGATGCGGGGGACTTCGCCCAACCGCTCGCAGACACTGATGCGCTGGCGCGTGATCCTTCAGTTCGTCGCTCTCGTGGTGATGATGACCGCGCTCTATTTCGCTTCGCGCGGCTGAGACGCAGAGATGGTCCGCCTCAACAGGATCTACACCCGCACCGGCGACGAGGGCACCGCCGCGCTCGGCAACGGCGAACGGCGGAAGAAGTCCGACCTCCGCTTCGCGGCGCTCGGCGAGATCGACGAGGCCAATGCCGCCATCGGCCTGGCCCGGCTCCACGCCCATGCCGACCTCGACCGGACGCTGGTGCGCGTCCAGAACGATCTCTTCGACCTCGGCGCCGACCTCGCCGTGCCCGAAGGCGACGACAAGGGGAGGTCGCGGCTCCGCGTCGCCGAGGCGCAGGTGAAGCGGCTCGAGGAGGAGATCGACCGCTACAATGCGGACCTGGCCCCTCTCTCCTCTTTCGTGCTGCCCGGCGGCACGCCTTCGGCCGCGGCACTCCACTTCGCCCGCACCGTGACGCGGCGGGCCGAGCGCGCGCTCGTCGCGCTCGCCGAGCACGAGCCGCTCAACCCGGCGGCGCTCGCCTACGTCAACCGGCTCTCCGACCTCCTCTTCGTCGCGGCGCGCTTTGCCAATGATGCCGGCGCCGGCGACGTGCTATGGGTTCCCGGCGAGAACCGCTGAGCCGAGGCGCCGACTTGCCGATCTTCCCGATCCATGACGGACGGGCGCTGTCCCACGTGGAGCGCCCCTACGCCACCTGGACGATCATCGCGGTCAACGTCGTCATCTATTTCTTCGTCGAGGGCGGCGCCTGGGGCAGGCCGAGTTTCGCCGCAGTCTACGGTTTCGGGCTCATACCGGCCACCTACAACGACTACTTCGAGCTCCCCGCCGACCTCGCCATCGCCGCGCCGGAC
>DASSPO010000309.1:0-2860 GCA_035699585.1 Bauldia sp.
ATGACCTCGGCGACGCCATGAATCTGCGACATCTCGTTCTGCCACTGCTCGTACTCGATGGTGCCGGGCTTCGGCTCCTTGTTCTTGAGGTAGTACTCCTCGCGATAGACGAACAGGACCACGTCGGCGTCCTGCTCGATCGATCCGGATTCGCGGAGGTCGGAAAGCTGCGGGCGCTTGTCGTCGCGGTTCTCGACCTGCCTCGACAGCTGCGACAGAGCAAGGATCGGGACGTTTAACTCCTTCGCCAATGCCTTGAGCTGGTTGGTGATCTCCGTGACCTCTTGAACGCGGTTGTCGGAGCCACGGCGCGAGGAGCCCTGGAGGAGCTGGATATAGTCGATAATCATCAAGTCGAGGCCGCGCTGGCGCTTGAGGCGACGGGCGCGAGCGGAGAGCTGCCCGATGGTCAGGCCGCCTGTCTGGTCGACATAGAGCGGCACGCGGTTCATTTCCCGTGCCGCCTCGACAATGGCGGCGAACTGCTCCTCGGTGATCCGACCACGCCGTATGTCGGAGGAGGGGACGCCCGACTGCTCGGCGATGATACGCGTGGCAAGCTGCTCGGATGACATTTCCAGCGAGAAGAAGCCGACGATCCCGCCATTCACCGTTTTCGTCGTGCCGTCGGGTTGCACCTCCCCCCGCCAGCTGCGCGCCACGTTGAAGCCAATGTTCGTCCCCAACGACGTCTTGCCCATGCCCGGCCGGCCGGCGATGATGATCAGGTCCGACGGCTGCAGCCCACCCATCAGGCGGTCAAGGTCGGTGAGGCCGGTAGCTATGCCGGAAAGGTGGCCATCCCGCTTGTATGCTGCGCTCGCCATGTCGATGGCGGTGAGAAGGGCGGTCTCGAACGACTGGAAGCCGCTGTCGAACTGTCCCTTCTCCGCTACTTCGTAAAGCCGTCGCTCCGCCTCCTCGATCTGTTCACGGGGCGACATCTCGACCGGCGCATCGTAGGCGACGTTTACCATGTCCTCGCCGATGCCGATCAGCGCTCGGCGGAGGGCAAGGTCGTAGACGCTACGCCCATAGTCTTCGGCGTTGATGATCGTTGTCGCTTCGGCTGCGAGGCGGGCGAGGTACTGGTTGAGCGTGATGTCGCCGATCGCGAGATCGGCCGGAAGGAAGGTCTTGATGGTGACCGGGTTGGCGATCTTGTTGGCGCGAATCAGTTCGCCCGCCACCTGATAGATGCGTCGATGCACCGGCTCAAAGAAGTGGCTGGGCTCGAGGAAATCGGAGACGCGGTAGAACGCCTCGTTGTTGACGAGAATCGCGCCGAGCAGAGCCTGTTCCGCCTCGATATTCTGAGGAGCGGAGCGATAGGTCTGTTGCTCTGTGAGCGCGCGCGCCGCGACTGCCATTCTCGTTCGCTCTCCTATTTTGCCGACGCGAATCACGTCCTCCCATGCGAACGGAACGTGACCGTCGCACAGCCAATATTCCCAAACAACAACGGAGACTCGGCGCTTCGGGCAGATGCCGAACGCCGTGCCGGCGAGGAGTCGACGACTCGGCCCCGGCCTTCGATTAAGGGATTGTTAACCCGGCGGCGGCCACGGGAAAGCACGCTTCACAGACCGGCTGCCGGGGCCGCACTGGTTTACCGCTGTTCACACAGGCGAGAGATAAATCGCTTGGGCCTTGCGCGACTCGGCCGCTGGTTCGCGATTCGCACGGGAGGACCTATTCGCCGGCGATTTTGAGAGACTCGCGTTCCTCGATTCTCCGATCCTTTATGCGGAGCGCTTTCTCGGCCTCGAACATGTAGTCGCGGGTGATCGGAAGCGCATGCTGATGGCGCGCAAACTGGATCTGGAAATTCATGAGGTCCCAGTACCGAAACGATATCTCGGAGCCGGCTAGGTAATACTCCCACATCCGGCAGAAGCGTTCATCGTAGATAGCCTTCACCTTGTCCCGATTGCGCAGGAAGCGCTCACGCCACTCGCGAAGCGTGCGCGCGTAGTGCATGCGCAGAATCTCCATGTCGGTGATCTTGAGGCCGGCTTTTTCGATCGCCGGAACGACCTCCGACACGGCTGGAATGTAACCGCCGGGGAAAATGTACTTCTGGATCCAGACATTGGTGTCGCCCGGCCCGTCGAAACGGCCAATGGAATGGAGGAGGCCGACGCCGTTCGGCGTAAGGAGGTCGCGGCAGACTTCAAAGAAGCGACGATAGTGGGTGACGCCGACGTGTTCGAACATCCCCACGGATACGATGGCGTCGAACGGCCCTTCGACCTTGCGATAATCCTGGAGCAGGAAACGGACGCGGCCTTCGAGCCCGCGTTCCTTGGCGCGGCGGTTGGAGACGGCGTGCTGCTCCTCCGACAACGTGACCCCGGTCACGTGGACACCGCACCGGTCGGCGAGGTACAGGGCGAGTCCACCCCAGCCCGAGCCGATGTCGAGGACCTTCATGCCGGGTTGCAGCGCAAGTTTCGACGCGAGGTGCCGCTTCTTGGCGAGTTGCGCCGTCTCGAGGTCGGCCTGGTCGTCCTCGAAATATGCGCACGAGTATTGTTGGTCGGAATCGAGGAACAAGGCGTATAGCCGGCCGTCGAGATCGTAGTGATGCGCGACGTTCCGCTTGGCGCGCCGTGCGGTGTTGATCTGACGAAGACGTCGGGTAAGAAAGCGCAGGTTGGAGCCGACCTTCATCAGGAACGTAGGGTCGCGACCCTCAATGTTGACGAAGATCGTCTCCATGAAGTCGTAGATCGAGCCGACTTCAAAATCGAAGCCGCCGTCCATAAACTCTTCACCGAGCTTGAGGCCGGGATTGAGAATGACGTTCCGCTCGGCGCTCGCGCGGTTGAACCTGATCCGAACCGGCTTGAGCAAACCG
>DASSPO010000310.1:0-7296 GCA_035699585.1 Bauldia sp.
CCGCGCGAGGAAGCCGCCAACCACCGAGCCGATCAGGCCGGCGATCAGCCAACCGATGAGCCCGCCTCCGCCGCCGACGATGAGGCTCGCCACGAACCCCGCGATCAGACCGATGACGATCCATGCGATAATGGCCTTGGCTTGATCGCTCACCGCTCCCTCCTGCTTTCAAATCGCCGACGACGACTCGGCGCCCGCCGATCCAACCTTACCGCGCTTCGCGTGCTCTCCCAACCGTCCTGTCATACCGCGCGGTCACGGTGAGAGCGTGTTCCGCCGGCTCAGGCGCGATGAGACGCCCCGCATCCAGGCCCCCGTCCCGACCAAAATCGCGAGCCCTACGAGAATCGGCCCCGCCCACGGGATAAGCCAGACCGCCGCCACGACGATCGCCCCCGCCAGCAGGTAGAGGAACAACCGGCCGGTGCTCCGAGGCTCGCCGGTTCGATCGAAAATCCAGACGCCGATGCAGGTGGCGACGACGGTATGCCCCGCGACGACCAGGAATGGAACCAGCAGGAGGAGCGCCAATCCGAAGGACAGGCCGACAATCGTCGCCATGAGCAACGCCGCGACGATGGGGAGAAGGATGAGCGTCACTATGCCTATAAGCCCGCTCGACAGCGGTCGGAAGGTCGCGTGCGAAAGGCCATCTTCGAAAGCGCCGCGCGCGACGCCAATCAGGATGAGGCCGGCGAGCGCAGTTCCTGCCGCCATCGCTGCGGCCAGGATCACGTGCCAGAGCCAGCGCGGGATCAGCCACCAGAGCGAAGGCTCGCGGACGATCACCTCACCGGTGATCCTAGCGCTGTCGGCGATCTCCGGCGCGGCGAGCGTACGCACGACCAGGTTGCCAGCGATTGCCGCGTTCGGTCCGATCGTCACGCGCCCGGCATCGAGGATCACGTCGCCAGCCGCCTCGGCATTGAACGTGACCGAAGCGCCGCCGATACGGACCGGACCGCCGATCCTTCCGGCAACGACAACATGCGCTCCGGCGGCCGAAAGGCGCCCGGATATGGCACTGGCCGGTCCGAATTCAAGGCTCGCACCGACGGCCTCGACGCTCCGGTCCGCCGTCCCGTTGAACCGCAGCGCCGCCGAGGCCAGCTTCACCGGCCCGCCGAGCCGGCCGTTCACCTCCACCGTCCCGCCGCCTGCCTTGAGGTCGCCCTCGATGACGCCGTGGATGGTAACCAGCGCGCCGGCCGCATAGACAGGCCCCGTAACGGCCGCATTGACCTCGACCCGCGCCCCGACCGCCTCGACGCGGCTTGCCGTGCCGGTGATCGTCACGCTCCCACCGGCCGCGCGGATATGTCCTCCCTCGCCGACGATCGCGACATCCGGCCCGGCCACCCCGGGCCATGGATTCTGGGCCTCAGCCGGCTTCCCGGCGACGAGCACGGCCAGAACAACGGCGGCGATGATACCGCCCCGACCGGAGCTGAGGGTCACGCCCATCCCCACTCCTCCTGCCCCGCGCCCTCCGCCAGGATCCGGCGCCGACTATACATTGAGCGAGCCGCCGCGTCCGGCCCTAGACGTGGATCACCCGCCCATACGCCGCGAGCACGCTTTCGTGCATCGTCTCGGACAATGTCGGGTGCGGGAACACGGAGTCGATCAGTTCCTGCTCCGTGGTCTCGAGGTTCATGGCGATGACGAAGCCCTGGATCAGCTCGGTCACCTCGGCCCCGACCATGTGTGCGCCGAGAAGCTGGCCGGTCTTCTTGTCGAAGATCGTCTTGGTCAATCCCTCCGGCTCTCCGAGGCCGATGGCCTTGCCGTTTCCGATGAAGGGGAAACGGCCGACGTTGATCTCGTAGCCGGCTTCCTTGGCTCGCTTCTCCGTGAGCCCCACCGAGGCGACCTGCGGATTGCAGTAGGTGCAGCCCGGAATCTTGAGCTTGTCCATGACGTGCGGATGCTTTCCCGCGATCGCCTCGACGCAGATCACGCCTTCATGCTCCGCCTTGTGGGCGAGCATCGGCGGGCCGGCGACATCGCCGATCGCATAGATCCCGGGAACGTTGGTCTTGCCGTACGGGTCGACGACGATGGTGCCCTTCTCCGTCTTGACCCCGAGCTTCTCGAGGCCGATCCCCTCGATATTGCCGACGACGCCGACCGCCGAGATGACGCGCTCGACCGTGACCTCCTCCTTCCCGCCCTTGGTCTCGATCGTGGCAGTGACGCTGTCCTTGCCCTTCTTCAGGCTCGCGACCTTGGCGTCGGTGAGGATGCGCATCCCTTGCTTCTCGAACCGCTTGCGGGCATGGGCGGCAATCTCCTCGTCCTCCGCCGGCAGGATCTGCGGCAGGATCTCGACCACCGTCACCTCCGCTCCGAGCGTCCGGTAGAACGAGGCGAATTCGATGCCGATCGCGCCGGAACCGATGACCAGCAGCGACTTCGGCATCCGGTCCGGCGCCATCGCCTCGAAATAGGTCCAGATCAGCTTTCCGTCCGGTTCGATCCCGGGCAGCGCCCGCGGCCGAGCACCGGTTGCGACGATGATGTGCTTGGCGGTGTAGTCGCCGCCGCCGAGCGCGCCCTTAGGCGGGTTCTCGGACGCCTTCACCGACACCTTGCCGGCCGCGGCGATCGTTCCCGTCCCCCAGATCACGTCAATCTTGTTCTTCTTCATCAGGAACTGGACGCCGTTCGAGAGCTGCGCCGCCACACCCCGCGAGCGCTTGACCACCGCGGTGGGATCGTAACTCACGTCCTTGGCCGAGAGGCCGTAATCCTTGGCGTGCTCCATGTAGTGGTAGATCTCCGCCGAACGGAGAAGCGCCTTGGTCGGGATGCAGCCCCAGTTGAGGCAGATGCCGCCCAGATAGGACTTCTCGACCAGCGCGGTCTTGAAGCCGAGCTGCGCCGATCGGATCGCCGTCACATAGCCGCCCGGGCCCGAGCCGATGATGATCACGTCATAGGAGTTCGCCATTGTGTAGTCCCTGCGTGGCTGATGGTCAGTCGCTGGCGGAGCGGGTGAAGGTCCCCTGCCCTGTCGCATTCAGGAAGTCGATGGTCAGCGCGTCGGCGGTAGCGCCATCGGCCGATGAGAACGCAACCTTGGCCGCATGAGCCCCCTCGTCCCCGAGGCCGACAAAATCGAAGAGGAAGGCGTCGCGGTCGTAATGCCGAAGTCGGAACGGACGCTTGCCGGGGCCGATGATCAGCGTCAGCCCGGCGCCGTCCGCCACGATCTCCGCATCACCGTAGTAGTCGTTGGTGTAGCGCCCGACGTAGGCCGCGCCGGGGAGCGCCGACGAGGATTGGGACGGCGTGTCGTATTTCACCGCCGGAATCAGCGAGGCAAAGAATTGCTCGTAGAGGGTCAGGTAGTCCTCGGCAGGCTCGCCCTTCAGGAGCACGTCGAGAAACGACGCGATGATCGCCTCCGGTGCCCCGGTCGGAAACGCGTTGGCGAGAACCACGACCCCGATGCGGTGCGCCGGGAGCAGTGCAACCTGCGTCCTCGCGCCGACGAAGAACGCGCCGGCGTGGGTGAGCTTCAGTTCACCGTCCGCGGTGTAATCGACGTTCCACCCGAGGCCGTAGAACATGGGCCGTCCCTGCCGGTCGTGGCCGCGCACGATCTGCGGCCGGTGGGTTTCGGCGAGGGCCTCGGCGTCGACGATCTGCCTGCCTTCGTACCGGCCTTCGTTGAGCTGAAGGATCAGCCATTTCGCCATGTCGCGGACGGTCGAACTCACGCCGCCCGCCGGCGACTGCGCGTCGGGGCGCCGCTCGAACCGCGCTGTCGCCACGCCGTCCTCGATGAAGTGGATCGTGGCCCGGTTCTCGGCCGCATAGAAATCGGCCTCCCGTCCGCTCGTCCGGCTCATGCCGAGCGGCGCGAAGACGCGCTCGGCGATGAGATCCTCCCAGGTCCTGCCGGCAGCGTGCGCGGCGGCGACCGCTGCCTCGGTCAGCATGAAATTCGTATAGGCGTATTGCGAGCGGAAGCTGCTCACCGGCCGGAGATGGCGGAACCGGTGGAGTATCTCGTCGCGATCAAAGCCAAGATCCTCGAGGAGATCGCCTGCCTGGGCTGGAACGCCGGTCCGATGGCAGAACATGTCACGGAGGGTGACCTGGCTCGTGACCCAGGGGTCGAACATCTGGAAGGCGGGGTCGAGGTCGGCCACGCGGCTGTCCCAAGTGACCTCGCCTGTCCCGACCACGGCGGCGACCGCCGTCGAGGCAAAGGGCTTCGAGACGGACGCGATCTGGAAGATCGTGTCGGGGTCTACGGCATCCTTGCCGTCGGCGCGGCGGACGCCGAAGCCCTTGAGATAGAGGACCTTGTCGCCATAGACGACTCCGACTGCGACTCCTGGCACCTTCGTCCGCGCCAGCACATCCTCGACGATTGCCTCTAGGCGCGGCAGAGCGGCCTTGACCGTCTCTTCGCTGATCTCGGCGGCACGAGCGACGTTCCCGAAGCTCACCGACGACAGGATGACGGCGGCCGCGACGAGCCGGACTTGTTTGGCGGTCACTGGCGATCCTCCCGAATAGCGTGGTTACTCGCAGTCGGCTTCGCCGACCTCGAGGTCGAATTGGCGCGGGCCGGGCATCGGCTCGGCCTGCGGCGTGTCGACGATCGTGATCTGAAGGGTGCAGCGCGACGTCTTCAACTCGTAGACATCGTCGCCGGTGGTGGTGATCGAGAGGATCGGTTCCTCATACTTGAGTGCGTCGTGAACGCGCGGGTCGTTGACGATCATGCTGATCTCGCGGGCACTCTGCCAGAACGGTGGCAGTGCGGCGAACGCAGCCGTCGCTATCGTGTTGGCCGCGGCGGCCAAAAGGCAGACTCGCGCAAGACGCAGGTTTTGCAGGCTCATCCGCCGCCTCCTCCTGGCTAACGTGCCGGCAGTTCAGATAGCATGCGCTTGCGCGAAGCCCTAGCCGGCCTGCCGCGCGCCAGCCATGCCGGAAGCAGAGACCTTAGGGCCACCGAGGACCTTCGGCCGCACCTCACGTCGCGATCCCCGCCTTCCGCCATGGTCTTGGGAGATTGCATTCAGGCGTGATAGTCACAGGTGTCGAGCCTGTATTCCGCGGGTCGCCGGCAGTGAGAAGCTCCAATGCGCCTCCTGGTCGTTGCCGACCTGCATTATTCACTCCCCCAGTACGACTGGGTGGCGGACACCGCGTCGGACTTCGACCTGGTGATCCTCGCGGGCGATCACCTCGACTTGAGTTCCATGGTCGATCCCCAGGCGCAGATTGTCGTCATCGGCAAATACATCGCCCGCCTGCGTGAGAAGACCGGCGTGGTCATCTGTTCCGGGAACCACGACCTCGATGCGAGAAGTCCGGAGGGAGAGAAGATTTCGCGCTGGATTCGCGAGGTTCCCGGCGTCGTTACCGACGGCCAGTCCTTCTCGGTTGGCGACACGCTGTTCACCGTCTGCGCCTGGTGGGACGGGCCGCTCGAACGCGATGCCATCGCCGCGCAATTCCGCACCGATGCCGAGAAGCCGAAGCGCAACTGGATCTGGGTCTATCACGCGCCGCCCGGCTCGTCTCCGACAAGCTGGGGCGGAAGTCGGTCCTACGGAGACGCCGAGCTCACCGGATGGATCGGGGAATACCATCCCGACGTGGTCTTCGCGGGGCACGTTCACCAGGCACCCTTCGTCAAGGACGGGTCATGGGTCGACCGTGTGGGCAAAACCTGGGTGTTCAACGCCGGCCATCAATATGGAGCGCCACCGGCCCATCTGATCGTCGATACCGAAGAGCGTGAAGCGCTGTGGTTCTCGGCCGCCGGCCGGGAGCGGGTGAAGCTCGACGAGCCGCTGGTCCGGCCGGTGGAAAAGCTCCTCGGTACCCCGTCGTGGCTCACATCCGCGGGTCGTCCGCCCGATCCGGTCCCAGCGTGAAGTTGCGCCGCTGCTGCACCGTCAGCGCCTCCAGCACCTCGCCGACCATGCCGAGATGGTCGCCATGGCCCTCATATTGGCGCTTCACGTCGACCAGATAGGTCGTCGCCGCGTTCAGCCTCTGCGCGAGCAGCCGCGCGAGATAGAAGGCTATCTCCGGATGCTGGCGAAGGAATGCCGCCGCATCGTCCGGCGCGCGTACCGTGACCGGCGTGCGTGCCCGCACGGTTGCCGTGTGCGGCAAGTCGAGGAGGACCGACATCTCGCCGAAGATCGAGCCGGCTTCGGCGATCACGGCCACCGACGTCCCCCCGCGGACCACCTCGACCTCACCCTCGACCAGGACAAAGAGCCGGCCCGACCACCGCCCCTCTTCGATCAGGACATCGCCGGCGTCGAATCGCTTGATCGGCGCGTCCGTGCAGTGATCGAGGATGCTTACCATTCGACTCTCCTCATTGGCTCCTGGCGGCTTGCACGAACGCAAGGCCGAGGATACGGGGACGATCACGCTTTTCAAAGGCGCGCTGCTCGCTCATGCAGGCGGCATAGGCGCGCTCGATGCTCCGTCTCACCTTGTTCTCGAGCCCGGCGCAGCCCCCCGCCGCGGTGATGCGCTCCGCGGCGGGAACGAACTTCTTCCCGCACTTGAGAAAGATGGCCCGGTGCGTCTCCTCGTGCCGTTTCAGCCCTGCAACAAAGGCATCCCACTTCGACCGCGTCGACGCGTTCATCGCGCCGTAGTCGACGGCCTTTGGCAGCGTCAGGACGAATCGCCAAGTGAACCGCAGATTCTTCACCCGGCAAACGCCGCCGGCGGCGAAGGTCGCCATGGAGAGGTGATGGTCGTGCGTCAGATTGGCGTAGGCGGGCCCATCGTCGGGATCGATGATCGGATGGGCGTTCATATACCTCAGGACGGCCTGCGCTGTCGTCCCGCGAACGGCATGAGTGCGATACTGCGTCGTGTGGATCAGCTCGGCTGCCGCCCCCTCTGTAACGGGCGCCATCGCCACCGCCAGCCAAAGCGCTAAGAATCGGCGTCGGCCATATCGAACGTCATGCCGCACTGCGGGTCCGGCCTTTCGTTGTGCGTCGCGGCATAATACCAAGTCTGCGGGCAACTGCGATGAAATAACCACATGCTTGGGGCTTGTGCACCGGCGCCCCGTTGTGGTTACGGTGCCGCGCCTCGCGCTGGCGACGGCATTTGAAACCGCTTTGGGGAGCGAAGAATGGCCATTCGTGCCGTCGTGTGGGGAGAGAATATCCACGACCGCGAGAATGCGGTCGTGCGGGAAATTTACCCGAAGGGAATGCATGGCGCGATCGCCGAGGCGCTCAACGAGGATCCCGCCATCGAAGCGACTACGGCCACACTTGAGCAGCC
>DASSPO010000311.1:0-26486 GCA_035699585.1 Bauldia sp.
CATCGATGGCCGAAGCTTTGCAGGCGGGAGAGGCATTAGCCGAAACGAGCCACAGGGACATGGCCAACGCCATTCGCGCGCTGGCCATGGACGCGGTGCAGAAGGCCGATTCCGGCCATCCCGGCATGCCCATGGGCATGGCCGACGTGGCGACGGTGCTGTTCACCCGCTACCTCAAGTTCGATCCGACCGAGCCGCGGTGGCCCGACCGCGACCGCTTCGTCCTTTCCGCGGGCCATGGATCGATGCTGCTCTACTCCGTGCTGTTCCTGCTCGGCGTCGAGGACATGACGTTGGACGAGATCCGCAACTTCCGTCAGCTCGGCTCGAAGACGCCCGGACACCCGGAGAATTTCGTCACCACCGGTGTCGAGACCACCACCGGCCCCCTCGGCCAGGGTCTCGGCAACGCCGTCGGCATGGCGATCGCCGAACGCCTGCTGGCGGCTCAGTTCGGTGAGGACATCGTCGACCACTACACCTACGTCATCGCTTCCGACGGCGACCTCATGGAGGGGCTGAGCCACGAGGCGATCTCGATCGCCGGCCATCTCCGACTGAGCAAGCTCATTGTCTTCTTCGACGACAACAGCATCTCGATCGACGGGCCTCTGTCGCTTGCCGAGTCGGGCGACCAGGTCGCCCGCTTCGAGGCGGCGGGGTGGAATGCAACCCGCATCGACGGCCAGAATCCGGACGAAATCGCCGCGGCGATCGAGGCCGCGCAAAAGAGCGACCGGCCGACGATGATCGCCTGCCGGACCACCATCGGCTATGGCGCGCCCACCAAGGCCGGCAAGGCTTCTTCGCACGGCTCCCCGCTCGGCGCCGAGGAGATTGCCGGCGTCCGGAGGGCCCTGGGTTGGGACTCCCCGGCCTTCGAGGTGCCGGTCGATGTCCGCGATGCGTGGCGGATCGCCGGCCTCAAGGCAAGCCACGCCCGCAAGGAGTGGGAAAAGCGACTGGCGGCGGTCGACGCCGAAAAGCGGGCCGAGTTCGAGCGGCGCATGCGGGGCGAGCTGCCGCCCGGTTTCGACGCGGTGATCGCCGACTACAAGCGGAAGCTCGCCGCCGACAAGCCGAAGGTGGCGACGCGGAAATCGTCCGAGATGGCGCTCGACGTGATCAACCCGGCGGTGCCGGAGACGATCGGCGGCTCCGCCGATCTGACCGGGTCGAACAATACCCGCTCGAAGGACATGAAGGCCGTCACGCCGACGGACTTCACCGGCCGGTACATCCATTGGGGCGTGCGGGAACATGGCATGGGATCGGCCATGAACGGCATCGCCCTTCATGGCGGGCTGATCCCCTATGGCGGCACCTTCCTCGTCTTCAGCGACTATTGCCGTCCGGCGATCCGGCTGGCGGCGCTGATGGGGAACCGCGTCATCTTCGTCATGACCCACGATTCGATCGGCCTCGGCGAGGACGGCCCGACCCACCAGCCGGTCGAGCAACTCGCGGCGCTCCGCGCCATCCCCAATCTCCTCGTTTTCCGACCGGCCGACGCGATGGAGGTGGCGGAATGCTGGCAGCTCGCCCTCGAACATGACGACACGCCGAGCGTGATCGCACTCACCCGCCAGAACCTGCCCGCGGTGAGGACCGAGTTCGTCGAAGCCAATCTCTGCAGCCGAGGCGCCTATCAGCTCGCCCCGTCGCGCGGTGACGCGGACGTGACCCTTTTTGCCAGCGGCTCCGAAGTCGAGATCGCGCTCGCGGCGAAAAGGCAGATCGAGGCCGCCGGCCGCGCGGCGCGCGTCGTCTCGGTCCCGTGCTTCGAACTGTTCGCCGAGCAGAGCGAGGATTACCAGGCCGAAGTCATCGGCACAGCACCGGTCAGGGTGGCCATCGAGGCCGCCGTGCGCCAGGGCTGGGACCGCTTCATCGGCCTCGACGGCATCTTTATCGGCATGGACGGCTTCGGGGCTTCGGCGCCCTACGAACAGCTTTACGCGAAGTTCGGCATCACGGCGGAAGCGGCGGCAAGGGCGGCACTCGACCGGCTCGCCGCGCTCGCCTGAAACGGGAGAAGGGACATGACAGTCAGAGTAGGCATCAACGGTTTTGGCCGCATCGGCCGGCTTGTTCTCAGGGCGATCGTCGAATCGGGCCGCAGCGACATCGAGGTGGTCGGCGTCAACGATCTCGGCCCGGTCGAGACCAACGCGCACCTTCTCCGCCACGACTCGGTGCACGGCAAGTTCCCGCACGAGGTGAAGGTGAACGGCGACACGATCGACGCGGGCCGCGGACCGATCAAGGTGACCGCCATCAAGAATCCGGCCGAGCTGCCGTGGAAGGAGCTCAACGTCGACGTCGCGCTCGAGTGCACCGGCATCTTCACCTCGAAGGAGAAGGCCTCGGCCCATCTCCAGGCCGGCGCCAAGCGCGTTCTGGTCTCGGCACCGGCCGAAGGCGCCGATCTCACCGTCGTCTACGGCGTCAATGACGACAAGCTCACGGCGAAGGATATCGTCGTCTCCAACGCCTCCTGCACCACCAACTGCCTCGCGCCGGTGGTCTTCGTGCTCAACAACGCCATCGGCATCGAGCATGGCTTCATGACCACGATCCATTCCTATACCGGCGACCAGCCGACGCTCGACACGCTGCACAAGGACCTCTACCGGGCGCGCGCCGCGGCGCTCAACTCGATCCCGACCTCGACCGGCGCTGCGAAGGCGATCGGCCTGGTCATTCCCGACCTCAAGGGCAAGCTCGACGGGAGCTCAATCCGGGTGCCGACCCCGAACGTGTCGCTGGTCGATTTCAAGTTCGTGGCCAAGCGGAACACGACGCAGGAAGAGGTCAATACGGCGGTCAAGGAAGCGTCCAATTCGAACCGGCTTGCCGGCATTCTCGGCTTCACCGCCGAGCCGCTGGTTTCGTCCGACTTCAACCACGACCCGCGCTCCTCGATCTTCGCGCTCGACCAGACCAAGGTCATCGACGGCAGCTTCGTCCGCGTCGTCTCCTGGTACGACAACGAGTGGGGCTTCTCGAACCGCATGGCCGACACGGCCGTCGCCATGGGCAAGCTGATCTGACGGGGCTACGGCCGGCGATGAGCTTTGGTTCCCCGCGACCGCTCGCCGCCCGCTGGCGTGCGGTCGGTGCCGACGGTCTCGAGCACCTCGACCTTCGCCCCGGGGAGGGAACCATCGTCGTCGACAGCGTCGTGATCGGCGGTCGGGGCGGCGTCCCTTATGGCGTGCGCTACCGCCTGGTCTGCGGCGAGGACTGGGTCACGCGCAGCCTCGACATCACGACCACCGACGGCCGCAGCCTTCGCTTGCGCTCCGACGGGGAAGGGGAATGGACTGACGGCGAAGGTTGGCCAGTGTCCCATCTCGACGGCTGCATCGATGTCGATCTGGCCGGCTCGCCCTTCACCAACACGTTGCCCATTCGGCGTGTCGACCTCGTCGCCGGCGGCGAGCCGGCCGAGTTGAACATGGCCTATGTGCCCTTTGATACGTTCAAGCCGGTGGTCGACCGTCAGATCTACCGCTGCCTTGAACAGGATAGGCTCTATCGTTACGAGGCGGCGGACCGGTCCTTCACTGCCGATCTGGCGGTCGACGACGACGGGCTGGTAACCGACTATCCGGGGTTGTTTGCGAAAATCGAGCTATGAGGGGCTTCACGCCATGACCGCGTTCCGGACCCTCGACAGGGCCGACCTCAAGGGCAAGCGCGTGCTTGTGCGTGTCGACCTCAACGTCCCGATGGCCGACGGCAAGGTCGCCGACGACACCCGCATCCGCGCGGTCGCGCCGACGATAACCGAGATCGCGGACAAGGGCGGCAAGGTGATCCTCCTTGCCCATTTCGGCCGGCCGAAGGGCGGGCCCGAGGCGGCCTTCTCGCTGAGACAGGTGGTGCCGGCGCTGTCCGCGGTTCTCGGCCGGCCGGTCGCCTTCGCCGAGGACTGCATCGGCGACCGGGCGAAGGCGGCGGTCGCGGCGATGAAGGACGGCGATGTGCTTCTCCTTGAGAATACCCGCTTCCATAAGGCCGAGGAGAAGAACGACCCGGCGTTCGTCGCGGCTCTGGCCGAGCTGGGCGATATCTACGTCAACGATGCTTTCTCCGCCGCCCACCGGGCCCATGCTTCGACCGAGGGCCTCGCCCACAAGCTCCCCGCCTATGCCGGCCGGGCCATGCAGGGGGAGATAGAGGCCCTCGAATCGGCGCTGGCCAGTCCGAAGCGGCCGGTCGTGGCGGTGATCGGCGGCGCCAAGGTATCCTCGAAGATCGACGTGCTCGAGAACCTCGCGGGCAAGGTCGATGCGCTCGTGGTCGGCGGCGGCATGGCCAACACCTTCCTCCTCGCCAAGGGCATCTCAGTCGGCAAGTCGCTGGCGGAGCCGGACCTGGTCGATACCGCGAGGAAGATCATGGCCGCCGCGGAGAAGGCGGGCTCGGTCATCGTCCTCCCCGTCGATGTCGTGGTGGCGAAGGAGTTCAAGGAGGGGGCCGCTGCGACGGTCGTCCCGGTCGAGGCGGTTCCCGCCGACCAGATGATCCTCGACATCGGCCCGAAGTCGGTCGAGACGGTGAACGCCTGGATCGACAAGGCGGCGACGCTGGTCTGGAATGGCCCGCTCGGGGCCTTTGAGGTTCCGCCTTTCGACACGGCTACCGTCACGGCCGCCCGGCATGCCGCATCACGCAAGGGCAAGGTGATGTCCGTGGCGGGCGGCGGCGAGACGGTGTCGGCCCTTCACCAGGCGGGCGCGGCGGACGGCTTCAGCTTCATCTCGACTGCCGGCGGCGCTTTCCTCGAATGGCTGGAGGGCAAGGCGCTCCCTGGCGTCGAGGTGCTCAGGGTGCGGTAGGCTCCCCGGCCAAGTCCGGCATAGCTTGATTTGGAGCCGACCTCCTCCTCCTATTGTTACATGTAACAAGGAGGATGATCATGCCTACCCCGGTCAAGCAGAGGGTGCAGAAGCGCCGCGATGCGCTCCGCGCCGCCGGTCTTCGCCCGGTACAAATCTGGGTTCCGGACACGCGCCGTCCGGGCTTCGACGAGGAATGCCGACGCCAGTCAATAGTGGTGGCGAGAGCCGACGCGGCCGACCGCGATCTCGACGACTTTCTGGACGCTGCCCTTGCCGATCTTGATGAGGCCGGCGGGTGAAACGCGGAGATCTGGTGACAGTCGCCATGCCTGGCGAATTCGGCAAGTCGCGACCCGCCCTCGTAATCCAGTCGGATCGGTTCGAACAAACCGGTACGGTCACGGTGCTGCTGGTTTCAGGAGCGCTGAGAGATGCGCCGCTGATCCGGCTGACCGTGCATCCGACGCCGGGGAACGGCCTGCGCCAACCGTCGCAAGTGATGGTCGACAAGGCGATGTCCGTGAAGCGCGACAAGCTCGGCGCGCCGTTCGGCCGCCTCGATGACGACACGATGCTGTCGGTGACACGATGCTTGGCAGTGTTTCTCGGAATTGCATGATCGGCCAGCCGGCTTCCGGAGGCGCTGCCCCGACGAAGGCGCTAGGCGACAAGGCCTGGGCCTTGTCCAACGTGGTCGCAGGGTCGCACCTTGGCCGTGGCAAAGGTCGGCGCTTCGCACTATAGAGAGCGCCGAACGAAACCTTCCCGGAGGAAGTCCCCGATGGCTGAGAGAATCGAAGACATCGCCCAGCAGATGGTCGTCAAGGGCAAGGGCATTCTTGCCGCCGACGAGAGCAGCGGCACCATCACTAAGCGCTTCGACGCGATCGGCATCAAATCGACTGAGGAAGCCCGGCGCGATTATCGCGAGATGCTCTTCCGGAGCGAGGCGATGAAGACCGCGATCTCCGGCGTCATCCTCTACGACGAGACCATCCGTCAGAAGGCCAAGGACGGGACGCCGCTGGTCGATCTGATCAAGGCGTCCGGCGCGGTTCCCGGCATCAAGGTCGACACCGGGGCGAAGGATCTCGCCCTTTCGCCGGGCGAGAAGATCACCGAGGGTCTCGACGGGCTCCGCGAGCGGCTCAAGGACTACTACGCTCTCGGAGCGCGCTTCGCGAAGTGGCGGGCGGTGATCGACATCGGCCCGGGCATTCCCACCTGGAACTGCATCAACGCCAACGCCCAGGCGCTCGCCCGTTACGCGGCGCTTTGCCAGGAGGCGGGCGTTGTCCCTATCGTCGAGCCAGAGGTGCTGATGGATGGACCGGTGGCGGCCCATGACATCGACGCCTGCTATGCGGCGACCGAGTGGATCCTCAAGACCGTGTTCCAGGAGCTTTATGTCGCCCACGTCAAGCTCGAGGCGATGGTGCTCAAGCCGAACATGGTGGTGCCCGGCAAGAAGAGCGCCAAAAAGGCCGCGCCGGCCGAGGTCGCCGAGAAGACCGTCCGCGTCCTCAAGGAATGCGTGCCCGCCGCCGTGGCCGGCATCGCCTTCCTCTCCGGCGGCCAGAGCAACGAGGCCGCGACCGAGCATCTCAGCCTCATTAACCAGATCGGCGGCCTGCCCTGGCCGGTCACCTTCTCGTACGGCCGCGCGCTTCAGGCGGCCGCAATCGAGACATGGGCGGGAAAGGCCGAGAACGTCGCCGCGGCGCAGCGCGCCTTCAACCACCGCGCGAGGATGAACAGCCTCGCCGCGGCGGGAGCTTGGAAACCAGATCTCGAGAAAAAGGCGGCGTAGCGTCCCGCAAATGCCAGATTTCGTTGTATGTTGGCCGCCGGCTGGAGGGGAAAGCAGGCGCGAAAGCCGGCGACCCTTCGCGCGTGAGGCCGCGGGCGGCCGGGAGGTCGGCCGCGGATGAGTGATGCCCGAAGCGGATGTGCGGCGCTGTCGCCTGTGCCTGGTGACGCCGCACGATATCGACCCGGATGACCTCGCGCCGCTCGTCGACGACGCTCTCGCCGGCGGCGACGTGGCTTCACTGATCATTGCCGGCGAAGGGGATCGTCTCCAGCGACTCGCCGAGACCCTGGTTCAACGGGCGCAAAGTCGGAACGTCGCGGCGATCGTTCAGAACGATACGCGGATTGCCGGGCGGACGCGCGCCGACGGCGTCCATGTCGACACCGGGATCACCGACCTCGCCGCCGCGAGCGGAAAGCTGCGGCCCAAGATGATCGTCGGCGCCGGCGGCCTCCGCTCCCGCCACGACGGAATGGTCGCCGGGGAGGCCAATCCCGACTACCTCTTCTTCGGCCGACTTGACGGCGATAGCGAGGACGACGTTTTCGGCAAGGCGCTCGACCTCGCCGCCTGGTGGTCGTCGTTGTTCGTCATCCCCGCCATTGTCATGGGCGGCCGGAAGATCGCCTCCGTCGAGACGGCTGCTCGCGAGGGGATCGAGTTCGTGGCGCTCCGCCGCGCCGTCTTCGAAGACCCGCGCGGGCCGGGCGAAGCCGTCGCCGAGGCCAACGAGCGGCTCGGCAAGCTCACGGAGATCGCGGTATGACCCGCATTCTCCTTGCGGCCGTATGGCTTGCCGGCGCCATCTCGGCCGCGACGGCGCAGATCGTGCTAACGCCGCCCGGCGCGGAGGCGCCGCCCGCGCCGGCCGTCGCACGGGAACCCGAACCGGCGGCTCCGCCGCCGTCCAGGGCGCCCTCGGCCGAGGTGGTGCCATTGCCGCGCTTGCGGCCGACGCTTCCGGCTTCCCTTCCCACCGCGGACGGGAGCACGTCGACGACCGACGGCGGGGCGGCGGCTGGCGCGGAGCCGACCCTCACGCTTCCCGCCGCAACCGACGGTCCGGCCGTTCCGGCGCTTCCTTCGGAAACCGATGCGATTCCGGCATTGCCAACCGACGAGGCGTTTCCGGCGCTTCCGGACGAGATCGCCGGCGTTGACGAGGGTGCGCCGGAGCCGTTGCCGAGTCTCGATGCGGTGCCTGAGGTGCCGGCGCTCGCCCCCGCCGCCGGTGCCGGCGAAGAGCCGGTGGGCGACTCGGACGCCCTTGCCGATCTCGCGCCGCCGCCGCCCGAGCCGGGCGGGCCCGACCTTGCCTATGGCGCATTCCAGCGCGGCTTTTACCTGACGGCGTTCGAGATCGCCATCGAGAAGGCTCAGGCCGGCGATGTTCCCGCCCAGACGCTGATCGGGCTTATCTATGAGGGCGGCTACGGCGTGCCGCAGGACTTCGCCAAGGCCTTCGAGTGGTACAAGCTCGCTGCCGATGCCGGCGACCGCGAGGCGCAGTTCGCCCTCGGCATGCTTTATATGCAGGGCCGGGGGACCGCGCCGGACCGCGCCAAGGGTGCCGATTACATCGAAAAGGCGGCCAACCAGGGCCAGCTCGACGCGATGTACAATCTCGGCCTGCTTCTGCTTGAAGGCTCGCTCCGCGAGCGCGACCCGAAGCGCGCTGCGCAGCTTCTTGCTGCGGCGGCGGAATCCGGCAGTCCCGATGCGCAATACGCGCTCGCCCAGCTTTATGCCCAGGGTCTCGGCGTCCGGAAGGACGATTCCCTTGCGGCCCGGTGGTTCGCCTCCGCGGCAAGGATGGGAATCGTCCCCGCGCAGGTCGACTATGCGATCCGCCTGTTCAACGGGACCGGGGTCGCCAAGGACGAGGAAGCCGCCGCCGCATGGTTCGAACGGGCGGCTGCCGCTGGCGATCCGATCGCCCAGAACCGGCTCGCGCGCATCCTTGCGATCGGTGCCGGCCTGCCCCCGGATCCGGTGGCGGCAGCCAAGTGGCACTACCTGGCGCAGAGTGCGGGAAAACAGGACGAATGGCTCGATACATTCGTCGCCGGTCTATCCACCGAACAGCGCATCGCCGCATCCGATGCCGCGCAACGTTGGCCGGCCAATTGAGCTTGGCCGCCGGCCAACTTGAAACATCGGCCGATCTGTGTTGGAGAGGCGCCCCCGGCGCTTCCGCCGGCATGGAGTGTTCCCTCGCATGGCGCGCACGGCCCTTCTCAATGTCATGGTCAATGCCGTGCTCAAGGCGGGCCGTGGCCTCGCGCGCGACTTCGGCGAGGTCGAGAACCTCCAGGTGTCGCTCAAAGGACCGGGTGATTTCGTCACCGCGGCGGACCACCGCTGCGAGGAAATCCTGATGGCCGAGCTCGGCCGAGCGCGGCCAGGCTATGGATTTCTCGCCGAGGAGAGTGGCGAGACCCAGGGCGCGGACCGCCAGCACCGATGGATCATCGATCCGCTCGACGGCACGATGAACTTCCTTCACGGCATCCCGATTTTCGCGATCTCCGTGGCGCTGGAGCGGGAAGGGAATGTCGTCGCCGGCGTGGTCTACAATCCCGTGCTCAATGAGCTCTACGCAGCGGAAAAAGGTTCGGGCGCCTTTCTCAACGACCGGCGCCTTCGTGTCGCGCGACGGAGCAGGCTCGAGGACTGCGTCATTGCCACCGCCATGCCGCAGCTCGCAAGGCCGGGGCAGGAGAGCTATCTCGCCGAGCTTCGGGCGGCGCTTGCCACGGTGGCCGGCGTCAGGCGTACCGGGTCGGCGGCGATGGACCTGTCCTGGGTCGCATCGGGCAGGTTCGACGGCCTCTGGCAGCATAACCTCAAGCCGTGGGACATGGCGGCTGCGGCGCTCTTCATCCGGGAAGCGGGGGGCTATATTACCGACGCCGCCGGCGGTGACGCCTCGTTCACGACCGGCACGGTGGTCGCCGGCAACGAAGCCATCCACCGCCAACTCCTCGCTCTCCTTTCGGCGGCGCGCGAAGGCCGGGGTTAAGGACAGCCGGTATCGCGAATCAGGTCGGACCAGACGGGGAGGGGCAGGGCGACATTGGCTCCGCTCGAACCGGCGGCGACCTGGATGGCAGCGACCTTGTAGGTCCCGCCGTCGTCGACAAGGATTGGACCCCCCGAGCTGCCGGGAATTGTGTCGCAATCGTTGAGCCAGAACGGACTGTTCGGATCGGCCCGGATCAGCAGGCATCCCTGGTGAACCACCGGGAGGAAGCGCCGGTCGCTGGGGTAGGCGACGTGGGTCAGTCTCGACCCGGGGCTCGCGCTGGCGCCATCGGCAACAGGTGCGGGCGCCACCTCCAGGTCAGCGTTGAGCACGATGACCGCGGCGTCGGCGGCGAGCGCTGTGAGTGGAACCTTGTCGTCCGGCGGCAGCGCTGCGGTCCCGTCGGGCTCCGCCAGCGCGTGGCCATGAGCGAACCGCAAACAGCGCGCCGTGGCGTGGCCCTTGTGGTCGGAGCCGCGCACCGCGGCAAGGAAATGCGTATCGTTCAGCGGGTGCGGGCGCCCGGTCGCCGGGTTGATGACGCAATGAGCCGCGGTGACGACCATCCTCGGCGCCACAAGCGTGCCCGTGCACTGCCCCGAGGTCCGGAACCCGCCGATATTCACCTGTCCGACGGCGTCCCAGGGCGGCCCTTCAGCGGTAAGCGGAACCCGGTCGTCCTTGCCAATGATGCCGGGACGGCCGTCGGCGCCGAGCGCCGGCGGACCGGCGAACACCGCCAGCAGGGAAAGCGCCAGGGCGGTCGGCAACACCCGACGTTTGCCTGGCGGGTCCGTTCCGGTGTCTGGCATGCGTCCTCGCCCCGGTTCTTTTCGGCCGGTCCCCCCGGCCTTAGGCTCCGCGACCTGCGATAGTAGTCCCGACCGCCGCGATTTTGCCGTTTCTCTCTGTTCGCAAATCACTGTAAGAAACTAGGGCGACCGAGAAAGGGCCCGGCCTTTGCGACTGTTCGGACCTCGCCGCGCGCGTGAGTACGACCCCTACAAGCTCGCGACGCCGCAGATCTATCTGTGGCGGATGATCATTTTCCTGATCATCGCCGGCTTCATCGCGCTCATTCTCTACCGGCAGGTTTACGAGGCCTTCCTCGCCAATCCGGGGCTCAACGGCGTCATCATCGCGGTGCTTCTGATCGGTATCGTGCTGTCGTTTCGACAGGTGCTTCGCCTTTTCCCGGAAATCCGCTGGGTCAACACCTTCCGCGTCGCCGAGCCCGGGGTCGAGGTCGAGCGGCCGCCGGTGCTGCTCGCGCCCATGGCGACCCTCCTCGGCGATCGCATAGGCCGCATGGCGATCTCCACCCAGACCATGCGGTCGATCCTCGACTCGATCCTGATGCGTCTCGACGAGGATCGCGACATGTCGCGCTACCTCGTGAGCCTTCTCATCTTCCTCGGCCTGCTCGGCACCTTCTGGGGGCTTCTTCAGACCGTGTCGGCGGTCGCCCACACCATCCAGAACCTCGATGTATCCTCGGGCAATACCGGCGTAATCTTCGAGGATCTCAAGGCCGGCCTGACCGACCCGCTGAGCGGCATGGGCACGGCATTCTCGTCATCGCTTTTCGGCCTCGCCGGGTCCTTGGTGCTGGGCTTCCTCGACCTCCAGGCGGGCCAGGCCCAGAACATGTTCTACAACGACCTCGAGGACTGGCTGTCGACGGTCACCGACCTCGATCCCGAGCTGATCGAGGGCCGGGGAGGGACGACCGCCGAAGACCTGCGCGTCGCGATCGAGCGCCTGTCGCGCGCCATCCAGGAAGGCGGGCAGCCGCAGCGGATCGAAGCCGGTTCGACGCAGCGGGCCAACGCCGCCATGGCCGATCTTGCCGGGGGCATCCGCGACCTCGTCCAGCATGTGCGGAGCGAGCAACAGGTGGTGCGGAACTGGGTCGAGGCCCAGTCGGAGCAGCAGCGCGAGCTGCAGCAGCTCCTCGAGACCATCTCGCGCGCCCTCCAGACCCCGGTAGGTGAGTGATGGCAGCCGCGCGCGCAAGACGCGTCGGTAGCAGGGCCGAATACTGGCCGAGCTTCGTCGACGTTCTCACCAACCTCCTTCTCGTCTTCATCTTCCTCCTCTCGATCTTCGCGTTGATGCAGTTCCTGCTCTCGCAGGAGGTGTCCACGAAGGACGAGGTAATGGCGCGCCTCAACGCGCAGATCGCCGAGCTCACCGAGCTGCTTGCGCTTGAACGGGCGAGTTCGGGCGAGGTGACCGAGAATCTTGCGACGCTGGAGGCAAGCCTTGCCGCCGCCGAGACCGAACGCGACCGGTTGCGCGGCCTGCTCGACAGCCAGTCGGACGCGGCGAGCTCCGCCGGGGATCGCGTCGCCCAGCTCACGGCCGAGCTCGAGGACCAGAGCCAGATCAGCCAGCGGGCGCTGGCTCAGGTCGAACTCCTCAACCAGCAGATCTCCGCCCTCCGCCGCCAGATCGCGGCACTCGAGGACGCGCTCGACGCCTCGGAAGTGCGCGACCGCGAAAGCCAGACCAAGATCGCCGACCTCGGCCGGCGGCTCAATGTTGCGCTCGCTCAGCGGGTCCAGGAGCTGTCCCGCTACCGTTCCGACTTCTTCGGCCGGCTTCGCGAGATTCTCGGCGACCGGCCCGACATCCGCATCGTCGGCGACCGCTTCGTCTTCCAGTCCGAGGTGTTCTTCGAGACCGGGTCGGACGAGATCGGCGCGGCCGGCCTCGAGGAGCTCGACAAGCTCGCCGAGGCGATCGTCGAGCTCAACCAGGAAATCCCGGAAGACATCCCCTGGGTGCTGCGTATCGACGGCCATACCGACAAGCGGCCGATCACCAACCCCGATGGTCGCTTCCGAACCAACTGGGATCTCTCGGCCGCCCGTGCCATCTCGGTGGTCCAGCACCTGATCGAGCAGGGCATCCCGGCCGACCGCCTGGTCGCCGCCGGCTTCGGCGAACACCAGCCGATCGAGGAGGGCGATACCGAGGAGGCCTACGCCAAGAACCGCCGGATCGAGCTCAAGCTGACCGAGCGGTAGCGCTCGGCCGGCGCTTGTGGTCGGGGCGCGGCTCCGCTATATCCACCGGCAATCGGCGGGCCGGAGGCCCGTTTTCCCCATTTTGCAGGGCTTTCACGACCATGAAGAAAGGCATTCATCCCGACTATCACGAGATCAAGGTCGTGATGACGGACGGGACCGAATACGTCACCCGGTCGACCTACGGCGAGCCGGGAGCGGTGCTCCACCTCGATATCGATTCCAAGACCCATCCGGCCTGGACCGGCGGCGGCCAGCACATTGTCGACCGCGGCGGCCGCGTGTCGCGGTTCAAGAGCCGCTACAAGGGGTTCATGGAAGGCTGAGCCTTCGGCTTCCCCGCTGCCGGCGGCGCCGGCGGGTCAGAACGGGTTCCACGTCGGCTGTGACGTGAATTTGAGGTACCCGAAATTGACGCCTAGCCGGGCGCCCACGCCCGACACCACCGGGACGACATAGATTCCGTCCCGCGATAGCGCCGTCATGCCGAGGCCAGCGACCACATAGGCCGAGCCGTTGACGCCGACATATCGATTGTAGATCGCCTCGACCGAGGGAAGATTGTAGATCATCATCATCACCCGGCTGCCGCTCGCGCCGACATCGAGACCGAGCGATGGGCCCTGCCAGTATACCCGGTGCTGGCCCGCATTCCGGGTATAGAGGACGCCCTCTCCGTACCGCGCGCCGCCGATGATGGCGCCGCTCGCCTCTTCGCCGATGATGTAGCCGTTGGGGAGACCGTAGCTGCTCATGGCGCGTTCGACGATCGCAGCGAAGCCTTGCGTGAATTCACCGAACACATGATGGCCAGTCGCCACGATCTCGTCGAAGGCGAACGCAGACGGCGCCGAGGCGGGAGCCTGCCCCGGATCGTCGTAGGTTGGCGTGACGACCTCAAGTTCCTGGGCGGCGGCATGCACGCCGGCGAGGGCCACGATGGCAAGTGCGGCTAGGATAGAGCGGAGGAGCATGGGCCTTCCCGCTGTTGGCCGGGCATCCGCGCCGGCGAATCACCTTGTGACCGGATTCTACGTGAAAAGCCGGCGACACCGCGGCAGGTCGCAATACGGCGCGGCGCGAGGTTGGCAGGGTCGGCCGAGGAGTGTATCCCGCAGGGCGACCGCCCGTTCCGATTCGGGCCAGGAGACCGCCGGAGGATCACGATGACCGACCGGGTCGAACTCGGGGCGCTCGATCTCGCGGCGCTCCTTTGCAGCCGCGTCTGCCATGACATCATTTCGCCGGTTGGCGCGATCATCAACGGCTTGGAGGTGCTCGACGAGGAGAAGGACGAGGAGATGAAGGCTTTCGCCTTCGACCTCATCCGGAAGAGCGCCAACCAGGCTTCCGCCAAGCTCCAGTTCGCCCGCCTTGCCTTCGGGGCAGCCGGTTCCGCCGGCGCGGAGATCGACCTTGGCGACGCCGAGAGTGTCGCGACGGGGTACATGAAGGGCGAAAAGCCCGAGTTCAGTTTCACGGCCCCCCGCGCGCTCATGCCCAAGAACCTCGTCAAGCTCCTCCTCAACCTGATCCTCCTCGCCAATGCCGCGGTTCCCCGGGGCGGCAGGGTCGCGGTCACGGTAGAGGGTGATGCGGGCTCCCCGCGCTTTCTCATCCGCTGCACGGGCCCGAGCGCCCGTATTCCCGCGGCATTCGAGAGACTCGTTCCCGGCGAGTTCGAGGCTGGGTCCATCGATGCCCATTCGGTCCAGGGCTACTACGCCGGCGCGCTTGCGCGTGCCGTCGGCATGTCGGTCGCGGCGCGGCTCGACGGCGATGACGTGCTGATCGAGGCCGCGCCCGCCGGGGCGCAGGCAAGCGCGGCCGCCTGAGCCGGCGCGGCCGTCCGGTCAAAGCACGAAATCGCCTGCCTCCAGGCTGTTCGCGCCTTTGACCTTGATGCGGAAGTCGGCGTGGCGATCGCCGTCGGTGTCGCCCAGAATGAGCATGCCGCCCCCATCGCCCTTGGTGCGGAGTTCGCCCGCCGATCCGCCGAATTTGTCCGAGCCGATGAAATGGAAGCCCTGGTTGCCGGCGGCGTCGCGGTCGGCGTCGATCCCGCTCAGGTCGATCCTGTCCTGCACCGGCCTGAAATCGGCAATCGTGTCGCGCGCGCCCGGTCCGTTCCCCGACTCCTTGGCAAAGTCGAACTGAAACATGTCCCGGCCCCGTCCGCCGATCAGGAGATCGGCGTCGTTGCCGCCGATCAACGTGTCGTCGCCGGCAAGACCCCGGATTTCGTCGTTGCCGCCGTGGCCGCGAAGGATGTCGCGGCCGACATTGCCCGCGATCGTCTCAGCCTCATCGGTTCCGTCGAACTCGATGCGGACGAGGCTCTCGCCTTGCCCTTGGGAGGCGAGGTCCTTGACGCGGACGAAGCCAAGTCCGGCGGCGTAGAACTTGTTCTCCTTGAGCGCCGGCTCGAGGGGGCTGAATTCGTACGTCTTGAGCGTCGGGTCGAACTTCGCGTAGGGCGTGTTGGCGCGCGCGTCGAGGCTGAGCACGGTTGCGGCGTCCGCGGCGACGCCGGGCGCATTCTCCTGGCTGTAGGTCTCGCCGGGAACCGGTGACGCCTTCATGATGATGCCGGCCTCGGCGCCGGCGACGCCCGCAAGCCACGATCCCTTGGTGTCATGGAAGACGCCGTCGACGTAGTTCTTCACGTCCTCGCCGAAGTACCAGACGTTCCCGTCCTTATCCTGGGCGAAGTAGTCGTAGGTCTTCTCGATCAGCGCTCCATTCTCGTCGTAGACCCGGTCGAGCACGACGACGCATTCGACGCCGTCGACGATCTTGGTCTTCCGGGTGACCTCGAACCTGATCGTCTCGGAACCGTCGTCGCTTTCATAATAGAAGGTCGTGCCGGGCGTGAGCGGCAGATAGGGATTGTCGATCGTCGTCGTGAAGTTGGCTGAATTGCTGGGCATCGCTGGCGTCCTCCGGTGTGTGACGCAGCCAGCCCACCGGCCTGCGTCGATGATCACTACGGAGGGGATCGCGGAATTCTTTCACGGGGCGCGAGAATCGCGGCCCCGTTCATTCCCATTCTTCGATGCGGGTGGCGCGAAATTCGGCCGGTCCGGTCCTCACGCCGCGAATGGCGAGTTCCTCCTCGTCCTCGATCGGCTCCTCGAGGTCGATCTCGGCGCCGGCGATGTCCACGGTCCAGTCCTTGCCAAAGAAGTCGGTGAGGGCGAGCGAGGCGCCATCGATCGCAACGATCCGTCCACCGAGATAGCCCTTGTCCGGCTCGCGCCAGATGTCCTCGCGCGAAAAGACCAGGCGTTCGTAGAACGGAAAGGAGCGCAGGAGCCACTGGTGCGTCAGCTTGCCGACCTCGAGGGCGGCCATCAGGCCGCCGAGCACGACGGCGGCCGCGATCACGAAGCCAACGACCTGGCCCGGACGATAGCGATAGTTTCGCGGGGTATGGCGGAGGCTGACATAGGCGCTCGCGACCAGAAGCACGAAGATCGCGCCCCACACGAAGGGAAGCGTCTCGAAGACGTCGTCGAACGGCATTTCGTCGAAGTTCTTGCCGCCGGTCGCGATAAGGTCCCATACCCCGTAGATCGCGACCGCAACCGAAACCGCGCCGAGCAGGATCGAGATCGCGGCCAGCGTCCAGAACACCGATCGCCTGGCCAGAAAATAGGCGTACGGCCGTGGCGTAAGCTGCCGCCTGCCGATCTCCTCGAGCACCCGTTTTTCGAGGTCGCTCATCCGGACCCTCGTTCCGCGGCGCCCAGTCCGCGTGCCGTCAACGCACCCCTCAGCTTTTCGGAACCGCGACGGATCAATGTCGCGGCCGTGCCCGGCGGGATCCTGAGAATATCGGAAATCTCGTCGTATCCCTTCTCTTCGAGGTAGCGGAGCACCAACGCGTCCCGGTAGCGAAGGTCGAGTGAAGCGATCGCCGCCCGAACCTCTTCCTCGATACGAATCCGCTCGGGCAATTCTTGCGGTCCGCCAGCCCCGACAAGCCGAGCGAAAATGAGGGCTGCGTCATCGCCGGTCACATGGATCGGTTCGGTCTTGCGTTTGCGCAGGAAGTCAAAAGCCTGGTTCCGGGCGATGCGGTAGATCCATGGGCCGAACGGTCGCGACCGGTCGTAGTCGTTAAGGTTGAGATAGGCCTTGAGGAAGACCTCCTGGAGAATGTCCTCTCGCGCGGCTTCGTGGCGACCGATCAGTCGCCTCACATAGCCGGAAAGCGGAGCTTCCCAGCGCCGTACGATGAGGGCATAGGCGCCCTTGTCGCGGAGAGCCGCGTCAACCAGCTCGCCGTCGTCGGGTGCGGAGGGGGGGTCCCGCGGCGCCATCTGAACCTTGGCCTCGCGAAGGTCGGGTCGGAATCAACCCCGCAATGGTCGCCGTCGGCAATCAAATATTGCTGGCCGCGCTGTCGGCCCGGAGCGACGGGCCCCTGAAAGTCTCAGGCGCTCTCGCGGATTTCCTGTTCGTCGGGCTCGCGCAGCACATAGCCGCGGCCCCACACGGTCTCGATGTAGTTCTGGCCGTTGGTGGCCGAGGCGAGTTTCTTCCGGAGCTTGCAGATGAAGACGTCGATGATCTTGAGCTCCGGCTCATCCATGCCGCCATAGAGATGGTTGAGGAACATCTCCTTGGTGAGCGTCGTCCCCTTGCGGAGCGAAAGCAGCTCCAGCATCTGGTATTCCTTGCCGGTCAGGTGGACGCGTTGGCCATGGACCTCCACGGTCTTGGTGTCGAGATTGACCGTCAGGTCGCCGGTCGTGATGACCGACTGGGCGTGGCCCTTGGACCGGCGGACGATCGCGTGAATGCGCGCCACCAGCTCGTCCTTGTGAAACGGCTTGGTCATGTAGTCGTCGGCGCCGAATCCAAGGCCACGGACTTTGTCCTCGATCCCGGCAAGGCCGGAGAGGATCAGAATGGGGGTCTTGACCTTGGACACGCGGAGCGTCCGGAGCACCTCGTAGCCCGACATGTCGGGGAGGTTCAGGTCGAGAAGGATGATGTCGTAGTCGTAGAGCTTGCCGAGATCCACGCCCTCTTCGCCGAGGTCGGTGGTGTAGACGTTGAAGCTCTCCGACTTCAGCATCAGTTCGATGCTCTGCGCGGTAGCGCTGTCGTCTTCGATCAGAAGCACTCGCATGCCAATCCCCCTGGCCTGCCCTTCGGGCTTGGGATTGCGGCCGCCCCGGCCCTCATCACCAAGAAAGGGTTAACCCCGATTCGCAACGCTACCAGCCAATGGTTAACAAAGACTGATTCGACAGCACAAGCGGATTAACGGGAAATCTAGGCAATTCATTCCACTTCTTTGAGATCGTGGACAATTCTAACCGTTAACAAGCTCTTAACCAGAATGAAGGAACGGAGCTAAGCGATTCCATCGACTCGCGAAGATCGGAAAATTCCCTCATTTCTGATTTACGCCGAATTAAGCGATGCGCTCTCATGATTAACGCCAGACGTAAACGAATGGTTACCGCCGCCAAAGGAAATCAGGCGGTGGGGAGGGCGCTTGGCCGCCGTCCTTCAAGAGGGCTATGAGGGAGAGTGCGTTGGTCATGAAGTCGCGTGATGGGGTCATCCGCCTCAAGCGCTTCCAGGTTCGCGAGAAGCGCCGGCAGGTTGCACAGATCGAGGCGATGATCACCGAGTTCGAGCGGATGGCGAAGGATCTGAACGACCAGGTCGTCGCCGAGCAGGAGCGGAGCGGCATCCGCGACACATCGCACTTCGCCTACCCGACCTTCGCCAAGGCCGCGATCCAGCGTCGCGACAACCTGCTGGCTTCGGTCGAAGAGCTCAAGGGTCAGCTCGCTGCCGCGGTGACCGAGTGCGCCGAAGCCGAGCAGGAACTCGAGAAAATCGAGGCGATCGCCGAGCGCGACCAGGAGCGGGCCGGCGAGGCCGGCGACGTGCGGACCGTCGGCGCGCGCTGAGCGGCCGGACCGCGTCACGAGCGGCCTCGCGGCCGGATCAAGGCGACATGAGGTGCGGCACTCTCGGGCAGGTGGCCCGTGAGTCTGGGGTCGTCGGTGATCTCGATGGCAAACTTGTAGGGTATGAAACCCGCGCGCCGATAAAAGGGAACGGCCGCCGGGTGGTCGAAGCTGCAGGTATGGAGCCAGACCCGGCGAGGCTTCTCCCGGAACGCGTGCTCCAGCGTCCGGTTCATCAGCAAGCGCCCGGCTCCCGTGCCGATCTCCGATTCGACCACGCCGAAGAACGATATCTCCACTTCCTCCGCCATCCGCCGGTCGAGCTCGGCGATCCCCACCGTCTCGCCGTTCCGCTCGAGCGCATAGACTTCGATCAACGGATTGCGAAGGAACGCGGCGAGCTGCGCCTCTGCGATCACCAGCGGCGAGAACCAGAGCCACGGCTCCCCGATCGTCCTGATCGTGGTCCTGTACCAACCGACATCGGGCTCGGGGATGTGTCTGAGGCGAAGATCGGGCCGATGCGGCTCGGGCAACGGCTCCGGCCGTGCAAACGTCTCGAAATACGTGACGACATTGGCAATCTTGCCGGGCGGCAGGTCGGTGTACCCGTCAAGCCGAATCTCAAGCGTGATCATTGAGGAAGCCTAATCGGTATCAGGTTCGCGTGCCAATTCCGGGCATTTGCGTTTCGGCCACGAATCGCTCCCTATTGTCACGCCCGCGTCCGGCAGGCGTCACGCGGTGAGTAGCGGCAGCGGAACGCGCCATGCCCAAAACGGTTCTGGTCGTGGAAGACAATGAGCTCAACATGAAGCTCTTCCACGACCTTCTCGAGGGGATCGGCTACAACATCGTCGAGACGAGGAACGGGCTCGAAGCGATCGATCTCGCGCGCAAGCACAGGCCGGACCTCATCCTGATGGACATTCAGCTCCCCGAGGTTTCCGGTCTCGAAGTCACCAAGTGGATCAAGGAGGACGATGAGCTCCGCGCGATCCCCGTCATCGCCGTCACCGCCTTCGCCATGAAGGGGGACGAAGAACGCATTCGCCAGGGCGGCTGCGAGGCCTACATGTCGAAGCCGATCTCAGTCGGCAAGTTCATCGAGACGGTCAAGGCCTATATCGGCGAAGCCTGACGCTCTGGTAACGGGCCGAATCCTTTCGTTTGGTCGAGTATCCGCGAATTGGCAGACGGCTTCCGCCGTGCCGCGCAAGACCCAAATGGGGTGTGGCATTCAAGGCACACGGCGAAACTGTTACAAAGATTTAATTAGGCTTAACGCTTTACTAAGAATGACGGTTCTGGAATCAATTGAACCTTAAATTGTTCCCTTTCCGGAGGCTCAGCGGTATCGTGTGGGCATTCGGATCGGGCGGAAGTCAAGCCGCCTGCCGGGCAAGAAGAAACCGAAAACCGGTTGCCGCGTATAGAGTTCAACAAATCCCTGCGGAGTGCTCAGGTCCGCCGCATCTCCTGGGTCCGTAGGGCAGGCCGGCCTTAGAACGGATTGAGTGGCCTCCTCGTATAAACCCGTTCTGGGCCGGCCACCATTCAACGGAAATGAAAAAGCACCGCCACAACGGCGGTGCTTTTTTCGTTCAGTGCCACAGAACAGGCCGCTACTTGATCTTGGACTCGCGGAATTCGACGTGCTTGCGCGCCACGGGGTCATACTTCTTCATGGTGAGCTTGTCGGTCTTGGTGCGCGAATTCTTCTTGGTGACGTAGAAGTAGCCCGTGTCGGCGGAGCTCACGAGCTTGATCTTGACGGTGGCGGCCTTGGCCATGGGATAGATCCTTGATGGAACGGTGGTTGCCGGCACATTAGAAACGGTCGCTCCAAAGTCAAGTTGCCCTCGGCCCAGGAATATGAATGCATGCTGCCCGGCGCATCGCGCAAGGAGGCGGGAATGGTCGGGATGGACAGGGGCCGGATCGGCCGAAGGCAGTTCGTCAAGGCCGGCACCGCGGCGGCGCTGGTTGGGGGATCGGCGGGCGCCATGGCGGGGGAAAGCGGGCTCACCGCTGACGAGATCGTTCGCATTCTCGATCTTCAGCCCAATGCGACCTGCGGCTTCGTTCGCGTCACCTTCACGAGTCCGCTCGCGATTGCGCCCGGCGGCCTGCCGTCTCCCTTCGCCGACGGCCGACCGCTCGGCTCGGCCCTCTATTTCCTTGTGACGCCAAACGCACCGGTGCGCCTCCACCGCATCCGCAACGGCCAGCTCTACCACTACTACCTTGGTGATCCCCTCGAGGTCTTCCTCCTCCACAATGACGGTACCGCCGAGCGGGTGGTGGTTGGCCCGGATATTCGAGGCGGGCAACAGGTTCAGCTCCATATCCCGGGGAACACGTTCCATACGGCACGTCTTCTCGGTGACGGCGCATGGTTCCTGGGCGGCAGTACCGAGTGGCCAGGCGTCGTGCCGGCCGAGGATGTCGAAATCGGCAAGCTCGACGAGCTTGCCGCCCTGCACCCTTCGGTGGCCGCCGACATGCGGGCGATCGCCGCCTCCGTGCGCGACGTGCCGCCCGGCGGCCCGAGATAGGCGATCCCTTGCCGAGGCGTCCCGGCACCGCTGCGGTCCTCGGCCTCGCCCTGGCGTCTGTCATGCCGGTATGGGCGGCGGGCGACGAACCAACCCTCATCACCGTCAACCCGCACTCCGCCTATCCGGAAGGACCGACAGTCGTCGGCGGTGTCCTCTACTACGCCGAGATGGGGAACGACCGGGTGATGCGGTTCGATGGCGCGAGCAACAGCCTGGTCTGGACCGGTGACGGCTGCTGGCCGACGGCGGTTGCCGCGCTCGGCGACGGATCTCTGGCCGTCCTCTGCCATCGTGCCGGGGTCGTGGCGCGTATCTCGCCCGCGGGCGAACTTCTCGGCCTGACCGACCGCGATGCCGACGGCCGGCCTCTGAACAATCCGAATGCGGCCGCAAGCGACGGCGCGGGCGGTATCTACTTCTCGTCGTCAGGAACGTTCGCGGCGGGCGCGCCCGCCACCGGCGCCGTCTTCCATCTCGATTCGGCGGGGACACTCCGCCGCGCCGCCGGGGGAATTCACTACGCCAACGGCGTCGCCGTCTCTCCCGACGGCAAAGTCCTCTACGTCTCGGAGCATCTCGGCCGGCGCGTGCTCGCCTTCGATATCGTCGGCGATGACGGACTCATGAACCGTCGGACCTTCGTCGCGCTTGACGACTTGGTCGGCAATGACCCCGCCCGCACCTGGGAAGTCGGCCCGGACGGCCTGGCGGTCGATCGGGATGGCAACGTCGTCATTGCCGAGTACGGTGCGGGGCGGCTCCTGGTCGTCGACAAGGCCGGAAGGCTGCTTGCCACCATTTCCGTTCCCGAGCGCTACGTCACATCATCGGCCTTCAACGCCGACCAGACCCGCCTCTACATCACCGCACCGGCCTCGCTTATCTCGCCCGATTCCGGTGCGGTCTATGCCGTCGACTACCCGATACCGGGCATGCCGTAGCGGGGTCTATTTCATGCGCGGGTCGTCGTAGATCCAGCGGCCGCGCTGCTTCTCGCCGATCATGCAATCGACCCGCGGCTCCGGGGTCACCGAGGTCGCTTTCATCAGCCGCGGCTCCGGCATGAGTCCGGCGATCTCGAGCACGAGCTTCCGCCGGATGGCGATTGCGAAGCGCGCCGGGTCGTCCACCGTGATCATGAAGGCGCCGGGGCCGCCGATCACGCAGTCCTCGTAGTAGACGTCGAGATTGGGGATGCTGTACGGGCCGAAGGCGTAGCTCGTCTTGAGCATGATCGGCAGGCCGTTGATGGTGATGCCTTCGGCGACGATGCGGTCGCGCACCGGGGCAACCGGCACGCCCATGTTGTTGGGTCCGTCGCCCGAAACGTCGATCGCGCGCCGGTAACCCGCCGCTCCGCTCGAGGCGAACAGGCCGGAGGCGAAGTCGAGACCCTGGGAGATCGACGTGCCGCGTTCGCGAACCAGCGGCGCCGCGGCGACCTGCGCGGCGAAGGCTTCGGCCTCCGCGAGATTGGAGACGATGGTCCAGGGGACGACCATCGCCTGATGGAAAGGTCCGGCCCATTCGACATAGGTGACGGCGATCCGGCCGACCGCTCCCGACCGGATGGCCTCGATTACTTCCGGGTGGCGGAGCGCCTCGACATAGCCTTCGCGCTGGAGCTGCTGCTCCTCGTAGTCCATGGAGCGGGAGATATCGACCGCAAGCACCAGCTCGAGATCGACCTCGACCTGGGCTATCGCCGGCGCCGTCAGGAAGACGAGGGTCGCGCTTGCGGCAAGAGGGATGAGTGTTCCTCGGTACATGCGACGACCTCCGCGCCCGCCATGACCATCCCCCGGGAAGGACGATGTTAGCGCGGCGGCGGGGAAGGTCAAATCGGTGAAACCTGCCCGAGTCGGGCGTAGGTCGCGTGGGCGATTGCGATCACGTCGCGTGGCCGCCATTGCGCGGCGAATTGAGCAAGGCTCTCGTCGCGGTGGTCGCCCTCGCCGCGAAGAATCTGCTCGCAGGCGACGGCGATGTCCTCCACGATGCGCTCGTAGCGGTAATAGGCGAGCGCCACGCGATCGACCGATGTCTCGCCATACCCGGCGTAGAAGTTCGCCGCCTCGGCATCGTCGTTCCACATCCCGCCCACTCCGCCGCCGACGAACATCAGGTCGCGCTCCCTTGGCGCAAGCCGCGGGCTGTCCCAATCGACGACATGTATCGCGCCGTCCCCGCCGACCAGGACGTTCCCGGCATGAATATCGGTGTGGCAGAGCACCAACTTCAGCGGTCTGCGGCAGAGCATGTCGGCCAGCTCGGCAGCCCGCTGCACGATGAGCGCGATCTCGTTCCGCCGCGCATCAAGGAGCGCCGCGAACCGCGTGGCGACGCTGTCGCCCCGGTGAGCGGCCGCCTCGCCGAGAAAGCGGCGCACGGTGTCACGCCAGCGGGGCCCGAATTGCTCGGTCCCGATCCGGGCGGTGAGAGCGGCCGGGAGTTCGATGTCGTGAATGCGCCGCATCGCCGCGCCGAGGGCCGCCCAGCCCTCGATCGTCAGGGCAGCCTCGAAGCCGTCGCGACCTTCCACGTAAGGGTAGAGGATGAGCGTCGCCGCGCCGGACGCTGTGGCAAGTGACCCATCACGCGTCGGAATCGGCGCAAGGACCTCCATGATCCCGGCGGTTTGGTGGAGGTAGTGCGGAACCAGGAGAGCGACCGGGTCGAAAGGACGGAACCTGGTCTTGAGGAAGTATCGCGGGCCGGCGGAAACGGAGACGCGCCAGGCTGCGGCGTCCGGATCGGCGCCGACGGGAAGGAAGGCGATCTCCTCGGCGTCGATCGCCCAGGCGCTGCGGAGCGATTCGGTGAAGGCTTCGCGATCGATGTCAGGTGGCTGCAGCATCGGCGCGTCCCGGCGAGCCCGCCAGAGAACACGGAACGCGGGCGGCTGCAATCCGCCCGAGTTGCGGCATCAGGACGGAACGGGAGCCGGTCGCTCGCGGGGACCGGCCCTTTGCATCGGCCCCGGGCGAGCCGTTGTTCGCCTCACGCCGCTAGCTTGAGCGGGGCCTCCGTCAGCTCGAGGTCCTCGGCAAGCGGTCGGGATGGCTTGATCTTCGCCTTCTGCAGTTCGCCGTGATAGGCCTTCACCGCTTCTTCCGGGGTCACGTTCCGGGCGACCACCTCACGCATCATTCGCACGATCGCGATCGGCATTTCCGCCCGGTGGATCTTGCGGCCAAAGAGCGCGACCCTCGCGCCGTACCTTTCCGCCTGGCTGAGCAGCTCGAAGGTGTCGCGCGCGGTTCCCGCCGCGCCGCCGAGAATGCCCACGATGAGATGTGTCGGGTCGTACGAGGCAAGCTCCTCCATGGCGCGCGGGCCGTTGTACTGGAGCTTGAGGAACTTCGGATAGTCGGCCTCCATCACGCCGGCAAGCGTGCGCACGATGTTGTCGTTGATGAAGGAGCCGATGTCGGCGCCGTCCTTGAGGCGGATGTCGAAGGCCGGGTTGAACACCTCGAGAAAGTGCCGCATGCCGTGCTCCGCCGCTTCCGCGCGGAAGGCGGTGTAGGCCTCGGCATTCTCGGCGTCGATGTCGCGTTGATTGGAGAAGGTCACCGAGTAGAGGCCGAGATCGGCATATTTCCGCGCCTGGTCGATGCGCGCCGTGCGGTGGTGGCGCGACGGCTCCTCCTTGTACCGCCCGCCGCGCGCCGACCAGATGTCGGTGGTGTCATTGAGCCGGATCGCCGGGGTCACCGGACTCCCGTCGAACAGTCCCTCCTTCGACAAGCGCTCGGCGGTCGAGGCTGACATGAGCATGATGTCCACGAGGCCGGACCGGGTCATGTCGCGGATGTTCTGGAGGTGCGTCTCGCGGGGCGTGAAGCGAGCAGGATCGTCGGGATAGGGAACCGGCGAGGCACGGCCGAAGCCGATGTCGCCGTCCTTGGCGTCGGCAATGATGAAATCCGACGGGCTGTACTTGCCGGCACGGATCGCGGCGAGCTTCTGGTCGAGGGTTCGCATCTCGGTCTCCTTGGCGGTGGGTGCGATCGTATCCTGTGAAAGGAAGGGGTCTGCAAATCAGGCAAGGGAAGGGCGCCAGCCCCATCGTTCCGCCAACGCAAGGCAGTCCTGCCAGGAGCCGATCGATGCGGTGGTCGAAATCTGGCGGAGCGAAGCGGCGGCCGTGGCATGGGCGAGCGCCAGGGCCCGGTCAAGCGGCCAGGCCTCGTGAAAGCCGTAGAGAAACCCGGCGGCGAAAGCATCGCCGGCGCCGTTGGCCCCTTTCAGCTCGGCCGGCGGCACGGCGACTGATGGTTTGGCGAGGACACTGCCGTCGCGGCACGCCACCACGGCGCCCGTCGGGAAATGTACTGCGACATGCTCCATCGCCCCCATTTCCAGCGCTTTTCTGGCGGCCATGACGCACGCTTCCGTGTCGGTCGTGCCGTTCCGCACCGTCTCGATGCCGGCGATGCCGCCGATCTCGGCGTCGTTGACGACGAGAAGGTCGAGATGGGGCAGGCAGGGCCGCACCAGCGCCGCGAGCCGCTCCGGGGCGATAGAGGCGAGTTCCAGATTGGTGACGAGCCCCGCCGCTTTCGCCTGCTTGAGCGTCGTCACCCAGCCGTTGGCGTCTCCCTGCCATGGCCCGTCCATCAGCCGGTGAATGCCGGGCAGGCCGAGATGAAAGATGCGATGGCTGTCGCCGTCGAAATCGAAGTCGTCGGGGGTGAGCAGGTGGCTCGTGCCGAACCAGCTGATATGCGTGCGCCGGCCAGTCGCGGCGGAAGCAAAGGCGAAGGTGTAGTCGGTTGCCGATTGGGCAGTCGTTCGCATCCGGCGCCGGTCGATTCCGTTCTTGTCCGCTTCCTCGATGAGGAACCGGCCGTCGGCGTCGTCGCCGACTAGCGCGATCGTCGCGACCGGCATATCCGGCGCGAGCTTTTTCATGGCGATCGCCAGGTTGCAGCCGGAGCCGCCGCCGCCCTGTTCCGCCGAGACGATGTCGGCGCGACCGTTCTCCTCGGGCCAGCGGTCGAGGAGCACGTTTCGGTCGACGCACCAGGTCCCGCCGGTGAGAATTCCCTCGCGTGTCATGAAAGTCGGAAGCCTGCGAACGAGATTCCTGTCGGCCGGGGCGGCGGGGCGGAAAAATTCGGGGAGGACAGCCGGCCGGCTGCCCTCCCCAGGCTACCGCCGCGGGCGTTATACCCGCGGCGTCGGGAGAACTCCTAGCCCCAGCACTTCTTGAGACCCTCGGCGGACGTCTCGGAGGGGACGCCCTCGACCGGCTTGTCGGTGA
>DASSPO010000312.1:0-3309 GCA_035699585.1 Bauldia sp.
CTCCTAACGTGCTCTCGCGCGAGACGCTGATCGAATCGGTCTGGCGCCGTGCCTTCGTCGGTAGCAATGTCGTCGACGCGGTCGTCCGGACGCTCCGCCGCAAGATCGGGCCCGAGGCCCGCCGCATCGCCACCGTGCCCAAGGCCGGATACCGATACGTGGAATGAGGGACGTGGAGTCAGGACAATAGGGGCGGATGTCGGCAGGCGCGGCGCCCATCGCCTACACGGGTCTCCGGGGGACCAAATGCAAAAAAAGGCGAGTGGTATCTCCCGCCTATAAAAGGGCTGCCCGGTCGACCAAGTTCTTCACGTTCGAGACATGCCATTGGCCGCCACGGGCGGTCCGGACGCCGCGATTATTGAGCGCCAATGCGAGACCACGCAGATCCCGGACGCCTGATGCGCGCAGCGACTCGATGATCGGCAGGACGTTGGCCGCGAACGTCGCGGCTTCCTCGACTTGGACCTTCCGGCCCATTGCTGCCGCCTCCGCCGCGTTGCTCCGGTTTCCGAGACGCGCGCCCTGCGCTTTCCGCGCGGCGAGCGCCGACCGTGTGCGCTCGGAGATCAGTCGTCGCTCTTTCTCGGCAAGGGCAGCGTAAAGGTGGAACATGAATGGATCTGCATCCGCGCCCAGTTCGGCCACGATGAACGGGACCCGCTGCGCCATGAGACCAGCGATAAAGGCGACGTCTCGCGAGAGCCGGTCGAGCTTGGCCACGATGACCGGACACTTGCCGGTCTTGCTCGCCAATGACTGCCTTATCCTGGGCCGCGCCCGGAGTCCAGCATAGGTGTTGCGCGGCGCTGGGGCACTCTCTCGCCCACGGCCTTGCCGGCGGGCATGTCGACTAAGAACCAGCACCCTCAGCACGCGCGGGGGTATAATCTAGGCACTCGGCGTGCCTCTGCCCCCATCATCGGGGCGGCACCCCATGAGAGTGCCGCCTTGGCTTTGCTGGCTCAGCTTCAAGCGCGTTTAGTGCCGGTGGCGACGAGATAGGTGGGCGGGTTCGTATACATCGCCGCAAGCATGGGTCGGATCTCGGCCTCAGCAGCCTCCCAGCGCCCCTGTGGCTCCAGGATGGCACGGGCGGTGACTAGCGGCGGGAAGATGCTCAGGAACCGATCGACCATCTGAGGAACGCCGAGATCGGTCTTCAGTGGAACCTCAACGACTGTGAACCTGAGGTCGATTTGCCGACCAAGCAGCTCTTGCACGTGTGGCTTCGTGCCCCAGAGTAGCGGCGGCTCGGCGATCGGCGGGGGCGATGGCAGGTGCCGGGCCATGGTGCGAAAGAGATCGCCAACAGACCCTTCGGGAGCCCAGTTGGCCAGTGCGATGCGCCCGCCGGGCCGAAGCACACGGACGATCTCGCCCGCCGCTACCGCATGGCGGGGAGCGAACATGACCCCAAACGTCGACAGGACCACGTCGAAGGTCGCATCATCGAACGGGAGCGCCTCGGCGTCTCCTTCCAGAAGCTCGATTTCAACCCCCGCTTCGGCGGCCCGGCGTCGTGCCGCCCGGAAAAGCTCCGGCGTCAAGTCGACCCCTGTTACCGCTCCGCCAGCCTGAGCTGCCTGGATTGCCGCGTTGCCCGTCCCGCAGGCCACATCGAGAACCTTGTCTCCCGGGCGGACGCTCGCCTCCGCCGTCACCACCGCCCCGACTCTCCAGATCCCGTCTGCCGCAATGTCGTAGTCGCCCGCCGCCCACGTGGCGCGCGCCCGGCGCTTGACCTCCTGCAGCACTTCGAAGTCGCCCGTCATCACATTCATGGCCTTCCTCCATTCTTGTGAATAACGACCGAACGGTCGTGCTAATATATGTACGACCGATCGTGCTATAGAGTCAAGATGTCAATCGAATCGCACCCCACTGACGGACGAAAGGCGCGCGGGGAACGGTCGCGCCGATCCATTCTCGAGGCCGCCGCCACCCTTGCCAGCGTTGAGGGCCTCGAAGGGCTCTCGCTCGGAAGGCTTGCCGACCATCTCGGCATCAGCAAGAGCGGCCTCTATGCGCACTTCGGCTCAAAGGAGGAACTGCAACTCGCGACCATCGGCATTGCCGCCGAGATGTATGGGCGCGACGTCATGGCCAAGGCACTCGAGGCCGATGCGGGGACAGCGCAGATCGTGGCTTTCGCCGACGCGTTTCTCCATTACATCCGCCACGGTCCGTTCCCGGGAGGGTGCTTCTTCATTGCCTCCTTTCTTGATCCGGCCAACATTCGCGAGCCGGTGCGACAGGCGTTGGCCGACGTCCAGCGCCAGCTCCTCGGCTTCTTCGCCGCCAATGCACGCATAGCCCAGAAGCGTGGGGACTTGTCGTCAAGCGTCGATCCGGAGGAGCTTGCCTTCGAGGTCGACGCAATCTTGGTTGGAGCCGACGTCAACTACATATTGTTCAACGATCCGATGCGGCTGGAGCGGGCCAAGGATGCCGTACGCCGCCTCGTCGGCGTGGCCCCGCGACGACCGGCGAGAGGTCCGCGTCACCGCCAGTGACACAGAGAGCGGTGCCGCCCGGTCGGCAAATAGACACCCTCATTCCCCGCGCCCAGAATGACAATTCACTAACGGCAGTGCGTACCTTCAGTCGAACTTCGCCAATTCGCCGCGTCGGCTATAAAATCAATCTGCCTGTTTGATCTCGTCGAAGCGGGTTAGCCACTGCTGGGGCCGTGATGTTCGACTTTGCCGCCTTCAAGCGAGCCTACGAGGCCAAGGACGCAGCCGCTTGGGCGGCGTGCTATGCGGAAGACGCTGAGTGGATCGAGTACCGTCATCAGAACCCACCTCGCCGCCCGCATCGACTGAAAGGCCGCGCGGCGATCGCGACTTTCCTTCGCCAGGTCGAGGCCTGGCCAATTGGCCTGAAGATAGAAGACGAAATCCTGGCGGGCGATCGAATCGCATTTCGCAGTTGGGTCGATCTCGGTGATGGCCGCCGGATCATCGAACACGTAATGCTCTATATCGAGAAGTCCCTGATCATACGGCAGATCGAGGTAGAAGCTTGTGACTGATCACACAATCGCGTCGAGAGGTAAGGCCGAGACTGCCTTCAACGTCGTCAAGATGAAAGTGAAACCTGGCGAAGAAGAAGCCTTTCTCGCGCTCAGGAGCGCGCTCAGCGTCGGGTCGTAATCGACGAGCTTCTGGAAGAGTTGATCGCGCTCGGACTTCGCTGCAGTCTCAAGCTCCTGTTGTGCGATCTTCGCTTGGAGGTCCTTGAGAGTTTGGGACTCCCTAATCGTTATGGCGACTGTCTCGGCGTAGCGTTCGCCGAGCAGCGTTT
>DASSPO010000313.1:0-2069 GCA_035699585.1 Bauldia sp.
AACGTCAGTCGTGTTCTGCCATATCTGGCGAATGCATTCGAAGACGTATTCGGCACTCTCGTGATTGACGACGACAATCGAAACTGTCGGATTCGACCGCACACACCACTTTTGCGAATTGACCAGCGTCTTCGCCGGATCCACGGGGCTCGGCCAGTCATCGGGCAAACCCCGGCCGAGAAGGTCCTTCTTGTCTTTTCTTTGTTTCGGCCGCCGACGTTTGGCCTTCGGCGGGCGACGTCGAAACAGCCGCGACACCCACCCGCCAATTTCATCGCGGCGGGATCGGTCGGCACGTTCCTCCATGATCTGACTGGTTCCTGCCGATCTCTCTTACCGACGGGGCCGTTCGACGCAGGCTTGCCACCCCGCGCGGCCATCAAACCGGCCACGTGAAGCCCGCCCCTACTTCGCCCTGACGAATGCCGTTCCCTTGGGCTCGACCGAGACGCCGGGGCCGTCGACGAAAACCCCCAAGCCCTGGTGGGTTGTGCCGGCGATCGGGATTTTCGTCTTGCCGTCGGCATCGTGCTTTTCGAACTGGAGGTGATAGATCCTGGCGTAGTGCTTTCCCAGCGCGAGCAGTTCGGCGTGCCGGCCGCTCTCGATGATCTGACCGCCGGCGACGACGCAGATGCGGTCGGCGCCGAGGATGGTCGACAGCCGGTGCGCAATGACAATGGTCGTCCGGCCCGACATCAGGCGATCGAAGGCGACCTGCACCTGGTGCTCGGACTCGGCATCGAGCGAGGAGGTCGCCTCGTCCAGAAGGATGATCGGCGCGTCACGGAGCATCGCCCGGGCAATCGCGATACGCTGCCGCTGGCCTCCGGAGAGCTTCCCGCCGCCGCTGTCGAGTTCGGTATCGTAGCCGTCCCGCATCTGAAGGATGAAGTCGTGCGCCATGGCGTTCCTTGCCGCCTCCTCGACTTCCTCGTCGGTGGCGCTCGGCCGGCCGAAGCGGATGTTTTCGCGCACGCTTGCCTTGAAGATGACCGTGTCCTGGCTGACCAATGCGATGTTGTTTCGCAGCGAGGCGAGGCGCACCACGCTGATGTCCTGCCCATCGATGAGAATTCGGCCCGACTGCACGTCATAGAAGCGTTCGATCAGGTTGATGATCGTGCTCTTGCCGGATCCCGAGGGCCCGACCAGCGCCGTAACCTTTCCCGGCGCGGCGCGGAAGTTGAAGTCGCGGAGCACCGGCCGATTCCGCCGGTATCCGAAGGTCACTTCCTCGAAGACGATCTCGCCGCCGCTGACCGCAAGCTCGGGACCGTCCGGGTTGGCATTGAGCGAAGGCTCGGCATCGAGGATCCGGTAAAGGGTCTTCGCCCCGAACGCCTCGCGCTCGAGCATGACCCGGGTATTGGCCAGACGCTTCGCCGGCTCATAGGCGAGGAGAAGGGCGGTCACGAACGACACGAACGGGCCCGGGGTGGAACCCTGGAAGATGGTCTCATAGCCGGCCCACATCATCACGCCGGCGATGGCAAATCCGCCGAGCGTCTCCATCAGCGGCGAAGTCCCGGCGCTGATCGCGCCCATGCGGTTGGCTCTTTGCCGCACGTAGTCGACCGAATCCCAGGTCCGCTTCTTCATCGCCGATTCGAGATTGAAGGCCTTGACGATGCGAATGCCGTGGGCCGTCTCCTGCGTCGACGAAATGATGCCGGTTATGCCGTCGAGTTCCCCGCGCGTCGCCGTCCGTATCCGCCGCACCAGGTAACGCACGCCAAGCACCGCGATCGGGCCGATCACCAGAACGATCACCGACATCCCGGGACTCTGGATCAACATCACCGCCACGAGCCCGATCACCGAAAGGAGGTCGCGGCCGAAGCTGGTCATCACGGTGTTGAGCGTGCTGCCGGCCGACTGGGCCCTCACCGTCATGGCGGAAATGAGCTCGCTCGACTGCGTGCGATCGAAGTAGTTGACGCCGAGCTTCAGCAGGTGATCGAAGATCCGCATCTGCATGTCGGCGCGGATTGCGTTGCCGATCCGGGAAAGGACGACCGCCGAGCCGTAGAGGGAGATGCCTCTGACCAGCGAGATCACCAGCACCG
>DASSPO010000314.1:0-7283 GCA_035699585.1 Bauldia sp.
CGGGCGATATGGGCGGTACGCGGTTCGCAGGAGCTGCGGCAGGCTTTGTCCGAGGCCGGAGTCGAGGGCGCCCGCGCTGCAATACCCGGAGGACGTCGAATAGACGCGCCCCTCAGTCGACCATCGTCCATCCTCTCGCCATCAGGTGCTCCTGCGGCCTGAAGCGGCGCTTGTAGTCCATCTTCGGCGAGCCCTCGACCCAGTAGCCGAGATACACATAGGGGAGGCCCATCCTGCGGGCGCGCGCGATGTGGTCGAGGATCATGAAGGTGCCGAGGCTGCGGTCGGCGTAGTCGGGATCGAAGAACGAGTAGACCATCGACAGGCCGTCGGCGAGCACGTCGGTCAGGGCGGTGGCGATCAGCGGGCCTTCGCCGCGGCCGGTAAAGGCGGAGTCGGGGCCGCGGAATCGGTACTCGTAGACGTTGGTCGCGACGTAGGACTCGCCGACCATCATGGCGTAGTCGAGCACCGACATGTCGGCCATGCCCCCCTCGGAATGCCGGGCGTCGAGATAGCTCCGGAACAGGGAGTACTGCTCCGAGGACGGGCTCGCGGTGGTGGCGGCACCGATCACGTCACGGTTCTTCTTCATGATCCGGCGCATGCTGGCGGTCGGCGCGAAGGCGTCGACCACGGTCCGCACCGAGATGCAGGACCGGCAGCCCTCACAGGCCGGCCGGTAGGCGATGTTCTGGCTCCGCCGGAAGCCGCCCTGGGTAAGGATGTCGTTGAGGGCGGCGGCGCGGTCGCCGACAAGGTGGGTAAAGACCTTACGCTCGGCCCGGCCGGCGAGGTAAGGGCACGGGGCCGGAGCCGTCAGATAGAACTGGGGGGTCTCGGTCGGCTGGTGTGTCATAAGGCAGTCGGGTCACGGGCGTCGCCTACCACAGACCATAATACCAAGGGCCGACGATGGAAAAGACCAGCCACATCAGCAGGACCAGCGGCCCGCCGCCAACGAGGTAGTCCCGCCAGCGGTAATGGCCCGGTCCCATGACCAGCATGTTGGTCTGGTAGCCGACGGGGGTGGCAAAGGAGCAGCTTGCCGCGAGAATGACGGCAACGACGAATGGCATGGGCGGGGCCCCCAGCTGCTCGGCGATGCCGATGGCGATGGGCGTGAAGAGCACGGCCGTGGCATTGTTGGAGAGGATGTTGGTCATGAGTGCGGTGACGAGGAAGACGGCCGACACCGTGACCCAGGGTGCGGAGTCGGAAACCGCCCCGACCGAGGCATCGGCGATGGCCTCGGCTCCTCCGGTGCGTTCAAGGGCCGCCGCGGCGGCAAGGGCGACGCCGATCATCAGATAAATGCGGTGGTCGAAGGCGCGCATCGCCTGGCGGATGTTGAGGCAGCCGGAGAAGATCATCGCCAGCGCCGCAGTGACGGCACCGATCACAACCGGGCCGATGCCGCTTGCCGCATAGACCACCATCAGTCCGAAGATCATCAGCGCCCGCCTGGCAAAGCGCCGCTGCGGTAGATCGGCCGCCGACCATTCGAGGAGCAGGAGGTCGCGGTTGAGGCGGAGCCCCTCGATCGCCTCTCGCGTGCCGGCAACCAGGAGCACGTCACCGGCCTCAAGGCGAATCTCGCTCAGCGCCATTCGCGGCATGCGGCTCCGCCGCTCAACGCCGAGGACGATGGTGCCGGTGTCGTGATGGATCGCCGCCTGCTCGATGGTACGGCCGATGAGGCGGGATCCGGGCGCCACCACAGCTTCCGCAAGGGTGAGGTCCTTGGTGCTCATCGGCCCGGCCTCCACCCCCGACTCCGCCATCTCGCGCGTCGCAACGCGGGCGCCGTCGGACAGCGCCTTGGTGATCGCGCTCCGCGTTGCGGCGACGATGACGGTGTCGCCGGGCCGGAGCGTCAGGTTCTCGAAGGGGGGCAGGTAGGGATGCTCGCCCCGCTGGACCAGGCGAACCGTCATATCCTTGAGGGCCGGGAACATGCCGGAGACCGAGGAGGCACCGGCCAGAGGGTGACCGTAGGTGATGTCGATCTGGGCGATGAACTGCTTGCCGCTGCTGCCGCCGGTCATCTGCACGGCCATGCCCTCGCGGGCGACGAGAAAGCGCGGGAGGACGAAGGCGCAATAGGCGAAGCCGACTAGCGCCATGACGGTTGCCGGCACGGTGAACTCGAAGAAGCCGATGATCAGACCTTCGCGGGCGGCGACGCCGGCGGCAAGGAGGTTGGTGGATGTGCCGATCAGCGTCGTGGTGCCGCCGAGGAGGGCGACGAAGGAGAGGGGCATCAAAGCCTTGGATGTCGAGATCCCGCGGGTCGCCGCGACGGCCGTGATGATCGGCAGGAACATCACCACGACCGGAGTGTCGTTGACGACGGCGCTGGTCACCAGGGCGGCGAAAAGGACGATGATGACCGAGGCCATCCCGTTCCGGCCGCCGAGGCGGGCCAGCACTGCCGCCGGACGCTCCAGGGCGTCGGTCTGGAACAGACCCTGGCCGACGATGAGCATGGCGAGCACGGTCACCAGCGCCTCGTTGGAAAAACCGGCGAGCACTTCGCTGGTGGGGAGCGGGGTTTCGACGCCGAAAAGCTTCGGCACGAGCCAGAAGAGGATCAGCCAGCCGACCAGGGAAGCAATCGAGATCAGCTCGATCGACCAGCGCTCCAGTGCATAGGCGGCGATCATCGCGACGATGCCGCCAAAGGTCAGCCACATCAGGACGTCGTGGGCCCACGTTCCGCTCATCGGAGGCCCGTCTCCGGCGCCAAGGTCGAGGCACGCAGCACAACGGGTCGGGGATGCGGGAAGGAGGCGCGCAAAGGGCCTACCGCGTTTCGAGGCGGACGAGTGCCGCGCTGTTCACCACAACCGTGCCGAGGAGGAGGTCGTGGAGGAGCTGCCGCCGCCGCGTGAACAGCCCGACGAGCAGGATCAGCGGCGTGAGGAGGCCGACGGAGAACCAGAAGACCAGGGCATGCATGACGGCAAGGAGCGGAAAAGACGGCCCACCGTTCCAGGTACGCATCTCGATGCCAGCCCAGCGCATTCCGATGGTGGCCGAGTTCGGCCCGCCCAAGGTGACCGCGATATAGCTAAGGGCGACGATTGCGAACAACACGCCGTAAAGGAGCCAGCCGATACCGAGGGTAACGATGCCAAGGACGAAGACAACCAGGGCCGCCGGAATCATGAGGAGGACGATGATGATCGCATCGGCGACAAAGGCGACGACGCGCTTCGACAGGACCCCGTCGAAGAGGTCGGGATGGGCATCGGGATCATAGGCAAAGCGGCTTCGCACGGAGCCCGCCGTGCCCTCGGGGCCGTCGCTCATCCTATACTCCCCCTCGTTCCCTGGATCGGGCAGGCCTTTTCCCCGCCGGTCCCGTCCGCCGGGAAGAATGGTCGGCCCGGCCGCGGGATGCAAGCGGGTGTCTCAGGCCCTCAGCCGCGAGGCAGCGGGCGAAGATCGGTCGCCAAGTCCTCGATCTTGTTGCCTTAGCCCGAATGCAGGCCGCTCGTTGGTGATCCGATCATCCTCAAATTCGACGGTCGAACCAATCGACCTCGGACACCAACCCCGCCCGGCCGGTGCCCGCGGCTAGCTCTGGTGTTCCCCGGCCAGCCTTTCAGCCACCCGCGGCGCGAAATAGGTGAGAATGCCATCCGCGCCCGCCCGCTTGAACGCGATCAGGCTTTCCAACATCGCCCGCTCGCCGTCGATCCAGCCGTTGCGAGCGGCAGCTTCGATCATCGCGTATTCGCCGGACACCTGGTAGGCGAAGGTCGGCAGGCCGAAAGCCTCCTTGATGCGCCAGAGCACGTCGAGATAGGGAAGCCCCGGCTTCACCATGAGGAGATCGGCGCCTTCGGCGACGTCGAGCTCGGCCTCCCGAAGGGCTTCGTCGCCGTTTGCAGGGTCCATCTGGTAGGTGCGCTTGTCCCCGACGAGGGTCTTGGCGGTGCCGACCGCGTCGCGGAACGGTCCGTAAAAGGCGGAGGCGTATTTCGCGGTATAGGCCATGATCTGAACGTCGCCGAACCCCTTCATGTCGAGCGCCCGGCGGATGGCGCCGACCCGGCCATCCATCATGTCGGAGGGAGCGATTACGTCGGCGCCGGCCTCGGCCTGGATCAACGCCTGGACACAGAGCTGCTCGACGGTCGCGTCGTTGACGATCTGGTCGCCGACCAAGAGCCCGTCGTGTCCATGGCTGGTGTAGGGGTCAAGCGCCACATCGACGACGATGCCGAGGTCAGGGACCGCCGCCTTGATGGCGCGCGTCGCCACACAGACGAGGTTGTCCGGGTTGAACGCCTCCGATCCCGTCGGGTCACGGAGAGCCGGGTCGGTGTAGGGAAAAAGCGCGATCGCCGGAATGCGAAGGGCCGCCGCCCGTTCCGCGGCCGCAACCGCACGATCAATCGAAAGCCGTTCCACGCCCGGCATCGACTCGACGGGCTGGGTGATGTTCTCCCCGTCGACGAGAAAAATCGGCCAGATGAGGTCGTCGACGCTGAGCGTGTTTTCGCGGACAAGCCGGCGCGACCAGTCGGTGCGGCGGTTCCGGCGCATCCGCCGACCGCCGAGGATCGCGTCCATATCCGGACGGATCGAAGAGTCGGCCTCGGGGGCGGGTCGCTGGCGGGTCATGGCGTCGGTCCTTTCTCCGGGTGCGGATTGTAGCACCCGGCATGCGGAAAACGCACTGGGACCATGCATCACTGGCCTTGGCGAGCGAGCCGCGGTAAACGGCGGACATGACGATCAAGGAAAAAGGCGCGGTTCAGCCGCCCGCAAGTCGCCTGCCGTTCCTTCTCGACATCTACGGCCGGGTCATGTCGGGCGTGCTGATGCTCCTCGGGCTGTTCCATTGGGCGGTGATCCTCGGGGTGGTTGGCGGCTCGGGCGGGATGTTCGAGGAGATGTCGGCAGCCTGGAAGATGGCAACGATCCATCTTGCCGTGGTCGATCTGGTTGCGGCGGTCGGGCTATGGCAGAGGGTGGCCTGGGGGAATGTCCTGTGGTTCTATGCGGCGCTTTTTGAAGTGGCGATGCATACCGTCTTTGCGGGAACCTTCGGAGCCGACCTTCTCCTCGTTGCGTTCCATGTCGTGACGGTCGCCGGCTATGCCGCGATGGTGTTCGTGGCCCGCCGGATTTCAGCAAACTGATTCAAACTCTCGTCACAACCCTTTGATCTTAATACAATTTTCCGATTCAATAACCATCAACATTGATGCAAATTGGTAAGTCCGCATTAAGCGTGAGATTTAAGTGGATTTTCAGCGCCTCAATTTATGTTCAAATCTACACAGGCGGGAGAATACCTGCCACGAAACAGCGAGGGGCGAGGCATGATGAACGTAAAGCGCGCAGTCGAGGCGGCTCCCGGTCCGTCCGGTAGTTCGGACATCAAACCACTATATCTGGAGGCATTGACGCTGGTCGAGCGTCTTCACCGGCGTCTACTCGATGTGATCAAGGACGAATTCGACCGTTCCGGCCGCTCGGACGTGAACGCGGTCCAGGCGCTTCTTCTCTTCAATATCGGCGAATCGGAGCTTACGGCGGGCGAACTCAGGACCCGCGGCTACTATCTCGGATCGAACGTCTCCTACAATCTCAAGAAGCTCGTGGAGATGGGCTATATCCACCACCAGCGCTCCCGCATGGACCGGCGTTCGGTAAGGGTTAGCCTCACCGACAAGGGCCGCGAGGTCGCCAAGATCGTGAACGCCCTATACGACCGTCACATTCGTTCGATCCAGCAGGTGGGCGGGATCGGTCCGAACGACTTCGAGGAGCTCAACCGCTCGCTTCAAAGGCTCGATCGCTTCTGGACCGACCAGATTCTTTACCGGCTCTAGCCGCTTCCGACCCGAAGGATGCCTCGCGCCCGGCTACGGCCGGGCCCTTTTTGGCGTCTTCCCTGCGTTGCACCATCGCAACACGGCGTGTCGCGCTGCGGGGCGAAAAGGCACCAGACACGAAAGCGCCATATTAACGGACAGAAAAGAGTATGCTGTTCTGATCGGGCAGCAGGATCGTCCGGGGACGTGGCGCAGCAGGGGTGGATCGGGGGGATTCCGATCCATATGTGCGTCGATCCGTCAGGTCGCTGCCACCTCAGCTCGTGGATGGGAACCGTCGAACCATGATCGCAACCCGCACCGCCATCATGTCGCTTGCGCTGTCAACCATCCTCGCCGCCACGGGCGCGTCTGCTGAAGACCCCATCCAGCAGGTGCTCCAGTCGCAGCAGTCCGAGTGGTCCGACGGTTTCGACGCCGCGGCGAGCTCGGCGCCGCAGATTCGAGGCGATATCCCGACGCTTTCAGCCGACATCGTCGGCGCGGTCGAGCACGCCATACTCCAGTACTCCGACATCGTTGCCCAGGGCGGCTGGCCCATGGTGCCGCCGGAGCAGAAGCTCAAGGTCGGTTCGCGCGGGCCGTCGGTCGCAGCACTTCGCCAGCGCCTGATAATTTCCGGCGATCTCGACTATTCCCTCGGCGTCTCCGAGGCCTTCGACACCTATGTCGAGGCGGCGGTCAAGCGTTTCCAGGGACGGCACGGCATCCCGGTCGACGGCGTCGTCGGCGACTCGACCTTCGCCGCGCTCAACGTTCCCGCGGCTGTCCGGCTCAATCAGCTCTCGACCAATCTCACTCGCCTCAAGATGCACACCCAGAAGCTGCCCGATCGCTTCATCATGGTGAACATCCCGGCGGCGCAGGTCGAGGCCGTCGAGAACGGCATGGTCGCGTCCCGCCACACCGCGATCGTCGGCAAGGTCGACCGGCCGTCGCCGATCGTCAACAGCAAGGTCACGGAGATCAATTTCAACCCCTTCTGGACGGTGCCGGCGAGCATCATCAAGAAGGACCTGATCCCGAAGATGCAGAAGGATCCGAACTACGTCAACGATTACAAGATCCGCATCTACGACAAGCAGGGCAACGAAATCCCAGCCTCGCAGATCGACTGGTATAGCGACGAGGCGACCAACTACCTGTTCCGGCAGGATCCGGGTGACTTCAACTCGATGGGGAACGTGAAGATCAACTTCCCGAGCCCCGAAGGCGTGTACATGCACGACACGCCCGGCAAGCTCCTGTTCAACAACGAGTTCCGCTTCGAATCGTCCGGCTGCGTGCGCATCCAGGGCATTCGCGACCTGATCAAGTGGATCCTCCGCGACACGCCGGAATGGGACTCCGCGGCGATCGACCAGATGTTCGTCAACGGCCAGCGCGTGGACGCCAAGGTGGCCAAGCCGGTTCCGCTCTACTGGGTCT
>DASSPO010000315.1:0-8471 GCA_035699585.1 Bauldia sp.
CTCTGTTTGCGAAGTGTGACTTTGCCGCCGATCGGCATCCCCTCGCGGAGCTTGTAGGTAGCGATCGACTTCCGCGACTTGGTGACGGCCGGCTTCTGGCCGGCGATCTTGGCAAGGTCGCCAAGCGCCGACTGGACCTTCTTCGAATCCGCGACCGCCTCGCCAATTCCCATGTTGATGACGATCTTGTCGATCCGCGGCACCTCAAGAGCGTTCTTGTAACCGAACTCCTTGATCAGCGCAGGGGCGATCTGCTCGCGATACTGCTTCTTGAGCCGCGGCTCGTACTGTGCCTCAGCCATCTATGACTTCTCCGGTTCGCTTCGCGACGCGCTGCTTGACGCCGTCCTTGTTGACACGGAAGGCGATCTTGGTCGGCTTCCCGTCGCTCGGCGCGGCGATCGCGATGTTCGAAAGGTGGATCGGCAGTTCCTTGACGATGATGCCGCCCTGGTCCCGCGCCGTCTGACGCTGATGCCGGCGTGCGACATTGATGCCGCGAACCACGGCGCGGTCCTCGTCAGGGAGCACACGGATCACCTCGCCTGTGCGGCCCTTGTCCTTGCCGGCAATGACGACGACGCGGTCGCCCTTCTTGATGCGCGCGGCCATTAGAGAACCTCCGGCGCGAGCGAGATGATCTTCATGTGGTTCTTGGCACGGAGCTCGCGTGGCACCGGTCCGAAGATGCGGGTGCCGACCGGTTCCTGCTGATTGTTGATGAGCACCGCGGCATTGCGGTCGAAACGGATGACGCTGCCGTCCGGGCGGCGGATATCCTTGGCGGTGCGTACGACCACCGCCTTCATCACGTCGCCCTTCTTGACGCGGCCGCGCGGGATCGCCTCCTTGACCGAGACGACGATCACGTCGCCGACGGAAGCGTATTTCCGCTTCGAGCCGCCCAGCACCTTGATGCACATAACGCGGCGCGCGCCGGAGTTGTCGGCGACGTCGAGGTTCGTCTGCATCTGAATCATGACTTCACTCCGGCGACGAGCGCCGTCCCCTATGTCGCGGCCTTGGCCGTATCGTCGATCACGACCCAGCGCTTGTTCTTGGAGATCGGCACGGTTTCTTCGATCGAAACGATGTCGCCGACCTTGAATTTGTTCTGAGCGTCATGCGCGTGGTACTTCTTCGAGCGCCGGATCGTCTTCTTCAGGACAGGATGCGTGAAGCGCCGCTCGACGCGCACCACGACCGTCTTGTCGTTCTTGTCGCTAACGACGGTTCCTTGCAGGACACGTTTCGGCATGACTTCAATTAGCCCTTCTTGGAGGCGCGCTTCTGCGTGCCGATCGTCATCAGGCGTGCGATGTCGCGCCTGACCTGGCGCACGCGCGAAGTGTTCGAAAGCTGAGCGGTCGCCCGTTGGAAGCGCAGATTGAACTGCTCCTTCTTGAGCTTCGCGATCTCGTCGCCGATCTGGTCTTCCGTCATCTGACGGATGTCTTGCGCTTTCATAGTCGTAGTTCCTAGTCGGCGATGCGTTGGACGACGCGAGTGCGAACCGGAAGTTTCGCCGCGCCTAGGCGGAGGGCCTCCCTGGCGAGATCCGGCGCGACACCGTCGATCTCGAACATGATCCGGCCCGGTTTCACCCGGCAGACCCAGAGCTCCGGCGTCCCCTTGCCCTTGCCCATGCGCACCTCGGTTGGCTTCTTCGATACCGGCACGTCCGGGAAGATGCGGATCCAAAGCCGGCCGGCGCGCTTCATGTGGCGCGTGATGGCGCGGCGGGCCGCCTCGATCTGGCGGGCGGTAACCCGTTCCGGCTCAAGCGACTTTAGCCCATAGGAGCCAAAGGTCAGCTCGGCACCCGAGGTTGCCTTGCCGTGGATGCGGCCCTTGTGCTGCTTGCGATACTTGGTGCGGACTGGCTGAAGCATGATCCTATCTCTCGGGCCTTATGCTGCCTCGCGACGGCGGCTGGTCGGCTCGGCACCCTCGACCTGGCGGCGCTCCGACGCCATCGGGTCGTGCTCCATGATCTCACCTTTGAAGATCCAGACCTTGACGCCGCATGTGCCGTAGGCGGTGTTGGCAGTCGCCTGACCGAAATCGACGTCGGCGCGGAGCGTGTGGAGCGGGACCCGACCCTCGCGATACCACTCGGTCCGGGCGATTTCGGCGCCGCCGAGACGACCCCCGCAGGAGATCCTGATGCCCTCGGCGCCGAGCCGCATGGCGGACTGGACCGCCCGCTTCATCGCGCGGCGGAACGCGACGCGACGCTCGAGCTGCTGTGCAATCGACTGGGCGACGAGCGTCGCATCGATCTCAGGCTTCCGCACCTCGACGATGTTGATATGGACCTCCGAGTCGGTCAGTTTCGCCACCTTCTTGCGAAGCTTCTCGATGTCGGCGCCCTTCTTGCCGATGACGATGCCCGGACGCGCGGAATGGATCGTGACCCGGCACTTCTTGTGCGGGCGCTCGATGACGATCTTCGATACCGCCGCCTGCTTCAGATCCTCCATCAGCGCTTCGCGGATCTTCATGTCCTCATGGAGGAGCTTGCCGTATTCGCCGCGGCTGGCGAACCAGCGCGAGTCCCACGTCCGGTTGACGCCGAGCCGGAGCCCGACCGGATTGACTTTCTGACCCATCAGGCGGACTCCCCGGCTTCGCGGACGACGATGGTGAGGTTCGAGAAGCGCTTGCGAATACGGCCGACGCGGCCACGGCCGCGCGGCGTCCAGCGCTTCAGCATCATCCCCGAACCGACAAACGCCTCGGCAACGACCAGCGAGTCGACGTCGAGCTGGTGGTTGTTCTCAGCATTGGCAATCGCGGACTCGAGCGTCTTCTTGACCGGACCCGCGATCCGCTTCCGGCTGAATGTAAGGTCGGCAAGCGCCGTCGACACCTTCTTGCCGCGGATCAGGCCGGCGACCAAGTTAAGCTTCTGCGGCGACGTGCGGGCCATACGGAGCTCGGCCTTCGCCTCGTTCTCGCCGAGCGGACGTTCGCGTTTTGCCTTGCCCATCGTGTCAGGTCCTCTTCGCCTTCTTGTCCGAGGCGTGGCCGTGATAGGTCCGCGTCGGTGCGAACTCACCGAACTTGTGGCCCACCATGTCTTCGCTGACGAGCACCGGAATATGCTTGTTGCCGTTGTGGACGCCAAAGGTGAGCCCCACAAACTGCGGCAGGATGGTCGACCGCCGGCTCCAGATCTTGATCACCTCGCCGCGGCCGCCGGAGCGCGCCTTGTCAGCCTTCTTCAAGAGAAAGCCGTCGACGAACGGGCCTTTCCAAACTGAACGAGCCACTTCTGAGCCTCTTGCCTAAGCCTTCTTGCGCGCATGACGGCTGCGCGCGATGAATTTGTCGGTGCGCTTGTTGTTGCGCGTCTTCTTGCCCTTGGTCGGCTTGCCCCACGGGGTCACCGGGTGACGGCCGCCCGACGAACGGCCCTCGCCGCCGCCCAGCGGATGGTCCACGGGGTTCATGGCGACGCCGCGGACGCTCGGCTTCCGACCGAGCCAACGATTGCGGCCGGCCTTGCCGATATTGATGTTGGAGTGATCGGGATTCGATACCGCACCGACGGTCGCGAAGCAATTCTGGTTGACCAGACGCTGCTCCCCGGAGTTGAGCCGAAGGATGGCATATCCCTGGTCGCGGCCGACATACTGGGCATAGGTTCCCGCAGAGCGGGCGATCTGGCCCCCTGCGCCAAGCTTCATCTCGACATTGTGGACGATGGTACCGACCGGCATGGACGCGAGCGGCATGGCGTTTCCCGGCTTCACATCGGCATGCTTTGAGGCGACAACCGTGTCGCCAACCGCGAGACGCTGCGGCGCAAGAATGTAGGAGAGTTCGCCGTCCTCATAGCGGATCAGGGCAATGAAGGCCGTGCGATTGGGGTCGTACTCAAGTCGCTCGACGGTTGCCGGCATGTCGAGCTTCCGGCGCTTGAAGTCCACGAGGCGGTACGCGCGCTTGTGGCCGCCGCCCCGCCATCGCACGGTAATTCGCCCATAGTTGTTTCGTCCGCCCGTCGAGGTCTTGCCCTCGACAAGACCCTTCACAGGCTTGCCCTTGTAGAGCTCGGAGCGATCGACCAGCACCAGCTGGCGCTGGCTCGGAGTGGTCGGCTTGTAATTCTTGAGTGCCATCGGAAACGCCTCAGAGACCCGTCGTCACGTCGATCGAGTAACCCTCTTCGAGGGTGATGATGGCCCGCTTGCTGTCGCCCTGGCGTCCTTTAACGCCGCGGAAGCGCTTGAGCTTGCCCTTGCGGACAAGCGTGTTCACCGCCTTGACCTTCACCTTGAACAACGCCTCCACCGCCGCCTTGATCTCGCTCTTCTTCGCGTCGGGGGCCACCTTGAAGACGAGCTTGTTGTGCTCCGAAAGCGCCGTTGAGCGCTCGGTGATCACTGGGCTGCGGATGACGTCGTAATGCGCGTGCGCGTTCATTTGAACCGTTCCGTCAGAGCCTCGACGGCCGCCCTGGTCAGGACCAGCGTGTCGCGGCGGAGGATGTCATAGACATTGATCCCCTGGACCGGCAGGACATCGATACCGGGGATGTTGCGGGCGGCGAGGCGGAAATTGTCCTCGATCGCAGCACCGTCGATGATGAGGGCGTTGGTCAGCCCAAGCTTCTCGAAGCGCGCGGCCAACGCCTTGGTCTTGGGCTCGGCGGCCTTTGCCTCGGCGAGCACGATCAGTTTCTCGTCCTTGGCCTTGCCGGAAAGAGCGTGCTTGAGCGCAAGCGCCCGCACCTTCTTCGGTAGGTCATGAGCATGGCTACGGACCACGGGCCCGAATGCCTTGCCGCCGCCGCGGAACTGCGGCGCCGCTTTGTTGCCGTGACGCGCCTGGCCCGTGCCCTTCTGCTTATAGGCCTTCTTGCTGGTCATGCGCACTTCGCCGCGCGTCTTCGTCTTGTGGGTTCCAGCCTGGCGCCGCGCAAGCTGCCAGCGGACCATCCGCTGCAGGATGTCGGCACGCGGGTCGAGGCCGAAGATCTCGTCGGGCAGCGTGATCGAATCCGCCGATTTGCCGTCGAGAGTGGTCACCTTCACGTCCATCACTCGACCTCCTTCGCTTCGGCAACGGCGGCCGGAGCCGCGGCATCGCCGTTCTTGCGGAAGGCACCCGGCATCGGCACGCCGTCAGGCAGCGGCCGCTTCACCGCGTCGCGCACCAAGATCCATCCGCCCTTGGCCCCGGGGACCGCACCCTCAACCATGATCAAACCGCGAGTTGCGTCGGTCTTGACGATCTTTAGGTTCTGGGTGGTGACGCGGACGTCACCCATGTGGCCGGCCATCTTCTTTCCCTTGAAGACCTTGCCGGGATCCTGGCGCTGGCCGGTCGAACCGTGAGTGCGGTGGTTGAGCGAGTTGCCGTGACTCGCACGACCGCCGCTGAAATTGTGGCGCTTGATAACGCCCTGGAAACCGCGGCCGATCGAGGTGCCGGTAACGTCGACGAACTGGCCGACGACGAAGTGGTCGGCAGTGAGCTCCGCCCCGACGTCGATCAGGTTCTCAGGGCTCACCCGGAACTCGGCCAGTTTGCGCTTCGGCTCGACATGGGCGGCCGCGAAATGGCCCCGGAGCGCCCGCGGAGTATTCTTGACCTTCCGCAGGCCGACGCCGAGCTGAAGCGCGGTATACCCGTTCTTTTCCTCGGTGCGCTGCGCCACCACTTGGCAATTGTCGAGTCGGAGCACAGTCACCGGCACCTGCTCTCCGGCATCGGTGAAGATGCGGGTCATGCCGACCTTCTGTGCGATCACTCCCGAACGCATTGTTCTGCCCTTTCTAGAGCTTGATCTCGACATCGACGCCGGCGGCGAGGTCGAGCTTCATCAGCGCATCGACCGTCTGCGGCGTCGGATCGACAATGTCGAGGAGCCGCTTGTGCGTTCGCATCTCGAACTGCTCGCGGCTCTTCTTGTCGATGTGAGGCGACCGGTTGACGGTGAACTTCTCGATCCGCGTGGGCAGCGGGACCGGCCCGCGCACGCGCGCGCCGGTCCGTTTGGCGGTGTTGACGATCTCGCGGGTCGACGCATCGAGAATGCGATGGTCGAACGCTTTGAGCCGGATACGGATGTTCTGGCCGTTCATGATGGTTCAGAGGACAGACTTCGGACGACAGACGGTGGACTCTCCGTCAGCGATCACTGGTTTCTGCCCTGCTCTCTCCTTTGTCTGTCCTCTGCGGTCTGCGCTTCGCGGCGTCCCTGCCCTGGGCCAGGGACACCCATCGGTTTACTTCAGGATCGACGAGACGACGCCCGAGCCAACGGTGCGGCCGCCCTCGCGAATGGCGAAGCGGAGACGCTCCTCCATGGCGATTGGCACGATCAGTTCGACCTCGATCGCGACGTTGTCGCCGGGCATCACCATTTCAGTACCCTCAGGCAGCTTGACGATTCCCGTCACGTCGGTCGTCCGGAAGTAGAACTGCGGCCGGTAGTTGGTGAAGAACGGCGTGTGACGCCCGCCCTCCTCCTTGGTAAGGATGTAGGCCTCGGCCTTGAAATTGGTGTGCGGGGTGACGCTGCCCGGCTTGCAAAGCACCTGGCCGCGCTCGACGCCCTCGCGGTCGATACCGCGGAGCAGCGCGCCGATATTGTCCCCGGCCTCGCCCTGATCGAGGAGTTTGCGGAACATCTCGACGCCGGTGACGACGGTCTTGGTCGTCGGCCGGATACCGACAATCTCGACCTCTTCGCCGACCTTGACCACACCGCGCTCCACCCGTCCCGTCACCACGGTGCCGCGGCCGGAGATCGAGAACACGTCCTCGATTGGCATCAGGAACGGCTGGTCGACCGGGCGCTGCGGCTGCGGAATATAGTTGTCGACCGCGTCCATGAGCTTGAGCACGGCATCATGGCCCAGCTCCTTGTTGGTATCCTCGAGCGCGTTCAGCGCCGAGCCGCGGACGATGGGGATTTCATCGCCGGGGAACTCGTACTTGGAAAGGAGCTCGCGCACCTCGAGCTCAACGAGGTCGAGAAGCTCCGGGTCATCCACCATGTCACACTTGTTGAGGAATACGACCAGCGCCGGCACGCCGACCTGACGGGCGAGCAGAATGTGTTCGCGGGTCTGCGGCATCGGGCCGTCGGCCGCGGAAACGACGAGGATCGCGCCGTCCATCTGGGCCGCACCGGTGATCATATTCTTCACGTAGTCGGCATGACCGGGGCAGTCGACGTGAGCGTAATGCCGCTTCTCGGTCTCGTATTCGACGTGAGCGGTATTGATCGTGATCCCGCGCGCCTTCTCCTCCGGCGCAGCGTCGATCTGGTCGTAAGCCGTGTACTTGGCCTTGCCCTGCTCCGCCAGCACCTTGGTGATGGCCGCTGTTAGTGACGTCTTGCCATGGTCGACATGGCCGATCGTACCGATGTTGCAGTGCGGCTTGGTGCGGGTGAATTTCTCTTTGGCCATCGGGGCTCTCCGTCTTTCCTAACTCAATCTAGCCGGCAAACTTCGCCTGGATTTCCTCCGCCTCGGCGCGCGGCACCGGAGCGTAGTGGTCGAACTGCATCGTGTACTGGGCCCGTCCCTGGCTCATCGAACGGAGCTGGTTGACGTAGCCGAACATGTTGGCGAGCGGCACCATGGCATTGACCACTTGGGCGTTGCCGCGTGTGTCGGTTCCGGCGATTTGACCGCGCCGCGAGTTGAGGTCGCCGATGACCGAGCCGAGATACTCCTCAGGGGTCACAACCTCGACCTTCATGATCGGCTCGAGCAACACCGGTCCGGCGAGCTTGAGCGCCTCGCGGAAGCCGGCCCGCGTCGCGATCTCGAAGGCGAGCGCCGAGGAGTCCACGTCATGGTACTTGCCGTCGACCAGGGCGACCGAGACGTCCACCACGGGGAAGCCGATGAGCGGCCCAGAGGTGAGCACCGACTCGATCCCCTTCTCCACGCCGGGGATGTACTCCTTCGGTACCGAGCCGCCGACGATGCGGGACTCGAACTTGTTGCCCTGGCCCGCGCCGCTCGGCGCAACCTCGAGCTCAACCGCCGCGAACTGGCCCGAGCCGCCTGACTGCTTCTTGTGGGTGTACGCGTGGGTGACGCGCTTGGTGATCGTCTCGCGGTAGGCGACCTGCGGGGCGCCGACGCTTACGTCGACCTTGTAGGTGCGCTTCAGTATGTCGACTTTGATGTCGAGATGAAGTTCGCCCATACCCTTCAGAATGGTCTGGCCGCTTTCGGCGTCGGTGGAAACGCGGAATGACGGGTCCTCCGCGGCAAGCCGGGAGAGCGCCACGCCGAGCTTCTCCTGGTCTGCCTTGGTCTTGGGCTCGACCGCGATCTCGATGACCGGATCGGGGAACTCCATCTTTTCCAAAATGACAGCCTTCTGCGGATCGCAAAGGGTGTCACCGGTGCGGGCCTCCTTGAGCCCGGCAAGGGCGATGATGTCGCCGGCGAAGGCCTCCTTGATGTCCTCGCGGTGGTTCGCATGCATGAGGA
>DASSPO010000316.1:0-2173 GCA_035699585.1 Bauldia sp.
ACCTCGGGCGACAGCACCGTCGCCTATGCCTATGCCTTTGCCCGCGCGGTCGAATCGGCAGCGGGAATCGAGGCGCCGCCGCGGGCGCAGTGGCTGCGCGCCGCGATGGCCGAACTCGAACGCCTCGCCAATCACCTCGGCGACATCGGCGCGATCTGCAACGACGCCTCATTCGCGCTGATGCACGCTCATTGCGCCGTGCTCCGCGAGCGGATTCTCCGCTTCGCCGGACGGGCCTTCGGCCACCGCCTGATGATGGACCGCATCGTTCCCGGCGGGGTTGCCGCCGATCTCGCGCCCGAGGCGGGAGACGAACTCGTCCGCCTCGCCCGCGACATCCGCGCGGCCTTTGCCGAACTGGTCGAGCTTTACGACAACACCGCCTCGCTTCAGGACCGGACGGTCGGGACCGGGGTGCTCACGGCGGAGCTCGCCCGCCGCTTCGCCGCGGGCGGCTTTGTCGGCCGGGCTTCCGGCCGCGGTTTCGACGCCCGCCGCACCCTCGACTATCCGCCGTATGACGAGCTCGATTTTGACGTCCCGGTGCTGACCGCTGGCGACGTCAATGCGCGCGTCTGGGTGCGGATCCGCGAGGTCGAGGAGAGCCTGAAGCTGATCGAGAAGCTGGCCCGTCCGCCACCAGGCGCGATCCGGGTCGAGGTGCCTCGGGGGGCGGGCGAGGCCGTCGCGATCGTCGAAGGGTTCCGGGGCGACGTCCTGGTCGCAATCCGCCTCGACGGTGACGGCAGGGTCGCGCGCTGCCATCTCCGCGACCCGTCGTGGTTCCAGTGGCCTCTGCTCGAGGCGGTGATCGAGGGCAACATCGTTGCGGACTTCCCGCTCTGCAACAAGTCGTTCAACTGTTCCTATTCCGGCCACGATCTCTGAGTCCGGGCGATGCGCAAGATGATCTTCCAGGGCATTGTCCGGCCTCCGCTCACCGAGCCGCTCGCCGCTGCCGATGACGCCGAGATCGCGGCGCTCGCGAGGGGGCTCGACGCCGCAGCCCGCCAAAGGCTCGGCCGCAGCCTGACGATCCGCCAGGTGGACGCCGGCTCCTGCAACGCCTGCGAACTCGAGATCCACGCCCTCAACAACGCCTTCTATGATCTCGAGCGTTTCGGCCTCCGCTTCGTCGCCTCGCCGCGGCACGCCGACGTCCTGTTGGTGACGGGCCCGGTGACCAGGAACATGCGGGAGGCGCTCGAGCGCACCTACGCCGCGATGCCGTCGCCGAAATGGGTGGTCGCGATGGGCAATTGTGCCCTCGACGGCGGTGTCTTCGCGGGAAGCTACGCGGTGGTCGGCGGGGTCGGGGACGTGCTTCCGGTCGACCTCCACATTCGTGGGTGTCCGCCGGAGCCGATCGCTATCCTCAAGGGGCTCGTGGCCCTGATCGCGGCATAGCGGCTCTGCTGCGGACCAGCCCCCAGGGTCGCGGCACCGCGCGCCTCGTACTCCGCCAGGAATACCGGCGGCCGCCTCGTCGTTGTCGAGGACTCCCGCCTCGTACCTGGCGACCCGGATCTGCCGAGTTTCGGGCTGGAGGAAGGGTCCGTTCGCGTCTAGCTCCGATCGGGCGGACGGAACATCCGCGTGCTACCCGCGCCGAGTTGACGCAGGCAGCGCAGCGCGTCGGCTATCTTGAGCCCGCTGTCGACGAACTGATCGGAGCTGGCGAAGAGAACGGTGCCGCTGGTCGGCGATGGCGCGTCCGGTACGAAGATCGCAAACATGTCCTCGCCGACCCGGTCCATGACGAAGCCGATCTGCCAACCTTCGTCGATCCGGACAAAAACCGCGCTCGATCTTTGCGCCGACTCCAGCTGCGCCGTGTTTCCTGCGGCGTCTGCGGCGGCGCTTTTCACGATCCCGTAGCCGGGCACGCGACTGAGCAACGCGGCTTCGATCCAGCCGAAGAGGCCCCTGCCCGCGACCGTACTCCCGAACAGGCCGGCGAGAAATGCGGCGAGCACCAGCATGGCGATGATGATGGTGGCCTGCCATGCCGGGCCAATCCCGAACGGACTGAACACCGCCGCCGCCTCGTCGGCTACGGGTCGCAGAATCCCGGCGAGCTTCTCCAGTGCGAGAATGATCAATGCAGCGGGAACGAGGAAGAACAGTCCGCCGATCACCGTCGCCTTGAAGAACCGCAACACGGCACGCACTT
>DASSPO010000317.1:0-2113 GCA_035699585.1 Bauldia sp.
CCTTGGCGCTTCATCGTGTTCGAAGGCGATGCGCGGGCGAGGGCAAGCCAGGCACTGGCGGAGCTGTTCAAGAGGAAGAATCCGGAGGTCGAGGCGAAGCTGCTCGAGGAGGAGCGAAAGCGGCTGGCCCAGGCGCCGGTAGTGATCGCCGTCGTCAGCCGGGCCGCGCCGCACGTCAAGATTCCCGAATTCGAGCAGCTCCTCTCCGCGGGCAATGCGGCGATGAGCATCGTGCTTGCTGCTCACGCTCTCGGCTTTGCCGGCCAATGGGTGACGGGCTGGATCGCCTACGATCCGGATGCCGGGAAGATCCTCGGTCTCCACCCAGGGGAGCGGTTCGTTGGGTTCATCCACATCGGCACATCGACCATTCCCTACAGCGATCGGCCGCGGCCGACCCTCGAGGACATCGTCACCTACTGGACCGCGCCGGGTTAGCAGCCTCGGCGCCGGTCAGTACCGGAACTGCTCGGTGAGGATGCGCTCGTCCCACGAGTGGTCGGGGTCGAACATGATGAGACTCTGAGCCTCCCTCTCCTGGGCGACGGTCACCTCGACGACCGATTTGAATTCGATGTTGTCGGCAACGGCGTTGACCGGACGCTTCGCGGTCTCCAGCGCCTCGATACGCACCTCGACGCGGTCGGGAACGAGCGCGCCGCGCCAGGTGCGCGGCCGGAAGGCGCTGATCGGGGTAATGGCGAGAAGGGGGGCGTAGATCGGCAGGATCGGCCCGTGGGCCGAAAGATTATAGGCGGTGCTCCCGGCGGGGGTCGCGACCAGCACGCCGTCGCAAATCAATTCCTCCATGCGGACATGGCCGTCGATCGAGATGCGCAGCTTGGCGGCCTGGTAGGACTGGCGGAGCAACGAGACCTCGTTGATCGCATAGGCCGAATGGGTCGCGCCGAAAGCGTCGGTCGCGCGCATCGCGAGCGGGTGGACAGCCGTGGTCACTGCCGCATCGATGCGCTCCCGCAGACCCTCCTCATGGAACTCGTTCATCAGAAAGCCTACCGAGCCGCAATTCATTCCGTAGATCGGCTTGCCGGTGTTCATGAAGGCGTGCAGCGTCTGCAGCATGAAGCCGTCGCCGCCGAGCGCAACAACAACGTCGGCGACGTCGGGCGCAACCCCGTCGTAGAGACCAGCGAGTCGCTTCTGCGCAGCCTGCGCCTCGTCCGTCCCCGCCGCGATGAAAGCGATCGTCTTGGGTTTTTGTCCGCCGCGCGCCATGGTGCTCCCCGAACCGCGGCCGGGTTAGCATGCCGACCGCGGATTTTCCAAATCAACGTCTCCCAAGTGAGGCCACCCTGCGGGCAAGGACGCCGATTGCCGGGACCCCTGCCGAGACGGCGCACCCGCGAGCTCGAAGACCCCGATATGGTGACCGTTCAGGTCGAATGCTGCTTCGCCAATCACGAGATCGACGAAGTGGGAAGGAAACGAGCACACCCGTTCAGCGGCGGGCGTGCGTGGTGAGAGGCTTCACGCGGACCATGATCGAGGGCCCATTCGGCGTCTCGTCCCGGCGCATTTCGATGCCGTTCACGTCGGCGACGAGATCGGAGAGCTTCTTGTAGCCGAAGTTGCGCGGGTCGAAGTCCGGCATGCGCTTGACGAGGACATGACCGACCATGCCGAGAGTCGACCAACCGTCGTCGCCCGAGGCGTCGTCCACGGCGGACTCGATCTCGTCGACGGGAAGCTTCACGCGCGGCGGGCGCGCGCTCGCCTCCTTTTCCGCCTTCTCCTGCTCGAGGAGGAGGTCGCAATAAAAGAAACGGTCACAAGCCGCGACATAAGGTGCCGTGGTCTTCTTCTCGCCGAAACCGAAAACCTCGAGGCCGTCCTCCCGAATGCGACTTGCCAGCGTCGTAAAGTCGCTGTCGCTGGAGGCGATGCACATTCCCTGCAGGTTCTTCTGGTGGAGGAGGTCCATCGCCTCGATGGCGAGCTTCATGTCGGTGGCGTTCTTGCCGCGCGAGGCAGGCGGCACGTGAACCGGGGTGAGGGCGTATTCATGCAGAAGCGACTGCCACGGGGCCATGGTCGAACTCGCGAAATGGCCGTAGACCCGCCGGACCACGATCGTGCCGATGGCCGAGGCCTC
>DASSPO010000318.1:0-14160 GCA_035699585.1 Bauldia sp.
ACAAGACCCGTACGGAGAATGAGCTGTTCGAGCCCGGCGGCGGGGGCATCAACGTAGCCCGCGTGGTGCAGGAGCTCGGCGCGGAAACCGAGGCCTTCTACCTCGCCGGTGGGGCGAGCGGAACGCTCCTCGGCGAGCTCCTCGCGCGCGTCGGCCTACCCAGCCTCATGATCCGGATCGCGGGCAATACGCGCATCGCCCTGATGGTCTACGAGCGGTCGACCGGCCTCGAATATCGGTTCATTCCAAGTGGACCGCATATCGCCCCGGAGGAAACCGAGGCCTGCCTCGATGCGCTTCGCGCCGCCACGTTCGACTGCCTGGTGGCGAGCGGCAGCGTCCCGGCTGGATGCGCTCCAGATATCCTCGCGCGAGTCGGCGACATCGCCGCGGCGAAAGGCGTGCCTTACGTCCTCGACTCTTCCGGCGCGGGGCTTACCGAAACCATCGGCCGGACACCGGTCCGCTTGGTCAAGCCGAGCCTCAACGAGTTCCAGGTGCTGATAGGGCGAAAGACGGATCGCCCCGCCGAGGTCGGTGCGGCGGCGCGGGCGGTGGTGGACGCGGGAAAGGCCGATATCGTTGCCGTGACCCTCGGCATGGACGGCGCTGTTGTTGCGAGCCGCGAGGGTGTTGTCCAGATCAGGGCTCCCAAGGTGGAAACCCGCTCGACGGTCGGCGCCGGCGACTCTTTCGTGGCGGGAATGACCGTGGCGCTTCTTGAAGGCCGGACCATCCTCGACGCCGCCCTGCTCGGCACCGCCGCCGGCGCCGCGGCGGCGCTCAACCCCGGCACGGGGGTTTGCACCAGAGCAGACATTCTCCGCCTCTATGGGACGCTCTGCGACGATGCAAGCGCGGTCGAAAGTCTCGGATCGCGGAACGGCGAATAGATCGCGCTGGCCTCGTTGCCGGCTATTCGCTATTCGCTAATCGTCATTCGCGAAAGAGGGGGGAACGCCATGATCGTCGTCACCGGAGGAAGCGGCAAGGTCGGACGCGCCTGTGTCAAGGATCTGATGGACCACGGCTACAAGGTCACTTCGATCGACACCGTCCCGCCGCCAGGGCAGTCGAACCCGCCCAAACCCGGCGACGTGACCTACAGCCGCGTCGACATAACCGATTTCGGCCAGGCCATGGCGGCGTTGTCGATGATCGACGAACGGGTCGAGAAAGTGACCGGTGTGGTCCATCTCGCGGCGATTCCGGCGCCAGGTCATGCACCCAACCACGTGATTTTTTCGGTCAATACCGTGTCGACCTACAACATCTTCGAGGCCGCCCGGCAGCTCGGCATCAGGAATGTCGTCTGGGCCTCGAGTGAAACCGTTTACGGTATCCCCTATGCGAAGGGGCCGGCTTACGTTCCTGTCGACGAGGAAATCGAGAGCCCCGAGACGGCGTATTCGCTCTCCAAGCTGATGGGCGAGAAGATGGCCGAACAGTTCTGCCGATGGGACCCCAGAATGAAGATCGTCGGGCTGCGCTTCTCGAACGTCCAGGAACCGCAGGACTACGAACGCTTCCCTGGCTACGACAAGGATCCGCATTCGCGGAAGTTCAACCTCTGGACCTATATCGACGCGCGCGACGCCGCGCAGGCGATCCGCCTTTCGCTTGAAGCCAAGCTCAAGGGGGCGCACGTCTTCGGCATCGCCAATTCCGATTCCGTCATGACTCGCGAAAACGACGCGCTCCTCGACAAGGTCTTCCCCAAGACCAAGCGCAAGCGAGCCCTCAAGCCAAACGAGTCGCTGATCTCGATCGAGAAGGCTCGCGAGGTGCTTGGTTATAGACCCAGGTTCAATTGGCGGAAGAACGTGAAGGTCTGACGGCCCGCTTCCATGTCGGAAACCGTCGTCGCAGAGAAGGGCATGGTGACTGCTCCGCATCGGGCAGCGGCCGAAGCGGGCGCAGAGGTGCTCCGTGCCGGAGGGAACGCGGTCGAGGCGATGATCGCGGCCGCCGCCGCCATCGCGGTGGTCTATCCGCACATGACGGGGATCGGCGGCGACGCCTTCATGCTCATTGCCGAGCCGGGACGTCAGCCGAAGGGGATCGACGGCGCCGGCCGAGCCGGGGCGGGCGTCACGATCGACGCCTATCGCAAGAAGGGCTACGACGCGATTCCGCCGCGTGGTGGTGACGCCGCGATCACGGTTGCCGGGGCCGTCTCTGTATGGGAAATGGCAGCGGAAATTGGCGCTGCCCTTGGCGGCCGCATGCCGCGCCAGGATCTGATCGCGCCGGCGATAGCGCTGGCCAAGGACGGCATTCCCGTCACCCATTCCTTCGCGACGCTCGCCAATGAGAATCTCGACGAGCTCGCCGCGACTCATGGCTTCGCCGCGCATTACCTGATCGAGGGAAAAGTCCCGGAAATTGGATCGCGCCTCAAGGCCGAGAGACTGCGGGATACCCTGGAGCAGCTTGCTCACCAGGGCTATGACGACTTCTATCGCGGCGACATTGCCTCCGAGATCGCCGCCGATCTAGCGGCGGCCGGCAGTCCCGTCACCCGTGCCGACCTCGCCTCGCAGCGGGCTTCACTCGTCTCGCCGCTGTCGGTGGAGCTCTCGGATGCGACCGTGTTCAACATGCCGCCGCCGACGCAGGGCGTGGCGTCTCTCATCATCCTCGGTCTGTTCGATCGGCTGAAGGTGAAGCGGGCGGAGAGCTTCGATCACATCCACGGCCTGATCGAGGCGACCAAGCGCGCCTGGGTGATCCGCGACCGCGAGGTAGCCGATCCACTCTTTTCGGGCGACCTCGCCCCGTACTTGAGCGTTTCGTGGCTCGACGCCGAGGCCGAAAGAATCGACATGCGCCGCGCCTCGCCCTATCCCCCCGGCGAGCCCAAGGGCGATACGGTGTGGATGGGGGCGATTGACGCGCGCGGCGTTGCCGTCTCGTTTATCCAGTCGATCTACTTCGAGTTCGGCTCCGGCGTCGTTCTCCCACGGACGGGAATTGCCTGGCACAATCGCGGCCTCGGATTCTCCCTCGACGCGAAGTCGCATCGGGCCCTGGCTCCGGGACGAAAGCCGTTCCACACGCTCAACCCGCCGCTCGCTCGCTTCAGGGACGGGCGTGTCATGACCTACGGCTCGATGGGCGGCGACGGCCAGCCGCAGTTCCAGGCGGCGATCTTCACCCGCTACACGCTTGGTGCCGATCCGGGCGATGCCCTCGACCGCCCGCGCTGGCGCTGGGGCCGGACCTGGGGAGAAGGCAACCTGTCCGGCGTCGAGGTCGAGAGCCGATTCGATCCCGACCTGTTGGCGGCGCTCGAACGCGCTGGCCACGCGATCAGCGTCCTCGACCAGCCTTACTCCCACGCCATGGGCCATGCCGGGATGATCGTTCGCCATCCGCAGGGACGCCTCTTCGGCGCCTCCGACCCACGCTCAGACGGGGCGGCGGTTGCGGCATAGCATCAGACGCCTCTTCGGCGCGGCGCCGAAGGTCATGGGTGCCTGAACTCGCTCAGTCCAGCGCCGTCACGCCCTCGATCGCGGCGATCAGCCGATCAAGATCCTCGGGCCGGGAGAGGCGGTGGTCGCCGTCCTTGACAAGTGTCAGAACCACGTCGTCGCTCGCAAGTCGGGACACCAGCGCGGTGGCGTGCCTCCACGGAACGTCGGTGTCCTCGATTCCCTGAAGGATGTGGACGGGGCAGCCGGCCTCGATCAGGCGATCGCCAAAGACGTACCTTTCGCCGTCTTCAATCAGCGCCCTGGTGATCACGTAACCTTCCGCGGCGTAGTCGCTCGGCATGGCGACCCGCCCCTCGTCTCGGAGTTGCTTCTTCTGTTTCCTCGTCATCTGGTCGAATAAGAGTACCTTGGTCATGTCGACCGCAGGCGCGATCAGGACGAGGCCGGCGATGCGGCTCTGTTCCGCGCCTACGGCGGCCCGATGCGCTTCGGTGAGGAGGAGCGACAGCCAGCCCCCCATCGACGAGCCGACGATGATCTGCGGTCCTTCGGTCCGGTCGAAAACCGCCCGGGCCTCTTCGAGCCAGCGCGAGATAGTGCCCTCGGCTAAGGTCCCCCCCGACGCCCCGTGGCCGGAGTAGTCGAAGCGGGTGAACGCCCTTCCCGTCCGTGCCGCATAGGCGTCGATCGCCTCGGCCTTGGTGCCACGCATGTCCGAGGCAAATCCGCCCAGCCAGAACAGTCCTGGGCCGTCGCCGGACCGGGTAAGGACGGCAATGGGGCGAGCCTCTGCTCCCTGGCCGACCAGCACCGTTCCCGTCGCGATTCCGCCCATATTGACCGCCGCTTGCGACCGATCCGGCCCGTCCCTACATGACCCGGGTGGCCGGGAAAAGGCCCGACTACGACGCGGATCCTAGCTCTGCCGTCTCTTTTCTTGACACGGCAGTCGCCATCCCTATAGTCCGCCGCTGATCGGGTGCGGCCTTCGGGCGCGCGCCTTTTCGTTTCTTGGAAATCCGGGCCTTTTGTGCCCCCCAGCCGCAAGGCCGGGACCGGACATCTGGACAAGATCATGTTCGCAGTCATCAAGACCGGCGGGAAGCAGTATCGAGTTTCGCCGTCCGACACCATCACCGTCGAGAAGCTCGACGGCGGGGCCGGGGATTCCGTTACCTTCGATCAGGTCATGCTGGTCGGCGGCGGCGAGGGCGCCGAGCCCACGATCGGCGCGCCACTGGTTGAAGGCGTCACTGTCGCCGGCGAAATCGTCGAGCAGACGCGCGGGGCCAAGGTTCTCGTCTTCAAGAAGCGCCGGCGCAAGAATTCCAAGCGGAGCCGCGGCCACCGGCAGTCCCTCACCGTAGTGAAGATCACCGACATCCTTACGCGCGAAGCCAAGACGAGGAAGACCGCTTCGCGGAGCGTCGCAAAGGACGGGCCTGAAGCGGCGCCGGCCGAAGCGACCCAAGGTTAGGAAAGGCAGGACCACAATGGCCCACAAAAAGGCAGGCGGGTCGTCGCGCAACGGCCGCGACTCGGCCGGACGACGTCTCGGGGTGAAGAAGTTTGGCGGTGAGAGCGTGCTCGCCGGCAACATCCTCGTCCGTCAGCGGGGCACGAAGTGGCGACCCGGCAACAATGTCGGCCTCGGCAAGGACCATACGATCTTCGCCACGATCAATGGCGTCGTGTCCTACCGGACCAAAGCCGGCGGCCGCACCTATGTGTCGGTACACCCGGCCATGGAGGCAAGCGAATAGCCGGCATTCCGTCGCCGGCGTCTCATCGACCCGGCGAAAAGCGAGCGGTTCACACCGGGGAGATGGGACACCATCTCCCCTTTTTCTTGGCCGCTCGGTGAGGATGCCATGCAAGACAGACGGGACGGGGAAAGTGAAGGCGAGTATGACCGGGCGGCGCCGATAAGGACGCCTCGCCTCCTGATGCGGCGCCCGAGCGAACAGGACCACGCCCTGATCGCCAGATTCGTCGCCAATCCGGGCATGGCCCGAAACCTTGCCGTTGCGCCGGGCGGCGAGGACGAGGGCGAGTCCTTTGCCATAGTCGAGCGGCGGAGCGCGACGGTGGTCGGGGTGAGCGGTTATGGCCCGATGACCGACCGACCGGGCGCGATCGAGGTTGCAACCTGGATCGGGGAAGCCTTTTGGGGCCGGGGCTATGCCACGGAGGCGACCCATGCCGTGATCGACCGGGCGTTCTGCGAAACCGGCATCTCGATTCTCTGGTGCAACAACCGGGTGAGCAACGCGCGCGCCCGGCGGGTCATCGAGAAGTGCGGCTTCCAGTTCCACGAGACTGGGATGGGGCGCTCGCCCGGCTCCTTCGGCGCCATACCGGTCGAGCGCTTCGTGCTTGAACGGCGGAATTGGGCGAGCCTCAAGTCCTGGGGCGCCGGCTCGCTGGAGGAGAGCGATGTTCGACGCGACAATGCCGCGTGAGGTGCTGATCGAGACCGATCGCCTTGTGCTCCGTCCGGTAGGGGAAGGCGACCTCGACGCGATCGTCGACGGCATCAACGACTTCGCGGTGGCCGGCATGCTCGCCCGCGTTCCTTACCCCTATTCCCGCGCCGATGCCGAAAGCTTCCTCGGTGCGACGCGGGAAGCGGCGGGACGGAACATCGCTCTGGTCATCGCGGACGAGAGCGGCGTCGTCGGCGGTCTCGGGCTCACCGGCATCAGAAGCGAGCGGGAATTTGGCTACTGGCTCCGGCAAACCGCCTGGGGCAAGGGTTACGCCACCGAGGCCGGTCGCGGCTTCCTTGACTTCCTGTTCGGCGAACTTGGCCTCGATATCGTCCGCTCGGGTGTCTTCCACGACAACCCGGCATCCCTTCATGTCCAGAACAAGCTCGGGTTCGAGCGGATCGGCACGCGTATGATCCGCTGCCTCGCGCGAGGGAGAGACGTCGAGCACATCGACACGATTCTCACCCGCGAGCGGTATCAGGCCATTGCGGCTCGCGGCTGATTTCCCAGATCTCAGACGTCGAGCTCACCCCTGGCGAGCCCGCCGAAAAGGCCGAGAACAAGACCCAGTGCGGCCGAAGCGCTGTCGTCGCCCTTCGCCTCGTGGCTGTCATCGCGGGCCTGGCTGCTTTCGCTCTGAAGCAGAGCAGAATCCGCAGTGGAATCATCGGCAAACAGCGCTGCCATCGCCGTCGACGCTCCGTCGCTACCCAGGACGGACGCCATCAACGCCTTGAACTCCTTGATCAAAGCGTTTCCGCCCGGCTCGCCGGCAACGATCGGATTGTCGATGAAGAACAGGAACTGGTCCTTCGGATTTTCCGGGATCGAGACCATGAACTCCTCCGGCGAGGCCGCCAGCTATCCATTCGGCCGCGGCGGGGCTGCTGTCAAGCATGGCCAGCGCTTCACGCCGTTGCCGAGACCGGAATGGCACTTGGAAGGTGAATGCCCGGTTTCGTAGCCGCAGGCCGGTCGCCGGCAGATACGAGGGTCGCCCCTCCGTTTGCCGGCCCGATCCGTGCGATTACGGGCACGTGGTCCGATGGCCGCCGCCAGCCGCGGGCCTCGCGGATCACCTCCGCGCCGACCAGACGGCCGACGAGATGGGGCGTGACCCAGATGTGGTCGAGCCGTCGGCCCTTGTCAGCCGCCGCCCAGTCGGGCGCCCGGTAACTCCACCACGTATAGAGCTTTTCTTCCGGCGGCACGAAGTGGCGGACCGCATCCACCCAGCCGCCGGCAGCACGAACGCCCTCCAGCCCGTCGATCTCGACTGGCGTGTGGCTGACGACGCGGAGAAGCTGCCTGTGCGACCACACGTCTGTCTCGAGCGGCGCGATATTGAGGTCCCCGACGAGGATCGCGCGGCGGTCGGTCTCCGGCCCGGTAAGCCAGAGACGCATCTCCTCGAGGAAGGCGAGCTTGTGAGCGAACTTGAGGTTGGACGCGGGATCCGGCTCGTCGCCGCCCGCCGGGATATAGAAGTTGTGGAGGAGAATGTCGCCGTCATCGTCGGCGATGGTGACGCATGCGTGGCGGGCATCGCCCTTGGCGCAGAATCCGCGCTTGTCGGTCGCGGCAAACGGCACGCGCGAGACGATCGCGACGCCGTGGTACCCGCGCTGGCCGTTGATGAGGATATGCTCGTAGCCCCGCCGCTTGAATGGCTTCACCGGAAACCGGTCGTCCGGGCACTTGATCTCCTGAAGGCACAGGATGTCGGGTTGAAAGCGATCAAGGAACTGGCCGACCTGCCGAATGCGCAGCCGGACGGAATTGATGTTCCAAGTCGCAATGGTGAGGGTCATGGGGGCGAGCAGCAGTGAGTCGGCGGATCCAATATAGGGCCTCCTAGGGCGAAATGCCTGCCGGTAGGCGTCTCCCAAAGCTCAATCCGATTCCCCCGCGAGGTAGCGGGCGATCGCGGCGGCGATCGGGTGCCCTGTGCGATCCTGGTAGTAGCTGTAGGCGGGACTGGGATTGACCTCGAAACAAGCGTGATCACCGCTTGGCATCTCCCTGAGATCGATTCCGGACAGCGGAAGACGAAGCCTCTCTGCAAGCGCAATGCACCGCGCTCGCGTCGTCGTGTCGAGTTCGGTTGGCGATAGAACCGCATCCGCCCCGCTTTGCCGCGCCGCGTAGCGATAGTCCGTCGCTTCGCTTTCGATCCGTGCCGCAAAGACGGAATGGCCGACGACATGGACGCGTATGTCGGTACCGGCGACGTACCGCTGAAACTGCGTCGGGCACCAGCGGATACGGTCGAGACGCTTCAGATCGTCCGTCCGGAGCGTCTGGACTACGGACCGCACCCCGCTGATTGACTTGTAAATGACGCGGCCACCCGTATTCCACACCGTTTCGATGAAATCGCGCGCAGCGTCGGGATCGTTGGTGATGAGCGTCTCCGGAATGGAGAACCCGATCTCGCGAATGACGTGGGCCTGATAGGGTTTGGACTGGTTGGACGCCATGTCTGTAGGCCGGTTGAGCACCCGGCCGGGCGAAATGTCCGTCCAGCGGAGGAACGTCTCGTGAAGCTGTCGGCATCGTGACCGCCGCGGATCGCCAGGGGGAAGGGTGGCGATGTCGGGAAGCAGATTGTCGTCCATGATCCGAAGGAAGACGGCCGTGATGTCGGACAGCGCCATCCTCTCCCCGTCGATCACAAGCTCGCCCCCGATCGCACCGCCTCCGACGTCGTTCGAAATCGCGAGACTCAGTCCTGTAGCCTCATGGCGCCGCTGGTCGAAGCAGCGATAGTTGGCACCGATCTCGTCGAGCGCCTCTATGAGCAACTCGGTCGGACGCTCGCCCGGTATGCCGGCCACCACGATCATGCCGCGGCTGCCCGACGCCGGAAGGTCGTGGCGATGGCCGCCGCCAATGGGCGTCCTCCGACCCTGAAATCCGCAAGCCCGTGCGCCGCGTGGAAAAGCCAGCCACGATCGTCGGAATGGCGGAACGTGATCTGAAGCAGCGGGACGCCGAGGAGCAGCGCGAGCTGACGGCATCCCGCCTGCAGGCCGCGTGGAATGAGGGGACCGAAGGTTCTGCTGTCGAAGACAACCACGTCTTGCGTCGCCCTCGGCACCGCGAGCGCAGGATCACCGGGACGTGCATCACTCCGCCACCCCTCTGTCGGCAACCCGGCTACCGCCGCGAGGTGAAACAGGGTGGGTGACGGAAAAGCGCCACCATCGAGTGAGAGCGGTTGGGCCGGGTTGATGACTGGACCCGCGACGCTGTCGAGCCAGGCGAGCAGGAAGGCATTCAGCTCTTCGCTCGCATAGGTGCGGTCGCCGGGAGTCGCCCGCTCGATATGCGCAAGCGGAAGGAAGCAAACGCGATTGATCAACCCGCGGATCGATTCGGGACGAAGCACCCTTCCGTCCGACAGGTGAATCTCGCCGGTATCGCCGAGATCGCCCAGACGGTGGACGATCTTCCGGCTGTAGACGAGCGCTTCGACGGCCACGGGTTCGACATCGAGACCGAGAAGCCGGAACTGGTGACAAAGCCACAGGGCCGCTTCGTCGAACGGATGGCACAGGATGACTATCACGAGTGCCTCGAAGGCAAGAGAGCCGGGAATCCTCCGCCGGGCACCCGGCGAAGGATTCCACCTTTAGCTCAAGGGACTCAACTCTCGGACGGTTTCTCCGAATCCTTGAGGTCCTTCTCATCCTTCGCGGCCTGTCCACTCGCTGCGACTTGGCCCTGGAGCGCCGAGCGGCTGAGGTCGGGTCTCAGCTCCTGTCCAATGAAGTGAACGAGCTGCTGCACCGCCTGCTCGAGCGCCGCGAGCCGGTCCTCGGTCTGACCTCCGCCCGCCTCCGCGCCGCCCGGCCGCACCTCGAGCGGCTTGCCTTCAAAGATGTCCTTATCCTTTTCCTTGCCCTCCTTGAATTCCTTGATTTCCTTTCCTTCCTTGAATTCTTTCTCCTTCAGCTCCTTACCTTCCTTGGTCTCCTTGATGGCGTCCTTGAGGTCCTTGAAGCCTTCCTTGCCTTCCTTGCCCTCCTTGGCGACGTCCTTGCGATCCTTGTTGTCCTTCGCCGCTTCCTTTTCCTTGATGATGTCTTTCCGGTCCTTGCTGTCCTTGTTGTCTTTGAAGGACTCCTTGGTCTCCTTGACCACTTCCTTGCTGATCTCCTTGCCCTTGCCGAAGGCGCAGGCGGCGAGGGCCCGGATGTCCGGCCGATTGCCGATCCGCTGCGAGACCGGCCGGCCGGGCGCGTCCTGTTGAGGCGATCCCGTCGACCGGAGGCAGTTGCGCACCTGCGCTGGCGTCAGCACCGGGCGACCGCGCGCTTTCGCCATGCCCTGGATCGCGGCGATGGCGCCCGTCACGATCGGCGAGGCGCTCGATGTGCCGCTGAAGGTGTCGGTGTACCAGAGGTCCTCGTTGGATCCGCCCTGGAGGTCACCGTAGCCGCAGGTGGTCACCTCCCGGCCCCAGCCCTGGGCGTCGATCAGCGCGCCCCAGTTCGAGAAATCGAGGCGCGAGCGGTCGGGACCGTGGTTACGTCCGTGTGTGCCCGGAGGTGGAGCACCGGCGCCGACGACGATCGCCCCCGAATCGCGGTTGCTTCGGCGGAAGGAGTTGCTCCACCCGGCCGGAAAGCCCGCGGCCGGTGTCTGATAGAGCGCGTCGTCAAGGTTCTCGGCGCCGTTCCCGGCGGCTTCGACGACAATGATTCCGCGGCTGGTCGCGTTGCGGATGGCGGCATAGTCGTCCGGCCACCATTCGACAGCGATATAGCCGCGCTGGTCGCTCCGGGATGCGAAATTGAATCGCGGACCTGGCCGGTGCATCTCGAGGAGCATGACGTCGCCGGCTCGGAGTCGGCCGGCTGCCTGGTTTATCGCGGCGGCGGAACCGATACTGCCATGCGAGACAGCGCTCGCTACCGCATCGGAGGCAATGCCGAGTACGCCGATGCTGTTGAGGTCGCCGCTGTACTCGCCGAGCACGGCCGTCCCGTGATTTCGCCAGTCAACTCCGCTGATCTGCGTGCCCGCGACGACTCCGCCCTGATTCTGCGTGAGATCCTCGTGGGTGAAGCGCCAGGCGCCCTCTATGTCGATGATGCGGATGTCGCGCCCGCGTCCACCGGCCTGGGTCCACGCCCAGCGCGCGTCGATGCCCGCGGGTGGCGCATCGAGGTAGATCTGCCGGGCGGAGAAGTCGGGCGTTGCCGGGGGCGGCTCCTCCGGGGATGGCGTCATCTCGTTGATGGCCGGGAGTTCGACGGCCGGCTTGATGTAGGCCGCCTCCACCAGTTCGCTCGCGGCAAGCCGCTCGCGAAGCTCGGTCAGCCGCTCCACCGGCGCATCGACACGATAGTAAACCGAAAGGTCTTCCATCGGCGCCTGCGCGAATTCGGCGTGCCGGGTAAGGCTTGCAAGCACTCGCTCTTCGGTGGCGCCGAAAAGAGGCGCGATGGTCGCCCCATGTCTGGCGAGCAGCTTCTCCAGGTCGGTGACCTTTTCGCCGGCCTCGGAAACGAAGCGTCCCGCGGAGGCGCGAAAGGCGGCTTGGCGCCGCGTAACGACCACAAGTTCCGGCGGATTGCCGGTCCTTGGAGCCGGTGATGCTGTCTGCCTCGTTCGTGTTCTGCGTGCCATTGTCTGAGTCCTCCTCTCCTCGTGACAAGAGCCGCGAACCGGCGAAGGAAAGTGTCGGTCTAGGGCAATTCCTCCCCCGGTTTCGGATAGGCCGTCTCGACCTCGTCGAGCGCGCAAAGGGCCTCCGCGAGCCTCCTTGCGCTTTCCATGTTCGGAACATCGAGAACCACGCCGGAGTCGCTCGTCGCGCCCGGCAGGACGCCGGCGTCGTAGTCCTTCAGGATTTTCGAAAGCGCCGAGGCCGGTCGTCCCGTCGGCGAACGGAAGCGGGCCGCCGCATCCGGCGACCTGTTCTTGAGCACGACGACGACAGAGGCCCGCATCTTGCCCCCCGGCTCACCGCCACAACATCCGCGCGAACTGTGGCAGAACCATGAGTAGTTCTAACGAGGGGCGATATCGACAATACTCCTCGGTGGGCCCAATCTCCCCCGCGCCGAAGGACCGAGGCAGACCCTTGGTGCCGGCGGCGGCCTCGCGGCCGCCGCCCCGTCGGCAATGCGTCTTGCTACGCTGCCCTCTCCTTGCCCTTCTTTTCCTTGCCGCCTGAGACCTGGGGGAGGAAGAGGAGCTTGTCGGTCCCGGCGGTGATCTTGACGCGGGCGCCGTCGGGCACCTCGCCGAGAAGAATCTTCTCGGCAAGGGGATCCTGCACCTCGCGCTGGATGACGCGCTTCAACGGCCGCGCGCCATAGGCCGGATCGTAGCCCTTCTCCGCCAGCCACGCGCGCGCCGACTCGTCGAGATCGAGAACCACCTTGCGATCATCGAGAAGCCTCTGCAGGCGCCTGAGCTGGATATCGACGATCGCCCCCATCTCGCTCTTCTTCAGGCGGTGGAAGAGGATGATATCGTCGAGCCGGTTCAGGAACTCCGGCCGGAAGTGCGCCCTGACCACGCCCATTACCAGCTCGCGCACGGCGTCGACGTCCTGGTCGTCGCCGAGATTGGCAAGGTAGTCGCTGCCGAGATTCGAGGTCATCACGATGATCGTGTTCTTGAAATCGACCGTCCGCCCCTGGCCATCGGTCAGTCGTCCGTCATCGAGGACCTGGAGGAGGACGTTGAACACGTCGGCGTGCGCTTTTTCGATCTCGTCGAACAGCACGACCTGGTACGGGCGTCGACGCACCGCCTCGGTCAGCACGCCGCCCTCCTCGTAGCCGACATAGCCAGGAGGCGCGCCGATCAGCCGCGACACGGAGTGCTTCTCCATGAACTCCGACATGTCGATGCGGACCATTGCGGTGTCGTCGTCGAACAGAAAAGCGGCAAGCGCCTTGGTGAGCTCGGTCTTGCCGACGCCCGTCGGTCCCAGGAACATGAACGAGCCGATCGGGCGGTTCGGGTCCTGGAGTCCGGCGCGAGCGCGGCGAACCGCGGTCGACACGGCCCGTACGGCCTCGGCCTGGCCGACGACGCGCTTGCCGAGTTCGTCCTCCATGCGGAGGAGCTTGTCGCGCTCGCCTTCGAGCATCTTGTCCACCGGAATGCCGGTCCAGCGCGACACGACCTGGGCGATATGGTCGGGCGTCACCGCCTCCTCGACCATGTCGCCCCCGGCGCGGCTGTTCTCTTCGGCCTCCTTCAACTGCTTCTCGAGCTGCGGGATGGTGCCGTAGGCAAGCTCACCCGCCTTGGCGAGATCGCCCGTCCGCTGTGCCTTGTCGAGATCGATCCGGGCCTGGTCGAGCTGCTCCTTGATCTTTGTGGAGGCGACGAGCTTCTCCTTCTCCGCCATCCAGCGGTCGGTAAGAACGCGGCTCTGCTCCTCGAGGTCGGCCAGCTCCTTCTCGAGCCGGCCGAGCCGGTCCCTCGACGCGGCATCGCTCTCCTTGCGGAGCGCCTCGCGCTCGATCTTGAGCTGGATGATGCGCCGGTCGAGCTCGTCGAGCGCCTCGGGCTTGGAATCGACCTGCATGCGAAGCCGTGCCGAGGCTTCGTCGACGAGGTCGATCGCCTTGTCGGGAAGGAAACGGTCGGTGATGTAGCGGTTCGATAGCGTCGCCGCCGCAACCAGCGCCGAGTCGGTAATCCTGACGCCGTGGTGCAGCTCGTACTTCTCCTTGAGGCCGCGGAGGATCGAAACGGTGTCCTCAACCGTCGGCTCGCTCACGAAGACCGGCTGGAAACGCCGGGCTAGCGCCGGGTCCTTCTCGACGTGCTTCCGGTACTCGTCGAGCGTGGTAGCGCCGACGCAGTGAAGCTCGCCACGGGCGAGCGCCGGCTTCAAGAGGTTCGAGGCATCCATTGCCCCGTCAGCCTTGCCGGCGCAGACAAGCGTGTGCATCTCGTCGATGAAGAGGATGATCTCGCCGCTTTCCGACTGGACTTCGTTGAGCACCGCCTTGAGACGCTCCTCGAACTCGCCGCGATACTTGGCGCCGGCGATCAGCGCGCCGAGATCGAGCGCCAGCAGCTTCTTGTTCTTGAGGCTCTCGGGCACGTCGCCATTGACGATCCTGTGGGCGAGCCCCTCCACGATCGCTGTTTTGCCCACGCCGGGCTCGCCGATCAGCACCGGGTTGTTCTTGGTGCGCCGGGCGAGCACCTGGATAGTGCGGCGAATCTCCTCGTCGCGGCCGATCACC
>DASSPO010000319.1:0-18298 GCA_035699585.1 Bauldia sp.
CACCGTGCCGACGATCGTGCCCTTGCCTCCGAAGAGGCTGGTGCCGCCGAGAACCACGGCGGCTATCGCCTTGAGCTCGAGCCCGGTTCCGGCGGTGGCGGTACCGGATTGGAGACGCATGGCGATGATCAGCCCGCCGACGGCGGCTAGGCCGGCCGAGATCATATAGACGCTGGTCACGAGCCGGTTCACCGGCGCGCCCGAGCGCCGCACCGACTCTTCGTTCGAGCCGATGCCGCGGACACGGAGGCCATAGACCGTCCGATTGAGCAGCAACCACGCGAGCGCCGCGACGAGAAATGCAAACAGGACGGGCACCGGGACCATCCCGATCCTGCCTTGGCCGAGCCCAATCAGCCAGGCGTCGGTGTCGATCGGGATCGAGAATCCGCGTCCGATCAGTTGGGCGACCCCGAGCAGGATGGAGAGCGTTCCCAGGGTCACGATGAATGACGGTAGCTGCTGGTAGGCGACCAAGAATCCTGCCACGCCGCCGATCGCCACGGCGACCAGGAGTACCGCCGCAACCGCAAGCGCCGGCGGAACGCCGGCCTGGAGCAGGAGGGCTGTGAAAACCCCCGCGAAGCTCACCATCGCGCCGATCGAGAGGTCGATGCCGGCAGCAACCAAGACGAAGGTTGCGCCGATCGCAACCACCACCAGCGGCGCCCCTTGTCTCAGAACATTGGCCAGGTTGATGGGACTGAGGAAGCGGTCGGTCGTGAGGCCGAACCCGACGAGGACCGCGAGAAACATCACCAGGATCGGCAAGATCAACCGATGCCGCGCGAGGAATAGCCGCAAGTGGCCGGCTGGCGGCAAGGCGGGGTTCAATGGGCGGGGTCCACGTCGAGCCGGCCCCTGAGGATGATCCCGGCGATGTCGTCGGTGGTCATCTCGGGAACAGCAAAGGTCGCGACGCTCACGCCCTCCGCGATCAGGACGGCCCGGTCGCAGACATCGAGGACGTCCTGCATACGGTGGGAAATGAGGAGGACCGCCACCCCTTTGGCCTTCACCTGGCGAATGGTGTCGATCACTATCGCCGCCTCGCGGACGCCGAGGGCCGCGGTGGGCTCGTCCATGATCAGGACGCGGGGGCTGAAGACCAGCGCCCTGCCTATCGCGACCGCCTGCCGCTGGCCGCCGGACAATGCCTTGATGTCGATCCTCGTCGAGGGGATGCGAGAGCCGAGGAGCGCCAGTTCCCGCGCCGCCTCGAAGTGCATCTGTCTGAGGTCGAGCATGCCGAACCGGTGCGGCTCCCGGCCGAGAAAGAAGTTGCTGGCGACGTCGAGGTCGTCGCAGAGCGCGAGATCCTGATAGATCATCTCGATGCCGGCGGCCCGCGACTCCCGCGGCGTGGCGAACGCCGCCGGCTGCCCGTCGACCAGGATCGTGCCGCCATCAGGCTGTTCGGAGCCGGCAAGGATTTTCACCAATGTCGACTTGCCGGCGCCGTTGTCCCCGAGAATGCCGACGACCTCACCGGGATGAACGTGAAGGTCGACGGACCTCAGGGCGGTAATCGCCCCATAGGACTTGGAAATCCCACGAACCTCGACCCGCGGAATTCCGGACGCAGCCTCAGCCACCAAATCGTGCCTTGATATCTTCGAAATCCTCGAGCGAGCGGAAGTTCACCTCTACCCCGGTATTGCGCTCGACCTTCTCGCCGTTGGCAAGTTTGGCGGCCACCTCGATCGCGCGCTCGCCCATGAGTTCGGGATTGCTCTCCGCGACGACGACGTAGATTCCCTCCTCGAAGGCGGGGACGAGGAGCGGCGTGAAATCGAGCCCGACCAGCTTGACCCGGTCGGTCGCCCCCTGGCTCCGGAGCGCCGCGAGGGCCCCCTCGAGGTAGATGCCGCCGCTTCCGAAGAACACATTCAGGTCGGGGTTGGCGGTGAGCAGGTTCTCCGCACCGGTGCTGGCAAGGTCGGCCGAGAACTTCGCATCGACCGAACCGGCGATCCGCATCCTGTCGGGATTCGCGTCAACCACGCTCTTGAAGCCGGCAAAGCGAGCATTCTCGATGGGCGCATCGAGCGTGTGGATGTCGCCGATGACGAGGGGGAACATGTCGTTGGCCTCGGCATAGGCGAGGAGCCGTTCGCCGATCTCCTTGCCCACCTCGAAGTTGCTGAGGCCGACACCGGCGGTTACCGCCTCGACCCCGTCGAGCACCTCATCGACCGCTATCGTCGGGATGCCGGCCTCCTGCGCCAGGCGAAGCGCCGGCTGGATGCCGTTCGGGTCGATGGCATCGACGATGATCACATCCACGCCCTGGGTGATGAAGTTCTCGACCGCCTTGAACTGCGCGGTGGGATCGCCGTTGGGATTGTTATGGATCAGGGTCACGCCGAGCCGGGCGGCGGCATCGTCCATGCCCTTCTGAAGGCGGACGAAGAACTGGTCGGTGAGGATGATGGTCGAGAAGCCGACGGTGATCCCCTCGTTCTCCGCCCGCGGGGGGACGGCGACGGCGAAAAGCGCAAGGAGGGCAGTCGAGACCAAACTGGCGATGCGGGCTGGGATGTTCATGGTGAACCCCTCCGGAGATGAGCCTTGCCGGCTCTCGCTAGGCCCGCGAGTGGTGCTTACGGAGTTCTGTCTGCCGGGCCAAGCAGAAAACGTTCCTCGATGAAGCCAAATATTCCGTACGCCGCGAGCAGCGTGGTCTGGTTGGTCGGATCGAGCGGCGGGGCCACTTCGACCACGTCCATCGCCACGATCTCCTCATATTGCCCCATGGCGCGAAGAAGCGCGAGAAATTCCTGGCCCTGCAACCCTCCCGGGACTGGCGTGGAGCAACCCGGCGCCGCGGACGGATCGACGGAATCGATGTCCACGGTCAGGTAGATCAGGTCGGCATACTCGAGCACGGCCTTGATCGCCTTGGCCGCAACCGCCTCCGCCCCGATCGCCCGAAGCTCCGGAATGTGAATGATGTTGACGCCGTTCTTGCGCTGGTACTCCCGCTCGGCGGTGCCGAGGTAGCCGCGCAGGCCGATCTGGCAAAGCGCGCGCGGATTGAGCTTTGCGTCCTCGATGCACCGTCGAATCGGCGTGCCGCTCCAATGGGTGCCGTAAACCGCGTCGTTGTCGCAAAGGTCGTTATGGGCGTCGATCTGAATGATGCCGATGGTCTTGCCGGGATGGGCGTCCCGCACGCCCTGGTAGGTCGGGAACATGACGTAGTGGTCGCCCCCCAGCATCAGGGGAAATGCCCGCTCGGCAACCGACGCCGCCGCTGCCCGGATCGACTCGGAGGTGCGCATGATGTCGCCGGGCCAAATGGTCACATCGCCACAATCGACGATGCTGATCCGCTCGCGCTTCCGCGGCCGCAACGGGCCGTAGCTTGTCAGCGGGGTTAAACCCGGGTTCCAGACCTCGTGAAACCAAGTCGACTGTTCTCGGATCCCCCGGGGCCCCAAACGCGCGCCAGGGCGCAACGTGGCGGTGAAGTCCCAGGGGATTCCGAAAACAGCCAAGTCGGCCTGAGGGAGAGAACCCGACGGTAGGACTGGAGCCTTGCCAAACGTTGCTATGTCGGCGAATACCATCTCGAAGTAATTTCCGAAATTCTTCGAGGGCATTCTCTTTTTTGCTCCTTTACTTGAGCATCGCTATGATTTTTCCTTTTTCGATGCTCGTCCCTCTCCAGGCCAAATATTTTCTTGTTACTTGTTTCACTTTCGGCGTTGGCTCAAACACACACGCGAGCCAACGTGAAACGTTTCATTTTTCGGGCCGAATGTCAAGAGTGGTGCGCGCTTTCGGCCTGGTTGCATCCCTTATCGCCGCGGCGGCGCAGCCGACTCTCGAATGACAAGCTTGTGGGGAACGATCTGGACACCGGTCTCCGACCCGGGTTCCGCCAGCGCTCGTATCAGGCGGTAGAAGCACTGTTCGCCGATCGCCTCCGCCGGTTGAGCAACCGTCGTCAGCGGCGGATTCATCGCCGCGGAATAGCGAATATCGTCAAATCCGACGATGGAGACATCATCGGGGATTGCGACACCCATCGCTCGCGCCTCGCCGATTGCACCTATCGCCATTTCGTCATTGGCGGAGACGATCGCCGTCGGCGGCGACCGAAGCGTCATCAGGTGGCGCATCGCCCGGCGGCCCCCTTCGACCGTGAGATCGCCATGAACGCGATGTTCGGGCGAGATGGGGATGTCGTTTTGGGAGAGGACGTCGCGGAAACCGATCTCGCGGTCGTCCAACATCGGAGAGCCCGGCTCTCCGGCGATAAAGCCGAGCCGGCGATGGCCAAGACCGATGAGATAGCGGGTGACCTCCTGCGCGGCGGCGACGTTGTCGATGCGCACCGACGGCAGCGGCTGAAGCAAGCGCGATACGATCTCGCCCCCCACCACCACCGGCGGGTGATCTACCTTCCGGTGCGCATCCGCTGTGAGATCGAAGGGCGAGTTGCTGCCGAGCACGATCACGCCGTCGGCCTTGCGGGAAAGCACGATATCGCTCGCCTCCGACGGCCGCTCGTGGATGGAGCGGACCTCCCGCACCAGCACCGTCATCCCGTGTTCCTTGGCACCGCGCTGGATGCCGTAGATCACGTCGCCGAAATAGGGGTCTCCGATTGCCGAGCAGACGACCATGACCAGGCCGGTCTTGCCGCGACGAAGGCTCCGCGCCAGCGAGTTCGGCGAATAGTTCAGCGCCTCGATCGCCGGCGCGATCTTGCGGCGCGTGCTCTCTCTGAGCCGCTGCGGTTCGTTGAGATAGCGGGAAACGGCGCCGACCGAAACGCCGGCGAGTTTGGCCACGTCCTTGAGGGATGTCATCTCCGAATGTCGACTTGCCGCTCGATCGTTGGTTGGCGCCAGGGACGGCACCTTGATGGCGCGGATTTCGATAGCCTAGTTTCCCCTCTTCGCCTTGCCCTAGAATAGCACATGTCGAAGCTGCGAGTCGGGATCTCGGACGGGCCAGGGTGGGATGGCCCATGCAGGTCAGCGGTCGTCGTCGGCTCGTACGCCACGCCAAGCGGTCCTTGCGTTGCGCCGCTTCGTCCTGCGTGGCCGGGGGGACGACAATGGCCGGATTCAGGGCGGCGATCGGAGCATGCGTCGTGAGCGCGGCGCGCGGCTGGCAGCCCGTCCTGCCGGATATCGACGTCTTTCACGACAGCTGTAACGTCTACGCCGTCGGCGGGCCGTCCGGCACGGTGTTCGTCAACGCCGGCACGGGCCACTGGCTCGATGGCTCGGATATGCGCTTCCGGCGGCCCTATACTCTCCTCCTCACCCACTTCTTCCGCGACCATGCCGCGGGCGCCGCCAAGGCGTCGCGGCTGGGGTTCGACGTGAGGGCTCCTGCCGGCGAGACCGCGATCCTCGCCGACCCCGCCCAGCATTTCCGAGAGCGGCAGAGCTACATCGTTTACGACAATATCTGGGATCAGTTCGTTCCGATCGAGCCGGCGCGGGTCATCCCCGTCCACGACTACGATCCGATCGACGCCGCGGGCCTGACCTTTGCCGTCATGCCCCTCCCCGGCGTAACCCCGCATCACACCGGCTATGCGCTCACAAGACCTGACGGACGCACAGTCGTCTTTTCGGGTGAGGCCATCCACTCGCCCGGCCGCATGGCGCGGATCGCGCCGCTCCAGTACGACTATAACGACCTCGGCGGCGCGGTGAACGCTCATTGGTCGATCGGCGCCCTCCGCCGGCTCGGCGCGGATTCCCTCCTTCCCAGCCTCGGAACCCCGATCCTGCATGATGCCGATGCCGGGCTGGCGCTGCTCGAGGATTCGCTTCGCCGGTTCTGCGCGCTCCGGCCGCTTGAGCGCGACCTCATCGTCGCGGCCCATGACGAGCCTCTCGAGCGCGTCACCGACCATGTCTGGGTCGAGCCGCATTCGGAAGCCGCCTCATGGTATGTGCTCAGCGACAGCGGCAAGGCCCTGGTCATCGACTACGGTTACCGTGGCGGGTTTGGCCTCGACACGCCTCCGGGCGTCGCCAAGAACTCGCAGTGGCCCTCCTACCCCATGCGCTCGCGCCGACGCGTGCTCCTCCATGGCATCGACACGCTACGCCGCGACTTCGGCGTCGACCGGATCGACGTCGTGCTCCTCAGCCACTTCCACGACGACCACGTGGCTGGCGTGCCGCTCCTTCGCCGGCTTTTCGGCACGGAATGCTGGGCGCCGGAGAACTTCGCCGAACTCCTCGTCCATCCCGAGGCGCACCGCTTCCCCTGCGACTGGCCCGAGCCGTTGACGATCGACCGGCGCTTGCCGCTCGACCGCACGTTTGCCTGGGAGGAATACACCTTCCGTCTCGCGCCGATGTCGGGCCATACGCGCTTCGCGGCGGCGATCATGTTCGAGGCAGACGGCAAACGTTTCGTCCACACCGGCGACCAGCACTTCTTCGACCGGCCAAAGCTTTCGCCGGACGCCGGCACATGGCAGGGCGTGATGCCGTTCCAGAACGAAGTCTACCGGAACGGATGCTTGGCCCGCAGTTTCCGCGACAGCGCCGCGCTCCTAGCCGAATGGCGTCCCGACATCGTCATCTCCGGGCATTGCCGGCCGATGTACACCGACGACGACTTCTTCCGCCTGCTCGCGTGGTGGGGCGAGGAATTCGAGCGCATCCACCGCGAGGTCATGGTGCTCGGCGACGACGAGACCCACTTCGACGCCGACGGCTGGGGCGGATGGATCTGGCCGTATCGGCTCCACATCGCCGAAGGCGAGCCGGCTCGGGTCACCGTCACGGTGCGGAACCCGATGCCGGAGGCGTCCCGGCTTACGGTCCGCCTCGTCGGTCCCGAAGGATGGGAGGGCAGCGCCATCGACCTCGATGCCGCCCCGCGGGCCGAAGTCTCCGGCGAACTCATCATCCGCCCGTCCGGACCCTGCCGGCGGCAGCCCATTGCCGCCGAGCTTCTGGTCGGCGACCGCAGCTTCGGCCAGGTGGCCGAGGCGCTGGTGACCGTGGGCGGCGAAGCGTTCTGATCCCGCCGGATCCTACCGGGCCTCGGCCTCGAGGAGCAGCAGGTCGCTTCGACCGAAGCTCACCGTTGCCTTCGATCCGCGAGCCGGGGGCGCGACGCCGGGATTGTTGAACGTGTCGAGCCAGACCGCGTTTTCCCCGAACCGTACGCGGATGCGGACGACGGCGCCGAGGAACGCCACCTCCTCGATCGTTCCCTCCATGCGGTTGCGGTCGTCTCCCCCGCCGTCGATCGTGATCGCCTCAGGTCGAAGCGCGATCGGCCGCGTCTCGCCGGCCCGCACGCCGTTCATGCCCCGCGTCGACACCACCTCCTGCCCGTCGATCGCCAGGCGCCCGGAGAGCGGATCGACGATCTTCGCGTCCATGATGTTGAGCGTGCCCACGAAGGAGGCGACGAAACGCGTCGCCGGGTAGTTGTAGATGTCGAAGGGCGTGCCGACCTGCTCCATCCGCCCTTCGCTCATCACCACGATCCGGTCGGACATCGACAGCGCCTCTTCCTGGTCGTGGGTGACGTAGACGGTGGTGATGCCGAGTTCGCGCTGCAGGGAGCGGATCTCCTGGCGGAGAGAGACGCGGATCTTGGCGTCGAGCGCCGAGAGCGGCTCGTCGAGGAGCAGCACCGCCGGGCTCACCGCCAGCGCGCGGGCGAGCGCCACGCGCTGCTGCTGGCCGCCGGAAAGCTGGTAGGGATAGCGGTCGCCGAGTTGCGGCAGCTTGATGATCGAGAGCATCTCCTCGACCCGCTTCCGGATCGCCTCCCGGGGTTGGCCCGCCACCCTGAGCCCGAAGGCAACGTTTTCGGCGGCCGTCAGGTTCGGGAACAGCGCGTAGGACTGGAACACCATGCCGACGTTGCGCTGGTTCGGCTTCAGGTCGGTCACGTCCCTGCCGTCGATTCGGATCGTGCCCGCGGTCGGCACCTCGAAGCCGGCGATCATGCGAAGCGTCGTGGTCTTGCCGCAGCCGGAGGGCCCAAGAAACGAGACGAACTCGCCGCGGGCGATCGAGAGATTGAAGTTCTGGACCACGGTGTTCTGACCGTAGACCTTCTGCACGCCTTCGAGATCGAGAAAGCCCATTCGCCCGTCCCTCACTCAATGGCGGTGAAGCGCCGCCCGCGGCCGAAAAGCTGGATCAGGCCCATGCAGGCCCAGGTGACGACAAAGGCGATGACGGCGAGCGCCGACGGCTCGTAGGCGCGGTTCGCGCCGATGTTCTGCATGTACGGCCCGAAAGCCGGACGGTCGAGCAGGCTCGCCATGGTGAACTCGCCGATGACGATGGCGAAGGTCAGGAAAGCGCCGGAAAGCAGCGCGACGCGGACATTGGGCAGGATGACGCGAAGGATGATCGTGAGCCAGCTCGCGCCGAGGCTCTGGGCCGCCTCGGTCAAGGTCCGCGCGTCGATGGCGCGCATGCCGGTGTCGACGGCGCGATACATGTAGGGAAGCGCCAGCGTGGCATAGCTGAAGACGAGGAGAAGGTCGGTCGCCCGCCGGCTCGACGTGAGCGGCAGCCAAGAGGAAGAGTTGTAGAGGCGGAGATAGCCGAAGACGATGATGATCGCCGGGATGACCAGCGGCATCAGCGTGATGAACTCGACCACCGGCCTGAGCCGGGGCAGCCGGACGCGGATGGTATAGGCCGTGGGCACCACGAGCAGGACTCCGACCGCGATCGTCACGATTGCAACCACGGTGGAGTAGGTGAAGCTCTCGATGAAGCGCTGGTCGGCGAATACCCACGCATATGCGTCGAACGAATATTCGCCGCGACGCTTGCGCAGGGAGAACTCGAAGGTCGCGACCAGCGGCACGATGAAGTAGATCGCGCCGAGTGCGATCGCCAGCCACGGCGCGAAGCGGGACGACTTCACTTGAGCCACCGCTCGCTGCGCTGGCGGAGCCAGATGTAGCCGATATTGGCGAGCCCGGTGATCACGATCATGCCGAGGGCGAGCGCATAGCCAAGATGCGGATCGTGAAGCACGTCGCCGCGGATCTGCGCATAGAGCAGGATCGGCACGATGTTGAGCGAGCTTCCGGTGAGCGCATACGCCGTGGCAACCGCGCCGAAAGCATTGGCGAAAAGGAGGATTGTCGCTCCGAGCAGGCTCGGCCACAGCACGGGGAGCGCCACGTACCGCCAGTACTGCCAGGGGCTCGCGCCAAGGATCGACGCCGCCTCCCGCCATTCCTTCCTGAGCCCGTCCAGCGCCGGCATCAGGATCAGAATCATCAACGGGATCTGGAAATAGAGATACGTGATCGTCAGGCCCCAGAAGGAGAGGATGTTGAAGCCGAGGGCCCGCAGGCTGATTCCGAGATACTGATCCAGCCACGCGGTCACCAGGCCGGTCGGCCCGAGCGTGGCCAGGAACGCGAATGCCAGGGGGATGCCGGCGAACTGGGAAGCGACCCCGCTGAAAGTCGTGACGAACGGCCGAAGGAACTTGGGCAGCTTTCCGAGCACTACCGCATAGGCGATGAAGAAGCCCGCCGCCGCCCCCAGAAGCGCCGATGCGATGCTCACCTGCACGCTGATCAGGTAGGCGCTGACGATGGTAGGCTGGTTGAGCCGCGCAAGGTTGTCGAGCGTGAACGACCCGTCGGGCGTCTGAAAGGCGCCAATGACGAGATCGAGCGTGGGAAGGATCAGGAAGAGAAGCGCAAACAGGAAGAACGGACCGACGCCTAGCCATGCCCAGGAGAGCCGCCGCTCCCTGCGCATGACGGGCACCGCGGCGGCGATTTCCGCCTGCCGGCTCATTGCCGTGTCATCCCGTCGCCGCCTCTCGCCATTCGCACCGATGATGGCCGCCGCAGGGCGGTCAGGCAAGCGGTGCGACGTTCCGCCCGCGCCTCTCGGTCGCGGGCGGAAAACCGAGGATCGAGGCTACTGGACGTTGGCGCCGACGACGCTGTCCCACTGGTTGACGATGACCTCTTTCGCCGCCGCCTGCTCGTCGAGCGTCGGGAACACCGCCGCTTCGTAGGCAGCCGCCGGCGGCAGCTTGTCGAGGAGTTCCTGCGGGATCTTGCCGTTCGTGGCGAGATCGGCGAAGCGGATCGGGTGGCAATAGCCCTTCAGCCAGCCGAGCTGGCCCTCGTCCGAATAGAGGTACTCCATCCAGAGCTTCGCAGCGTTCGGGTGCGGGGCATAGGCGCTGATCGCCTGCACATAGACGCCGGCAACGACGCCGGTCTTCGGCACCACCACATCGATCGGCGGGTTGCCGGCAAGCGTGTCGCGGTCGGCAAGGGCGTTGTAGTCCCAGCGGATCAGGATCGGGGTCGATCCCTGCGCGACCGAGGCTACCTTGCCGATCACCGGGACGAAGTTGCCCGCCTTGTTGAGCTCGGCGAAGAACTTGAGGCCCGCCTCTCCCGCCGGAGCACCGGCCGCGGCACCGGTCGAGAGCCCGGCGGCGTAGACACCCTGGATCGCCTGGTTCGAGGCGCGCGGGTCGCCGGCGAGCGCGACGGCGTTCTTGTAGTCGGGCTTCTGGAGGTCGGCCCAGTCCTGCGGCACGTCCTTGATGATGTCGGTGTTCACCTCGAAGGCGAGCACGCCATAGTAGTCGCCGTACCAGTGTCCGTCGGCATCCTTGGCGCTATCGGGGATCGTATCCCAGGTCGACACCTTGTAGGGCATGAGCAGGCCTTCGGCCTTGGCCGAGGGGCCGAAGGAGAGGCCGACGTCGATCACGTCGGGTGCCTGCGGGCCGGTGTTGCCCTTGTTGGCCTTGATCGCCTCGATTTCATCGCCCGATCCCGCGTCGGGGTTCAACTCGTTGACCTCGAGGCCATACTTAGCCTTGAAACCTTCGATCAGCGCGCCGTAGCCGCACCAGTCATGCGGCAGGGCGATCGTCGTCAGCATGCCCTCGGCCTTGGCTGCCGCGATCAGCTCCTCGCTGGGCTCGGCCCATGCCGCGCCGGACACTCCGGTCAGCGCGATCGCCGACGCCGATATCAGTGCAGTCCACCTGGCTTTCATCTGCTGTCTCCCCTCGTTGTTGCTCTGAACAGGAAATCCGGCCCACGCGGACCATGGCCGCTGCTAGCACCGCTCCGTGACACTTAGGTGTCATACTACCGCAATCCACGGGACGGTGTCGCGGGGCGTAGGATGAGACGAATCCGTCGCATTTCTGTCCCTTCGCAACCGGAAAGGCACTGCCTGGCTACCCGGTGCGCCAGCCGGCAAGCGCCGCATCGAGAGGCCTGAGCGCGGCCGGTGTTCTTGCGAACACGGTCTCGCGCAGCGCATCGTAGCGGGCAGCCAGTGCCGGATCCGGCTTCACGACCGCATCGCGCCGCTCGAGCCCGGCGACCGCACTTTCGATGTCGGGATAGAGGCCGGCTGCGACGCCGCCGAGAAGTGCGGCGCCGAGTGCGGTCGACTCCGGTTCGTCCACCACGGTGACCGGTCGCCCGTAGACGTTCGCCTTGATCTCGACCAACAGACGGTTGCGCGATCCCCCGCCGGTGAGGCACGGCGGACCGGTCGGGGGAGCGACGCCGGGGAGGCCCGTCATTCCATCGAGGATCAGCCGCGCCTGCATGGCCAGGCCCTCGAGCACGGCCCGGTAGAGCTCGCCGCGGCCCGTTCCGGTGGTCAGGCCGAGGAACGCACCGCGCGCGTCGGGATCGGCATTCGGCGGCGACACGCCGTTTCCCACATGCGGGACGAAGACGACCCCGCCGCTTCCGGGCGGGACGTCGGCCGCCTCGGCGATCAACGTCGCCTGGTCGGCGCCGCCGGTGAGCGCGCGCACCCATTCGATCGCGCCGCCCGAGGTGAAGAGACTGCCGCCGACCCAGAACAGGCGGCCAGGCTCGATCGGGCCCTGAAGATAGCCGCGGCGGATCGCGTCAAGGTCATGAAGCGGGCCGGCGGTTCCAAGGAGGAGTGGCTCGGCGGTACCCATGCTGTCGACGAGCGTACCGGGGCGATGCAGGCCGCAGGCCATCGCGGCAACGATATGGTCGTGGCCGCCGACGCCGACCACCGGCTTCCCTGCGAGCCCGGCTTCGGCCAGTACTTCGGGCTTCACGGGGCCGAGCGCGGTGCCCCCTTTTCGCAACGGCGCGGGAAAGCGCGGTTCGAAGCCGGCAAGAGCGAGGAGCTCCGCGGACCATTCGTGCCTTGCGATGTCGTAGTATTGAGTCCGCGCAGCAAGCGTTGGGTCGCTGGCTGCGATCCCGGACAAACGGAACGCGATCCAATCGGCCATCATCAGCACGCGCCGCGCCCGCCCGAGCGCCTCGCCCCAGTGCTTCCGCATCCAGAGCAGCTTTGCGAGCGTGAAGCTGAACTCGGGGCCGACGCCGGTGAGCGCAAAGAGCCGCTCGATGCCGATCCGCGCGGCAATCTCGGCGGCCTCCGGAACCGTGCGCCGGTCAAACCAGGCGATGCTCGAAGAAACCGCCCTCCCCGCGTCGTCGACGAGCACGCAGCTTTCGCCGATGCCGGTCGCGGCGATGCCCGCCACCGGACGTCCACCGAGGTCCCGACCGATCTCCGCCAGTACCGCAAGCGCAGCGTCGAAAATCTCGTCGGGATGGTACTCGCCGCCCGTCGCCATGGGGATCATGGGCGTCCGGCGCGATGCGGCGGCGAGCTTCCGGCCGCGTGCGTCGAAAGCGACGGCCTTGATCGAGCTCGAGCCGACGTCGACGCCGACAATCGCCGGCCCGTCATCCCCGCGCCCCGCCTCCCGGCTCTCAGACATGCGAACTCGCGTTTTTCTTTTCCCGAATCGAAAACGTCGGTGTTTCGCCTGCCCCCGCGCTCGAATCAATCGATGCATTCATGTCCGGCGTTGCAACATCGAATTGTTGCACCGCAGTGCAAGTCCGCTCTTGCCATGTTTAGTCAATTGGATTGCACTAAACAAATGTACTAAACACGGTTCGGTCTGGGAGGGCCGAGCCGAACCCGAGAATTGAAGTGGTTTTTTGAGATTGAGCGCTGATTGCGATGGACAATGGGGTGACCCGCGAACTGATCGAGACGGTGGCGCGGCGGGTCATCGACCATGCCGTCGAACTGACTGCGCTCGACCAGGCGATCGGCGACGGCGATCATGGCCTCAACATGAAGCGGGGCTGGGAGGCCGTTCTCGTCGATCTTGACGCCCACGCCGCGAAGCCGCTTCCGGAGGCGCTCAAGGCGGTCGGCATGGCTCTGGTGATGAAGGTCGGCGGGGCGTCTGGCCCGCTCTACGGCACGCTGTTCATGACCCTCGGCAAGGCGTTGCCCGCGAACCCGCAGCGCGACGATCTCGTTGCCGGTTTTGCCGTCGCGATCGATGCGGTCAAGGCGCGGGGAAAGTCCGACGTCGGCCAGAAGACGATGCTCGATGTGCTCGTGCCGGTTCAAACGGCGCTCGCCGAGGGCCGCGACCCGGTGGCGGTGGCTGCCGAGGCGGCCGCGGCCACCGTGCCGATGAAGGCGCTTCGCGGACGCGCCTCGTTCCTCGGCGACCGGTCGGTCGGCCACATGGACCCCGGAGCGCGATCGAGCGCGCTGATGATCGCGGCCATCGCGGAAGTCCTTGGGCGGCGGGCATGAAGCACGGCAACGTCGGTATCGTCGTCGTCTCCCACTCCGCCGACATCGCGCGAGGCACCGCCGACATGGTACGGCAGATGGTCGGCGACGAGGTGCCGCTTGCGTTCTGCGGCGGCAATCCGGATGGCGGCCTCGGTACCAATGTCGAAGCGATCATGAAGGCGATCGACGAGGCCTGGTCCGACAAGGGCGTGGCGATCCTCGTCGACCTCGGCGGCGCCGAGACCAACAGCGAGATGGCGATCGAGCTGCAGCCGGCGGAACGGCAAGGCCTGATCGTCGTCTGCAACGCGCCGATCGTCGAAGGCGCGGTGATGGCGGCAACCGAGGCCTCCGGCGGCGCCTCGCTTGACGAAGTGAAGCGGACCGCCGAGGAGCTGTCGCCGAATTGAGGCGCGCGGGATGACCGGGATGACGAATTCGCATGCCTCAGGCGCGGTTCTCCTGACCCATCCGGTCGGGCTTCACGCGCGTCCCTCGGTGAAGCTGACCAAGCTCGCCAAGACCTTCCGCTCGACCATCGAGATCAGCACGACGCCGGAAGGACCGTGGATCGACGCGAAAAGCATCGTCAAGGTGATGGCCGCCAAGGTGCCGCAAGGGAGCCACCTCCATGTCCGCGCCGCCGGCGCCGACGCGGGAGATGCGGTGGCGGCGCTGATCGGCCTGGTCGAGAGCGACTTCGGCGAGGCGGAAGCGGATGCCGCAAGCGGTTGAGCATCATGGCCGGCCGGCTTCGCCGGGCCTCGCCGCGGGGCCGCTGGTCTTCCTCGATCGCCCTCGGCAGATCCGCCATTCTACGGGGGACCCGGCGCGCGAGCGCACCGAGCTCGAGGCGGCGATAGCGGGCGCGATTGCGGCGATCCGGGAGCTGGCCGATAGGGCCGGCGGCGATGCCGCCGAAATTCTCGAGTTCCAGGTGGCGATGCTGGAGGACGAGGCGCTGACCGCCCCGGCGATCGACCGCATCGGAGCCGGCAGCGATGCGATGACGGCGTGGATCGAAACCATCGCCGCCCAGATTGCCGACTACGAGTCTTCCGATGACGACTATTTCCGGGCTCGCGCCGCGGATCTCCGCGATCTTCGTGACGAGGTCGCCCGCCGGCTTCTCGGCGAGGCCGACATCGACCTGCCCGAGGCGGCGGTGCTTACCGGCGAGGATGTGACGCCTACCCGTTTTCTCTCGATTGACTGGAGCCGCGGCGGCGGTATCGCGCTCTTCGGCGGCAGCGCCTCCAGCCACGTCGCCATGCTCGCCCGCTCGCGCGGCGTGCCGATGATCGTCGGCCTTGGTCGCCTCGACCTTGCCGGCCACAGCGCGGCAATTCTCGACGCCTATTCCGGCCGGGTCATTCTCTCGCCCCGCGCCGAGCACTGGTCGGCATTCGAAAAGGCCCGTACGGAGTCCGCTGGTCGCGCCCGACGCGAGGGGGAAGCCGCTTTCGGACCGGCTCTGACGAAGAATCGCGTCCGCATCTCGGTGATGATCAATGTCGCCGAGCCCGAGGAGCTGGACCGCCGCGACCCGGCAATGTGCGACGGGATTGGGCTCGTGCGTACCGAATTCCTGTTCCATCGCGACGGCGTCCCCGACGAGGAAACCCAGTATCGCGCCTATCGTCGCATCGTCGAATGGGCCGCGCCGAAGCCGGTGGTGCTGCGCACTCTCGACGCCGGCGGCGACAAGCCGGTTCCTGGTCTCACCGTCAACGGCGAATCAAACCCTTTCCTCGGCGCCCGCGGAATAAGGCTCTCCCTTGCCCGGCCCGATGTTTTCCGCATTCAGCTTCGCGCCATGGCCCGTGCCGCCGTCCACGGCAACGCAAAGATCATGCTCCCAATGGTCACCGTGCCGGACGAGATCGATCGCGCTGCCGCCCTTCTCGACCAGGCGGTCGCCGAGCTGGAGGCGGAAGGCATTCCCTGCGTGCGCCCACCGCTCGGCATCATGGTCGAGGTCCCCGCCGTCGCGGTGGTGCCCGAGCTGTTCTCGCGCGCCGCCTTCTTCTCCATCGGCAGCAACGATCTCACCCAGTACGTCACCGCCAGCGCGCGCGATATCGCCGCCGTCGCCGCCCTTGGCGACGCCGGTCATCCGGCGGTCGCCGCCCTGGTCGCCCGCGTCGTGGACGCCGGCCGCGCTCTGGGCATCGACGTCAGTCTCTGCGGCGACATGGGTGGCGATCCGGCCCACATCCCTGCCCTCATCGCCACCGGCCTTCGTTCGGTTTCGGTCGCGCCGATCCAGCTCGGCCGCGCCAAGCTTGCCATCGCCGAAACCATCGCGGACGAGGGATAGAGTCGATGGACGATCGTCCCGAGACCGCCAGCGATGAGGCCGTCGCCCGATACAAATCGATCCTTCAGCGGATTATCGACAACCGCCCGTCCGGAACCCGTCAGCGGCTCGCCGGTGCCCTCGGCAAGAACCGGAGCTTCGTCTCGCAGATCGCCAATCCGGCCTATGCGACGCCAATACCCGCCCGCCACATCGAGACGATCTTCGACGTCTGCCACTTCTCGCCCGATGACCGCCATGCCTTCCTTGAGGCGTATTCCGCCGCGCATCCACGCCGGAGCCCGCATGTCCGCGGCCATCGCGGCGTGCGGCCGCACACGATCTACCTGCCCGACCTCGGCGACGAGGAGAGGAACAACGAGCTTGCCCGGATGGTCGGCGACTATGTCCAGCGCCTGACCAGGCTGGTCGACCCGAACCGGTGACGTGATGGCGGCCGCCCTCTGCACCATCGCCACGCGGCCCGCTTCTCCCGTTGGGAGAGGAAGGGACCGGCATCGACGCCGGGCTCACCACCATGACGGAAAGGCGGTCGGCGGCCGAGAAGCCGCTCGAACGCCGACGCACTGAGGAGGAAGAACGCCGTGAAGAAGCTCATCAACAGCCCCGCGACCGTGCTCGAGGAGAGCCTCGACGGGTTCGCCGCGGCCCACGCCGACATCGTCGTCCTTGGCGATGAAAGGAAGTTCCTGCGGCGCGCCAAGCCGGCCCCCGGCAAGGTGGCGCTGATCTCGGGCGGCGGCTCCGGTCATGAGCCGCTTCATGCCGGCTTCGTCGGATATGGCATGCTCGATGCGGCCTGCCCCGGCCAGGTCTTCACCTCCCCCACCCCCGACCAGATGATCGCCGCGGCGGAAGCCGTCGACGGCGGCGCCGGCATCCTCTTCATCGTCAAGAACTACGAGGGCGATGTGATGAACTTCGACATGGCCGCCGAGATGGCCGGGAAGGACATCATGAAGGTGGTCACCGACGACGACGTGGCGGTCGAAGCCTCGACGTGGTCGACGGGCCGGCGCGGCGTCGCGGGCACGATGGTGGTGGAGAAGGTGGTCGGCGCGGCGGCGGAAAAAGGCGCCGCCCTGGTCGAGCTCCGCGAGCTCGGCATGCGGGTCAACAGCGCCACCCGGTCCATGGGGGTGGCGCTCACGAGCTGCACCGTGCCGGCCGCCGGCACGCCCACTTTCCAGATCGGCGAGCAGGAAATGGAGATGGGCGTCGGCATCCATGGCGAACCCGGCCGTCGCCGCGTCAGCCTCGCCCCGGCCGATACCATCGCCGAGGAAATGGTCGGCGCCATCCATGACGACCTCGGCAAGGCCGGAGACGCCCTCCTTCTGGTCAACGGCTTCGGTGGCACCCCGGCGATGGAACTGTACCTCATGTATCGTTCCGCCCGGACGCAGCTCGAGAAGCGCGGCTTCGCCGTGCGACGGTCGCTCGTCGGCAACTACGTCACGTCCCTCGAGATGGCCGGCGCCTCGATCACGGTGACGCTGCTCGACGACGAGATCACCCGGCTCTGGGACGCGCCGGTGCACACCGCGGCACTCCGCTGGGGCATGTGATCACGGCGCGGGCGTCCTGCGCGCGGCGAGGATCGCGGCGACGAACCGCCTGAGCGACTTCTCGACGTAGCGCATCACCGGCTCGCGCGGGTCGAATCCCCACCAGATCAGCGCCCCCTGCCACTGCGCGGCGAGCATCAGGCCGATGCCCTTCGGCGCGGCGGGCACGCCGGCGAAGCATGCCTCGAGCGCCGCCGAAAGCACATCCCGCCACGCCGCGCCGCGCGCCCGGAGCACCGGGTCGCGGAGGTCCTCGCGGAGCACCAGAAGCCCCTCAACGTAGGCTTCGATGCCGCCATAGTCCTCCGACAGGCGCGCGAGGAGCCGGACCGCGCCGGCCGGCGTTCTCGGCACCGCCGCCGCGAGCGCCGCGGTCCTGGCGTCGAGTCCGTCCCAGGCGTGGAGCAGCGTCGCCTGCCGGAGCCCGGCCATGCTGCCGAAGCGCTGGACCAGGGTCGCGCCCGACAGCCCGGTCGCCTCGGCGAGCGCGGCAAAGGTCAGCGCGTCGGGACCGTGGCGGTGCATCAGCCGGAGCGCGGCGGCGAGCACGTCCTTGTCGGGCAACGTCTTGGGTCGGGGCATCTTGACTTGCGATTATAACCGAACAATCATTTATAAACAATCAATGGTCGCGGCGTCGCCGGGGAGAAGAGGATGAGCCTTCAGGGGAAAGTGGCACTGGTCGCCGGGGCGACGCGCGGCGCCGGGCGCGGCATCGCCATCGAGCTCGGCGCGGCGGGGATGACGGTCTACGCCACCGGCAGGACGACGCGCGAGCGGCAATCCGAGTACCGGCGCCCCGAGACGATCGAGGAGACCGCCGAGCTCGTCACCGC
>DASSPO010000320.1:0-10826 GCA_035699585.1 Bauldia sp.
GGCAACCTCGGCCGACCTCAACGCGGCGAGCAACGAGCGCATCGTCAATGTCGAAGCGGTGTCGGCGGCGCTGGCGGCGGGAGGAGTGACCATCGCCCTCGGCGGCCAGGCGGAAGGCTTCACCATCACCGGCAGCGCCCAGGGCGACACGATCGCCGGCGGCCAGGGTGCCGACACGATCAATGCCGGCGGCGGGGCGGATACGGTGTTCGGCGCGGCAGGCAACGACGCGGTCGATGCCGGCGACGGCGATGACACGCTCACCGGCGAGGCCGGCGTGGACGTGCTTCGCGGCGGCGCCGGCAACGACACGTTCCACGCCGTCAAATTCGACGGCAATGACGTCTATGACGGCGGGGACGGGATCGACACGGTCGACTATTCCCAGGCGACGGCCGGGCTCAAGATCGACCTCACGCCGGAGAACCGCGCCGGACAGGCGATTGCCGGCGAGCCGGCAACCTTCGCGGCGTTGATGGCCGCGGGCGGCTACGCCGAGTCGACACCGGTGGGCCTCGCCAGCGGGACCGATGTCGGAGCGGATGTTCTCTCCTCGATCGAGAACGCGATCGGCGGGGCCGGCGACGACACGATCATCGGAAGCGCCGCGGTCAACGATCTCAAAGGCGGCGGCGGAAACGACAAGATCTGGGCGCGCGGCGACGACGACACGCTCCGCGGCGGCGACGGAGGCGACACGCTGGTCGGCGGGTTTGGCGGCAACTCCGGGAAGGCCTCTGGAAACGACGCCATCTACGGCGAGGACGGCAACGACGAGATCTACGGCGAGGACGGCAACGACAACCTCTGGGGCGGGGTCGGCGCCGACCAGTATGCGGGCGGAAGCGGGCAGGACACGCTTCATTTCGAGGGCGACCGCGAGAACGACACCGCCTGGGGCGGGACGGAACGCGACACCTTCATCTTCGAGAAGGGGTTCGGGGTCGATACCCTCAAGGACTTCCTCGCCACCGGAAGCGAGAGCGACCGGATCGACCTCAGCGCGTTCGCCGTCGCCTACAAGGACCTCAAGATCGACCAGGCGGGAAAGAACGTCGAGATTTCAGGTCTCGGCGGCGGCAAGATCATCCTCGAAGTGGTCAATGCCGGCGCGCTCACGGCAGCCGACTTCGTCTTCTCGCATGCGTCCAAGGCAAAGGGATCGGCCAAGGACGACGTGCTGCGCGGCGGCGCGAAGAACGATGCGCTCAACGGTCGCGGCGGCAAGGACAAGATCAAGGGAAACGGCGGCAACGATTCGCTCGACGGCGGTGCCGGCAACGACAAGCTCTATGGCGGCGAAGGCGACGACGACCTCAAGGGTGGCGGCGGCGCGGACAGACTCGAAGGCGGGCCCGGGGCCGACATCCTTGCGGGCGGCGCCCAGCGCGACACGTTCGTGTTCAAGCTTCCCGGCGAGGGCATCGACACCATCACCGACTTTGCCTCAGGGGTAGACCGCCTGCAGATCTCGGCGGCGGGCTTCGGCGGCGGACTGGCGCCGAAGGCCACTCCGACGCTTGTCGGTCTCGCCGACATCGCCGGCTACGTCCATGCCGGAAACCAGGGGATATTGCTGTTCGACACGTCGGGGAACGACGCCGGGACCATCTACTGGGACGTCAACGGCGGATCGAGCGCCGACGCCGTCGCCTTCGCGAGGATCACCGGCATCAGCCTGCTCGCTACCGATTTCCAGATCGTCTGAGGTTCAGGCCAACGCGCGCCGGCGCAAGCCGTTCAGCGCGGCGGCCCGTCGCTCTCGCCCGGAACGAATTCCATCGGCCACAGCTCCTGGATGATCCTGCCGGCGCTTTCCGACGGCGCGTGCGCCGGGATCGTCGCAAGCAGCGCTTCGCCGAGGCGCGCGCCGAGGGCCGGGAGGGCGGTGCGGAAGCAGGTGACACGAGGGGTCAGGAGGCGGCTGTTCGGCTCTTCCTGAAAGCCGACGATCGCGAGGTCGCGACCGGGGATGAGCCCCTCCTCCTTCATCCTTCGATAGAGGCCGATGGCCATGAACTCATTGACCAGCACCACCGCGGTCGGCGGCCGGCGCATCGCAAGGACGCGGCTGCCGAACTCATAGCCGCCGTCGTCGCTGTTATCGACACGGATCACCAGATGGGGATCGAACGGAAGCCCGCGGCGGAGGAGCGCCTCGCGGAACGCGTTGGCAAAAACGTAGCTGTAGTTGATCTCGCTCGCCGCGGTGGCGACCGCGATCCGCTCATGGCCGAGCGAAGCCAGACGGCCCACCGCCTCTTCGGCCACATGCTCGAAGTCGAGGTCGATCCAGGGATAGCCGCTCCCCGACTCGCTCCGGCCGAAGGCGACGAAGGGAATCTCCTTCTCGAGGAGATAATCGATACGGGGATCGATCCGCTGGGTCTCGGCGATGATCAACCCGTCCGCCAGGCGCCGCGCGGCAACCCGCCTGAGATACGCATAGGCGTTCTCCCCCGGCCCGGAGAGCAGCACCATCAAGTCGAGATTGCGCCCGTCGAGGAAGGCGCGAAGACCTTCGAGGACCTTCATGAAAATGGTATCGGCGAGCGCCATCTTGCCGCTCGCCGGCAGGATCAGCGCGATCATGCCGGTAACGCCCTGGCGAAGACTCCGGCCGGACTGGTTGGGGGAATAGCCGAGCTCATCGGCCGCAGCGAGCACGCGCCGCCGCGTCTCGTCGCTTACGTCGTGTCTGCCGTTCAGAGCGCGCGACACCGTGCCTATCGACACGTTGAGATGGCGCGCCAGCTCGCGAATGCTCAAGGCTTCGTCTGCCTCCCTGTCGGCGACCCTATAGGCGCTGACGCCGGCCATTGACAACGCGGTTGGCCTGGGCTTCTATCGTAAACGTTTACGGAGCCACAGTCTCCGAAAAATGTCGGGCAGTCCCGCGGGATAGACGGGCGTCGGGGAGGAAGTCGCGTGCTGCGAGCCGTGCTCGTTGGTTGCGGCGCCATGAGCAGGACGAACATCGAGGCGGCGCTTGCCACCGGCGATGTCACATTCGTCGGGCTCGTCGACATCGATCCGTCCAGAGCCGAGAACCGGGCCGCCGAATTCAGCCTCGCATCGGCGGAGATCGGCACCGACCTAGCGGCCGTACTCGGCCGGACGAACCCCGATCTGGTCCTCGATGTCGTCGTGCCGAGCGCGCGCTTCGACGTGGTGACCACGGCCTTCGATCACGGCTGTCATGTGCTGAGCGAGAAGCCGATGGCCGATTCGATGGCTCATGCCGAGGCGCTGGTGGGAGCGGCGCGGAAACACGGCCTGCTCCACGCCGTGGTGCAGAACCGGCGCTATGTCGAAGGCGTACGGCGCATCCGCCGTTTCATCGAGTCCGGCGCCATCGGCCGCATCACCAGCCTTCACTGCGATTTTTTCCTGGCACCGCATTTCGGCGGGTTTCGCGAAGAGATGGACCACGTGCTCCTTCTCGACATGGCGATCCACACTTTCGACGCGGCGCGGTATCTCGCGGGCGAGGCCGTGCGAGCGGTGTATTGCCGCGAGTTCGAGCCGGCGAATTCCTGGTACCGGCAGGGCTCGTCGGCAGCGGCGGTGTTCGAGTTCGACCGGGGCGTGGTCTTCACCTACCGCGGAAGCTGGTGCGCGGACGGCCTTCGCACGAGCTGGGAAAGCGCCTGGCGGATCGTGGGCGAGCGCGGCACTCTCACCTGGGACGGATTCGACGACATCCGCGCGGAACGGCGCACCGCAGTCCGCGAAGGCCTCTTCGATAAGCCAGAGCCGGTGGCCATTCCGCCGATCGATGCCAGCGACCGGGTCGGCGGTCATCGCGGCGTCATGCAGGACTTCGTCGCAGCGCTTCGCAAAGGAAGCGAACCGGAGACGGTCGGTCACGAGAACATCAAGTCACTGGCGATGGTCTTCGGGGCGATCGAAAGCGCCGAAACCGGGCGCCGCATCGAGCTCGGCGACGGACACGCGCGGGAGGCGCAGGCGGCTTGAACGACGCCCTCCGCGACATTCGCATCGGCACCATGGTGCGCGGCAACGGGCCGGACCCGGCCGGCTACGTGAGGCAGATCCTGCCGCACGGCTTCGAGAGCATCGAGCCGTTCTTCTGGCAGACCATCGGCAACAAGGACATTCCGCGGCTCGCCGCCGAGCTTCGCGAGGCAATCGACGGGCACGACGTCACCATCTCGACGCTGGGCATGTTCGGCAACCCGCTCGAGGACACCGAAACCGACCGCGAGACGCTGCGCGGCTGGGAGACGCTGATCGACAACGCACACCTCTTCGGCGCCACCTGCGTCGCCGGCTTCACCGGGCGCATCCGCGGCAAGCCGATCGAACACAGCCTGCCGCGATTCAAGGAGGTCTTCGGCCGGCTGGCGAAACGCGCCGCCGACAACGGCGTCCGGATCGCCTTCGAGAACTGCGCCATGGACGGGAACTGGGCAAGCGGCGACTGGAACATCGCTCACAATCCGGATGCCTGGGAACTCATGTTCAACGAGCTTCCCGACGACAATCTCGGACTCGAATGGGAGCCGTGCCATCAGCTCGTCTACCTGATCGACCCGATACCGCAGATCCGCAAATGGGCGGGGAAATTCTTCCACGTCCACGGCAAGGACGCGACGGTGCGCTGGGACGTGATCCGCGAGCACGGCATCTTCGGCAAGGTGCCGTTCGTCCAGATGCGGACGCCGGGTTTCGGCGACAGCGACTGGACGCGCGTGATCAGCGAGCTTCGCCTCGCCGGCTACAAGGGCGCCATCGACATCGAGGGTTGGCACGACCCGGTCTACCGGAACGAACTCGAAATGACCGGACAGGTGATGGCCCTCAATCATCTCAAGCAATGCCGAGGGGGTGCCGGGTTCGTGGCGAACCCGAACTGAGGTTTGAACGCGCCGCGGTCTGTCGCGGGCGGGCAAGAAGCCCGGCGCAAGCCGGGGCGACAACTGGGTGGAAGCGAGCCTGAATTGGCCCAATGGAGGAATGCCAAAATGAATCGTAGAAACTTCCTGCGCGCCCTGCGCACCACGACGGCGGTCGCCGTCACGCTCTTCGCCGCCGGATCCGCGAGCGCGGAAGCGCTTCGCGATCAGTGGTGCAAGGACGTCAAGATCCGCTTCTTCGTCGGCGGCGCCGAGGGCGATGGCTTCGGCGTGATCGTCTATAACGGTGCGGTCCAGGCGGCCCACGATACCGGCGCCCAGGTCGAATACGTCTTCTCCGGCTGGAATCCCGAGAAGATGGTGCAGCAGCTTCGCGAAGCCGTGGCCGCCGCCCCCGACGGGATCGCCATGATGGGCCATCCGGGCGATGCGCCGATCCTGCCCCTCGCCGAAGAGGCGGCGAAGGCCGGCATCAAGATGATGTACCAGAATGTCGACGTGCCGGAGGTGCGGAAGGCATTCGGCGGCGGCTATGTGGGTGCGCAGCTCGAGCCCCAAGGCTATGCGCTCGGCGCCGAGGCCGTACGCCGCTTCGGGCTAAAGGCCGGCGACAAGGCCATCGTCGCGGCCAACCTCGACGACACCAACCGCGCGGTCCGCGAAGCCGCGACCATGAAGGCCCTTGAGGATGCCGGCCTGACCGTCATCCACCTTCAGGCGCCGACCGAATGGGCCGCCGACCCCAATCTCGGGATTCCCGCCTTCACCGCCGCCATTCAGGCGAACCCGGACGTGAAGCTGATCGCCTATCCGGGCGGGCAGCTGCTCGGCACCGCGCCGATCTACATGGAATCCGCCGGCAAGAAGCCGGGAGAGGTGATCAACATCGGTTTCGACACCAGTCCGCAGGTGGTCGAGGCGTTCAAGAACGGATGGGTGCATCTCACCTCGGACCAGCAGCCGTTCCTCCAGGGCTACCTGCCGATCCTCTCGCTCTGCCAGCAGGTGGTGTACGGCCTCGGGCCGATGAACGTCGATACGGGCGCCGGTTTCGTGACCACCGACAACTACGAGATCGTGGCCACCCTTGCCACCGAGGGACTGCGCTAAGGCGCGACCGCACAGGCGACCTCCCCGGGGGCGCTCCAGCGCGTCCCCGGGGAGCAGAGAGGGAGAAGCCCATGGCCGAAAGACTTATCGAGCTTCGCGATGTGAGGAAATCCTATGGTCGGGTCTTCGCGCTCGGCGGCGTGAACCTGCACGTCGATCGCGGCGAGGTGGTCGGCCTGATCGGCGACAACGGCGCCGGCAAATCGACACTCATCAAGATCCTCGCCGGCGTGGTGCAGCCGACCAGCGGCGACATCCTGGTCCGCGGCCAGAAGGTCCGCCACTGGAACGGAGCACGATCGCGAGACGCGGGCATCGAGACCGTCTTCCAGGATCGCGCCCTCGCCGTCCAGCAAACCATCGTCCGCAACATTTTCATGGGCCGCGAGATCGCCGGACCGCTCGGCTTCCTCAACGCCGGCAAAGAGCACGCCGAAGCCGAACGGCTGATGCGCGAGATCGGCTTCACCTCAAAGGTGTTCACGCCTGACTCGATCGTCGGCCAGCTCTCCGGCGGCGAGCGCCAGGGCGTCGCGATTGCCCGCGCCATCTACAACAAGGCCGACCTGATCGTGCTCGACGAACCGACCACGGCGCTGTCGCTCACCGAGACCGAGAAGGTCTTCCGCTTCGTACGCGCCGTGCGGGCGAGCGGCCGCTCGATCCTGTTCATCGGGCACAACATCCACCACGTCCATGATATCGCCGACCGGTTCGTCGTGCTCGACCGCGGCCGCGTCGCGCTGGAGGCCACGAAAGCCGAAATGGATACCGCCGAAAAGCTGATCGCCTTCATGGAGCATGTCGCCCATCCCAAGACGGGCAGCACCTTCGATCCCTCCGCGGCCATTCTGGAAATCCGCCAATGACCGCCACCACCGGAACCGGGACCGGAGAGACCCATCCCAACAGCAGGCCCCTTCGCCGCTTCGTCCTCAACAACCGCGCCGCGCTCGGGACGCTTCTGGTGTTCGCGGTGATGATGCTGATCTTCATCATCGCCAATCCCCAGGTCTTCCTCGCCTGGCCGCTCTACAGCTCGGTGCTGGTGACGCTGCCGGTGGCGCTGTTCCTCGTGGTGCCTCTGGTTTTCGTCGTTACCGTCGGCGAGATCGACCTGTCATTTCCCGCGACCATGGGATTCGCTGCCTGGATCTTCGCGCTCCTCGTCCAGGCCGGCGTCAATCCGTTCGTCGCCATCGGCGGCGGGATCGTCACCGGACTCGTCCTCGGCACCTGCGTCGGCGCCATCGTGGTCTATGCCGGTCTTTCGTCGCTGATCGCGACGCTCGGCATGAACTACATGCTGCGCGGCCTCATCCTCATCATCACCGAAGGCAAGTCGATAGCGCTGCTCGGGCTGCGCGACACCTTCGCCTATCAGCTCTTCTCGAGCGCCATCGTCGGCATCCCGGTTCAGATCTTCTGGGCGCTGGCCTTCGTGGTCTTCTCGGCCTTCCTCTACAACCGCCACCGGTTCGGCGCCCGCGTGCACGCCGTCGGCGACAATCCCGACAGCGCGGCGCAGATGGGTATCGATGTGAGGCGCATCCGCATCGCAACCTTCATGTACATGGGTCTCGGGGCCGCCTTCGCAGGCATATTCTCGGTGATGATCAACTTCACATGGTGGCCGACCACCGGCGACGGTTATCTCCTACCGGCGCTCGCCTCGGTCTTTGTCGGCGGCACGCCGGCCTGGGGCGGTATCGGCACGGTGGCCGGCGGGGCGATCGGCGCGCTGATCATCTCCTTCATCCAGTCGGGCATCATCTCGGCGGGGCTGACCGGATTCTACGTCCAGTTCTTCAACGGCCTCATCATCGTCCTGGCGCTCCTCGGCCACCGCTGGAACCAGGCCCGCTACCGTTGATGCACCAGACGATCGATCGCGCCGGGCAACTGGCGGCACAGTACCGCGACGCGGGCTACTGCGTCGCCGCCGGGGCCCTGTCGGGTCAGGAAATCGACGCGCTCATCGGCGAGGCGATGCGCCTCTGCCGGGACGAGGCGGTCAAGCTCGCCGGCGGCGACGCCGCGACCGGCGCGGCGGACGACATGGGCCGGTTCCTCGCCATCCATTTCCCGCACAAGCTTTCGCCGCTGATCAAGGAGACGCTTTCCCACCCGCGCATCGTCGAGGTGCTCACCGGCGCCATCGGGCCGAACGTCAAGTGCATGCAGTCGATGCTCTTCATCAAGAACGCCGGCAAGCCTGGGCAGGCGTGGCACCAGGACGAGGACTTCATCCCCACCCGGGACCGCTCCCTCGGCGCGGCATGGATTGCGCTCGACGACGCAACCGTCGACAACGGCTGCCTTTGGGTGATTCCCGGCTCGCACCAGCCCGGCATCCTCTGGCCGCTCCGCCAGCACCAGAATCCCGAATACGACTTCGCACCGGAGTCCTACGATTTCCCCTATCGCGACGAGGAGGCAATTCCGGTCGAGGTGAGCGCGGGAAGCATCGTTTTCTTCCACGGCTACCTGCTTCACAAATCGCTCCGGAACCGGCGAACCAGCGGCTTCCGGCGGGCGCTGGTCAACCACTACATGAGCGCCGAGTCGCTGCTCCCCTGGTGGCGTCCCGGCGGCCCCCACCCGCCGACCCAGGACCTCCGCGACATCGTCATGATCGCCGGGACTGACCCCTATGCCTACAAGGGCACCGAGGACGTGAACCGGCCCTATGTTCGACGCGAATCGGCCGTCTGAGGCCGCGCGGGCCGGAAACGGCGCCCTTCGCTACTTCCCGAGATAGAGGCGCATGACGATATCCTGGTCGTAGTTGCCGAAGCCGCGACCGAAGATGTTGACGCCACCCGGGTGGCCCGCCTTCTCGTCGATGCCGATCTTCAGGCGGATCGAGTGATGCTTGGGCAGATCGAGGTCGCCGACCGCGACATCCGACATGCGAACCCCGTCAATGAAGGTGCCGTTGCCGCCGATACGCCACGTCTTGAGCTTGCCGTACTGCGATCCCTCGAGCTTCCACCAGGAGGGGGTGTAGACGCCACGCTTGTCGCCGAAGTCGCCCGGCGACGTCCACGTGCCCACTGCGACGTCGTTGATCCACACGGAAATGTCCGAAGGCCAGTTCAGGTTCGTGCCGGGGGTCTCCGACGAGAGCTCCATGACGAACTCGACCGAATCGACCGAAGCATTGAGGAGCTTGGCATTGTTGGGGAACTTGTACTCGACGTAGCCGCGGCCGAACCACAGCAGCCCGGCCCTGACACGGTCGGGATCGAGGAACGAGTTGGGGACGTCGAGAAGGCCGATGACGCCTTCCGTCGAGCAAAGGCCGCAGGGGGCGCTGACTTCGCAGCTCGTGAACAGGCCGAGCGGCATCTCCACTTCAACGATCTTGTCGTCGCGCGTCGGCGGCTCGCCCTCGAAGCGGACGATGATCTCGTTGTACCGCGCCGAACAGATCTTCTGATGGCCCTTCTTGGCCTTGACCGTGCTGGTCTCGATCAGCCCGCTTTCCTCAAGCACCTGGATATTGGTCGCAACGGTTGACTGCGGCAGCGAGAGATGACGGCTGATCTCGTTGACGTTGAGCGCCCCGCTGGTCTGCAGCAGCTTCAGGATATTGATGCGGATCGGCGAAGCGAGGCCCCTCAGGACGTCGAGGCTGTCTTCCGGATTGATGGTGAGGAAACTCGGTTTCATGGGTTTGCGAGATGCGGCGTCCTGTGAACAGTGGATGCGGTCTATATCAGCATCCTTGATACTATGCACGAGCCTGTTTGCCTGAAAGAATTTCGGGCTCGTGCGCTTCGGCAGCAGCCGCACCGGTGACCGCGGCCCGGCGATCCGCCGCCCGGTCACCTAGCCCTTGACGCCGGCCGTCAGCATGATCGCCTGGGTCACGCGGCGCTGGAAGAGAAGATAGACGATCGCCACCGGCAGACCGGTCATCACCGCGCCGGCGAGCAACCGCGCATAGTAGATGCCGAAGGCATCCTGAACCTGCGTGATACCGACCGAAACCGGCATCACGTCCTCCGTGGTGGTGACGAGGAACGGCCAGAGGAAGGCGTTCCAGGCGCCGATGAAGGTGATGATCGCGAGCGCCGTGGTCACCCCCCAGTTCATGGGCAGGTAGATGCGAAACAGGAGCTGGAACTCGCTGGCGCCGTCCATCACGGCTGCCTCGCGGAAGTCGCGCGGCACCGAATCGAAGAACTGCTTGTAGACGATGACCACGACCGGGGCGATAAGCTGGGGGAGGATGATACCGGGCAGGGTGTTCACGAGCGCCACGTTGGACATGATCACGAAGTGGTTCACGATCAGCGCCTGGATCGGCACCATGAAGCTCGCAAGGATCATCCACCACAGAAGCGTGCGCCCGGGGAAGCGGAGCTGCGAGATGGCATAGCCGCATGCGGCTCCCATCCCCACCACCGCCACGGTGATCGCGCTCGCGACGATGATCGAGTTGATGTACCAGCGGACGATCTTGGTGTTGGCGATGATGTGGAAATAGGCCTCGAGCGTGAAGGTGTCGGGCCACAGCTCGATATAGGGCCGGACCACCTCGTGCTCGGGCTTGAAGGTGGTGATCACCAGCCAGTAGAGCGGAAAGGCCCAGATCACCGCCGCGATCACGGTGAGAAGCGTCAGGATGAGGCCGCCGGCGTCGAGATAGCGAATCCTCCGGTACTCCACGTCGCCGGCTTGCGCCAGGGTGCGGGACGACGCGCTCATCGCGCGCCCCTGGCGCGGAGCGCCTGGTACTGGAGGACCGAGACGATCACGACGATGACGAAAAGGGCGACGGCGATGGTCGCGCCGTAGCCGCCCTTGTTGTGAACGAAGGCCTGCTCG
>DASSPO010000321.1:0-2471 GCA_035699585.1 Bauldia sp.
GTGGCTGCGATCGGTGGCGATCGCGTGCTTATGCTCCATCAAGTCCCTGCCGAGGTCCGCCCGGCTATTGAAGCCTTGTGGCAGGTCGATGCTGCGATGGGCGATGTGGTCGCGCGAGCGACACAGCCGGCGCTTGCCGCCATCAAGCTTGCCTGGTGGCGTGACAGGCTGGCGGAACTCGATACTGGGCCGGCTCCGGCCGAGCCTCGACTGCAGGCAGCTGCCGAACATTTGCTCCCCGCGAACGTCACCGGTGCAGAGTTGGCGGCACTTGAAGACGGTTGGGTGGCTCTGCTGGAGGAGCATGTCGATGCGGCCCGTGTGGCGGAGCGTGGGATAAAGCTTTTCCGCCTCGCGGCCCGGTTGCTTGGTGCCGACGAAACCCGGACCCTTGAAGCGGGTGCACTTTACGCTTTGGTCTCAGTCGGCCGACGTGGCGTTCCGGAACTGCTGGATGAGGCCGAGACCTACGCGCCAGCCCTTGTGAGGCAGCGCTTCCCGCAACCCCTGCGCCCTTTGACGGCCCTAGCCAAGCTTGCAACGCGCGACCTGAAGCAGGGCGCGCCGTTCGAGATTGAGGGCTCACCGCCGCGTTTGGCGGCGATGCTTCGGCATCAGCTGACAGGACGCATTTAATCGCCGCTGAGACCGTCCGTTCCCGACGCAAGTTTTGCCATGCCGAATCTCCTTATGTTGAAGGAGAACCGCATTAGCGCGTTTCCTAACCGGGGCTGCGGCCTGTTTCCTACCCCTGACCGGAGCCTTCCTCTTCTGGCAGAGCCGAGGCGCCACAGCTTCCCCCTGCACCCCAGCGCGAATGGCATCGTCCGGCGTGCAAGCGCCGAGCTTGCCCGCGCCGCCCGAAGCGTCCGCCAAGAGCCGCGAGGAGAAGCGATCTTCTCGCGCCGACAAGGACAAGAAAGAGCGCATCGAACGCGAGGAACTGCTCGCAAGCCGTCGCAAGGCCTCCGCCAAGATCGACAAGAACGGAAACGGCTCGCTGTCGTTCGACGAATGGGCCGTGAAGACGATCGACAAGTTCGCTGGGGCCGACAAGGACCGGTCCGGATGGCTGAATGCGGCCGAATATGCGACTACGGCAGCCCTTCCGCCGAAGAAAAAGCGCTGTTCGTGTTAATTATGTCTTCAACCCGACGTTACCGCTTGAGACTGGCAAAAATGCGGCTAGCGATCAGGTATGCAGTTGACTTCGGTGACGTACACAAGCCTTGCCCGTCTCGACCCTCAATCCTCCGATTTGGACCAAATTCACCAGGTATCTAGAACCAGAAATTCGGCCGACGGGATAACCGGATTGCTGGTATTCAACGGCACGCATTTTCTCCAGATCATAGAGGGATCGGAAAAAGCGATTGAGGATCTGGTCGATCGACTGCGAAAGGATAGTCGTCATTCGGGTTTCGAAATCCGTGACAAGCGCAAGATCGAGAGACGGAGCTTTCCCGATTGGCGTATGGAACTGGTTCAGGTGAACCCGAGCTTCTTCGAGGCCAGGGATGCAATTGCTGAGCGGCTGCCCGAGACCGTCCCCGAAGCGATCAGGGCGCGCTTGCTTCGGATGACGGAGCTGATCTCGACGATTGAGTTCCCCAGTTAGGCCGGCTCGGCGACCGGCTCGCGCTCCAACCACCCGGCCAATTTCTCTCGCGCACGGTCGGTGTAGGCCTTCTTCCGCTCGGCCTTCTTCTGACGCCCGGAGAGCGGAGGCATCAGTCCGAAGTTGATGTTCATCGGCTGGAAACTCTCGGCATCGGCGCCGCCGGTGATGTGACCGAGGAGAGCCCCCAGAGCCGTCTCGGGAGGTGGCGGAGGCAACGTTTCACCCGTCCGTTCCGCGATGGCAAAACGTGCTGCGATCAATCCAATCGCGGCGCTTTCGACATAGCCTTCGCAGCCGGTGATCTGGCCGGCGAAGCGGATGTTGGGCTTCGACTTCAGGCGCAGTTCGCCGTCGAGCAGGCGAGGGGAATTGATGAAGCTGTTGCGGTGGATCCCGCCAAGCCGTGCGAACTCCGCATTCTCCAATCCCGGAATGGTGCGGAGAATCCGTACCTGTTCGCCATGCTTCAGCTTGGTCTGGAATCCGACCATGTTCCATAGGGTCCCGAGCGCATTGTCCTGTCGAAGCTGGACGACGGCGTAAGGCCAGCGTCCCGTTCGCGGATTATCGAGGCCGACGCCCTTCATCGGGCCATAGCGAAGGGTGTCCAAACCGCGCTCCGCCATCACCTCGATCGGCATGCAGCCTTCGAAGTAGGGGGTGTCCTTTTCCCAGTCCTTGAACTCGGTCTTTTCGCCGTCGCGAAGCGCCTGGACGAATGCCTCGTACTGCTCCTTGTCCAGCGGGCAGTTGATGTAGTCCTTGCCGCCCTTGTCCCACCGCGCGGCCATCCAACAGATGTCCATGTCGATGCTGTCGCGATGAACGATGGGCGCGATGGCGTCGAAAA
>DASSPO010000322.1:0-2206 GCA_035699585.1 Bauldia sp.
ATTCCCCACTGCTGCCTCCCGTAGGAGTCTGGGCCGTGTCTCAGTCCCAGTGTGGCTGATCATCCTCTCAGACCAGCTACGGATCGTCGCCTTGGTGAGCTTTTACCTCACCAACTAGCTAATCCGACGCGGGCTCATCCCCAGGCGATAAATCTTTGGACCGAAGTCATTATACGGTATTAGCTCAAGTTTCCCTGAGTTATTCCGTACCTGAGGGCAGATTCCCACGCGTTACGCACCCGTGCGCCACTATCCCCGAAGGGATCGTTCGACTTGCATGTGTTAGGCATGCCGCCAGCGTTCGTTCTGAGCCAGAATCAAACTCTCAAGTTGATGTACGATCAAACCCCCGCGGGAAAACGCGAGAGCAAGACCGGCATCTCCGGGAGCCGTTCCTGCACAAAATCACAAACTGGTGTGTTTGCGTTTCTGAGACATATGAGCTCCACGCCGAAGCCGAAGCTTCAGCGGGATCCATAAGGAACGGCTTAAATTTTGCCGATCGGCCGATACCCAGAGGCTATCGGTGACCGGGCCGCCGCCCACATGTCCCTTCATCTTCAACCAACAATGTCAAAGAGCCGACACGCATCCTCCCCCGGTTCGATTGGTTCCGGGCATCGGTTGTACCGACTAAGAAGAGGCGCGAAACGAACGCGAAACCCCGTAAGGGGCCGCGTCCGCTTGCTGGATGGGGCATATATGTGTGACCCCCAGACGCGTCAACCGGCTTTTTGCAACTTTGTTGCCGTTGGCCGGTGGCGCGGCTCGAACCGCCGCTTAACGCGGTCCGGCTCAGGCTATATAGGTGGTGTCGCCCTGATTTAAAGGTCGCAAACCATTGAATCGCCAGAGATTCTTGCGCTTGTCAGGCGCTCTGAATGTAGGCGCGCATCGCCTCGGCTTCGGCCTCGATCCGCTCCATCCGGAATTTCACCAGGTCGCCGATCGACACGATCCCGCGGATCTCGCCCTCTTCGACGACCGGCAGATGACGAATGCGCCGCTGCGTGATCAGCGCCAGCGCAGTGAGCACGTCGGTGTCGAGGGAAACCGTGATCGCCGGCGATGACATTGCTTTTGCGACCGGCCAGTCGAGCGCCTCGGCTCCGTGATCGCGGAGGCAGTAAATCACGTCGCGTTCGGAGATGATGCCGCCAATTCGGCCGTCCTCGACCACGAGCAGGGCACCGATTCTCTTCTCACCGAGCCTGCGCACCGCATCGAACAGCCGCGCGTCGCTGGTGATCGTCTCGACATTGCTGCCCTTGCCGCGGAGCACCGCCGCGATGGTCATGGCCTCGTCTCCTGACTCGCCGCCTCGGCTTGATAGTCCCACTTCGCGCCGCCAATGTGAAGCCATGCCGCATTCAAACGCAGTCCAAAGGCCGCGCCATTTCCTGATGCACCGGTTTGGGCGGATGTTCCGGCTGCTTGCGCTGCTCTCGATCGCCATCGCCGCGGTCGCCGTCTTCCTCGCCACTCAGGGCGAGGAATCGCCGGCGGTCCATTCGATGATCGCGGCGGCGCTCGCCGCCGGCTTTGCCGTCCTGCTCGGTTCGGCGGTGATGACGATCGTCTTGCTGGGCGCGCGAAGCGGGCACAACGAGATCGCCACTCCGCAAATCCACGAGGAAGGCAAAGACGAATGAGCGAAGCGAGGATCGAGCCGGTGCTGCGGGTGATCCCGGGGCCGACGGACATCAACGCGAACGGCCACATCTTCGGCGGCTGGGTGCTCTCGCAAATGGATATCGCCGCTGGAATCGTCGCATCCCGGCGCGCCAGGGGACCGGTAGCAACGGTCGCGATCGAAGCGATGAAGTTCCTCGCCCCAATCCACATTCGCGACCTGATCTCGGTCTATGCGCACGTCGAGCGCGTCGGCAGGACGTCGATGGGGGTGAAGATCGAGGTCATCGCCGAGCGCGACCTCGGCGAGACCGAGGTCACGGTGACCGAAGGCCTGTTCACCTTCGTCGCGCTGGACGCGAACCACCGCCCGCGCCCGGTCGACGAGGCCTAGCCGACCCGGTAGCGGATGCGCAGAGACCGGCTGGAATTGGCGGGCACGCTGACCACCCACCAATAAGCGCCATCGCGCCGCGCGAGCTTCTCGCTCGAACTGAGCGGCCCGCGCTCGTCACTGAAGCGCGCTTCGAAGCGGACCGCGCTCGCCTGGTCGTTGGTGACAACGAGCTCCGTT
>DASSPO010000323.1:0-3012 GCA_035699585.1 Bauldia sp.
GATGCGCCTCGGCACCACGGAGGTGACCATCCGCGGCGTCCTGCAAACGGAGCCGGACCGGATCTCCGATCGCATGACGTTCGGCCCCCGCGTCTTCGTCGACCTTGCCACCCTCGAGAACTCGGCTCTTGCCGAGCCCGGGAGCCTCGTCCGTTGGCGCTACGCCCTGAAGCTTGCCAATGCGGCCGCACCCGGCGACCTCACGGCCTTTCGCGATCAGGTGCGCCTCGCCTTCCCCGATGCGGGCTTCACCATCGCCGACCGGCGGGACCCCTCCCCACAGGTGACGCGGACGCTCGAGCGGCTGCGCCAGTTTCTCACGCTGATCGGACTGACGTCGCTTCTCGTTGGCGGTGTCGGTGTCGCGAATGCGGTCGCGACGTATATCGATCGCCGCCGGCGGGTGATCGCGACCTTCAAGAGCCTCGGCGCCTCGAACAGCCAGATATTCCGGATGCATCTCGCCCAGGTGCTGATGATCGCAGCGCTGGGCGTCGCGGCCGGGATAGGCCTTGGGCTCCTCGTCCCGCCGTTCCTCGACCGGCTGATCGGGGATGCCCTGCCGATTCGCGCCGAGCTCACCATTCGCCCCGCAAGCCTCGCGCTGGCGGGCCTCTATGGCTTGCTGGTGGCACTCCTGTTCGCGCTATGGCCGCTCGGCCGGGCCGGCGCGATCCGGGCCGGCGTATTGTTCCGCGACGAGGTCGCGCCCGAGCGGATGCGCCCGCCCTGGGGAATTATCGCGGCCACGCTGGCCGTCGCACTCGCACTCGTTGGATTGGCGCTCGCCACGTCCGAATCCCGGATCATCGCCCTCGCCTTCTGCGGGGGGCTCACGGCCATCTTCCTTGTGCTGCTCGGCCTCGGAGAGGGCATTACGTGGCTCGCCCGCCGCATGCCGCGTCCGCGGCGCCCGGAAGCCCGGCTTGCAATCGCGAGCATCGGGAGCCCGGGCGGCCTCGCCCGCTCCGTGGTGCTCTCACTCGGCTCGGGCCTGTCGCTCCTCGTTGCCGTGGCGCTCGTCGATGCTTCGATTGTCGACGAACTCGAAAGCCGCCTGCCCCGCAATTCGCCGGACCTCTTCGTCCTCGACATCCCGCGCGAGGAGGCCGAGGGTTTCACCGCGCTGGTCCAGCGCCTCTCTCCCGCCGCTCACGTCAATCAGGCGCCGATGCTGCGCGGCCGCATCGTGCGTCTCAAGGACATGCCGGCCGAATCCGTCAAGGCGCCGCCCGAAGTCCAATGGGTTCTGAACGGCGACCGCGGGCTGACGTATGCGGAGACGGTGCCGGAGGGCTCCCGGGTCGTCGAGGGCCAGTGGTGGCCGGCCGGCTACGAGGGCGAGGCACTGGTCTCGTTCGAGGCTGACGTCGCGAAGAAGTTGGGCCTCGGCATTGGTGACAAGATCACCGTCAATGTGCTCGGCAGGAATATCGAGGCACGGATCGCAAATTTGCGGGAGGTGCGCTGGGAAAGCCTCGCCATCAATTTCGTGCTCGTGTTCTCGCCGAATACCCTGCGAGGTGCCCCGCATAACCTTCTGGCGACCATTACCCTCCCGGGCGGGACTTCTCTCGCCGCCGAGTCCGAGCTGTCGCGCCAGATCGGCCGCGAGCATCCCTCCGTGACCGCAATCCGGGTCAAGGAGGCCATCAACTCCTTCAACACCGTTTTCCGCCGGGTCATGACGGCTGTCCGCGCCGCGGGAGGCGTCACGCTGATCGCGGGTGCCCTCGTACTCGCAGGCGCGCTTGCGACCGCCCAGCGCCGCCGAATCAAGCAGGCCGCAATTCTGAAGGCCATCGGTGGTACGCGCGGGCGCATCCTGGCGACTCACGCCATCGAGTACGTGATCCTGGCTGTGGCGGCGGCGATCGTGGCCGTCGGGCTCGGCGCGACAGCGGCAGCGCTGGTGTTGGCCAATCTGATGGACGTGCCCTTCGTCTTCTCCTGGCAAGCCATTGGAACTGCCCTGGGAGTAGCTCTCGGACTCGTCATTTTTCTCGGCGGTATCGGCACTTGGCGCGTGCTCGGCGCACCGACAGTCCCACATCTAAGAAGTGAATAGCGGGTCGGCGAAGTCCGGATCGCATCGAAAATGCGACCTCGAATGATCGGAATTACCTATTGCCGACGGGTATTTATTCGCGCCGCTGCCTTGAAAGCAGCGTGCCGAGACGGCATATTGCGTTGGCAATCCTGCCGGCAGGGGCCGCAGGGCTAGAGAAGCTCAAAGGGAACTTCGACGATGGCCCAGTTTCTTCCCAGGCACGTTCAGGGCGGGGTAGGCACGCGCGCCGACGCCGGCGCGATTGATGCCGGCCTGCGCTCGCACATGATCACCGTCTACAACTACCTCGCCGGCGGCATCGGTCTCGCCGCGGTTGTAGCGTACCTCGTCTTCAACATGGCCGGCCCGGCGTTCATCCGCTCGGGATGGTTCATGATCGTGGCGTTCGCGCCGCTGGTTATGCTTCTTGCCCTGGCTTTCATCGGCCCGCGGCTGAGCGTCGCCGGCACCCAGCTTGCCTACTGGGCGCTCGTCGCCATGGTTGGCGCCGGCCTCTCCGCCGTCTTCGTCCGCTATCGCCTCGGCTCGGCGGCGCAGGTGTTCGCCATCACGTCGGTCGCGTTCGCCGCTCTGAGCCTCTACGGCTACACGACGAAGCGTGACCTGTCCGGGTTCGGCTCGTTCCTGATCATGGGCTTGATTGGCCTGATCGTCGCGAGCCTGCTCAACATCTGGTTCCAGTCCGGGGCCCTGCAGTTCGCGATCTCCTGCATCGGCGTTCTGATTTTCGCCGGCCTGACCGCCTACGACACGCAGCGGATCAAGGACGAGTACCTGATGGTCGTTGGCGACCAGGTTGCCATGGCCAAGGCCGCAATCTGGGGTGCGCTGTCGCTCTTCCTCGACTTCGTCAACCTCTTCCAGATGCTGATGTCGCTCATTGGCGACCGCGAGTAACTGGAACCACATAGCTGACCGGCGAAGGGCCCCGTTCCGTCACA
>DASSPO010000324.1:0-14313 GCA_035699585.1 Bauldia sp.
CACCATCGAAGGCGGGAAGCGCAAGGCCGGAATGCGACACGGCCAGCACCTTGAAGATCCGCCCCATGGCATCGGGGGCGCGCGCCGGCTTCCGCGGCGGCGCGGGCAAGCGCGGCGAAATCGACATGGGCGGTGAGGTCCGCCTCGCCGGGTTCGGCGAGCGGGTCGACGTGGCGGTGACCGCGTACGGCCTGGAGCGTCTCGCCAAAGGCCGGGCCCTCGTAGCCGTAGTCGATGATCAGCGCCGCGCCTCCGTCGCTCGCGATTCGGGTTGCAAGCGTCGACATGATGGCAGTGGCGGCAGGAGAGATTTCGACAATGCCGCCTGCGCCGTAAGGGGTGTCACCCTCACCTGAAGGAGTGGGTTTCCCCATCCGCGCGGATGGTTTCGCATGAGTAGGGACCGTGCTCGATGGGCCGGCGCTATCACGCATCCCGAATCTGAGCCGCCCCGCCTCGTCCAGCCCCACCATGCGCTCGGCCCAGCCCGACGCGGTCGCGACGTATTGCCGGATGGGGAGCGCATCGAAGAATTCGTTGGCGACGACGATGGCGGGACCGGCGGGGAGTGCATCGATGGCGGCGTGCCACGTGACGGCGGCGCCGGCGAGTGTCGCCTCCTGGATGGCTCGCAGCCGCGGGCTGGTTTCGACCAGGTGGATCCGCGCGGCGTCAAGGAAGGCTGGGCGGAGCCGCGCGGCCCGGAGCAGATCGGCCATCAGCGTGCCGCGGCCGGGACCGAGCTCGACGAGGACGAAGGGCGATGGCGACCCCATCGCCTGCCACGTCGCCACCGCCCACAGGCCGATCAGTTCGCCGAAGATCTGGCTGACCTCGGGGGCGGTGATGAAATCGCCGCTGCCGCCGAACGGCTCGCGAACCATGTAGTAGCCGTGCTCGCGATCGCCGAGACAGAGCGCCATGTAGTCGGCGATCGTGATCGGCCCGTTGGCGGCAATCAGCGCCGCGATCTTCTCGCCGAGCGGCGTCACGCCGCGGGGGTCTCCGCTGGCGTCCGGCGCGACGCCAAAACCATGAGGATGACCCCTGCGACGATCATCGGGATCGACAACAGCATTCCCATGGTAAGGCCGCCGGCGAGGTAGCCGATGTGGATGTCGGGCTCCCGGAAGAATTCGACGAAGGTTCGGGCCGCGCCGTAACCGGCGGCGAATGCACCGGAGACGAAGCCGGGCTGCCGCAGCTTGCCGAGGCGGTTGGTGAGGATGCGGAGCAGAATAAAGAGCGCGAGGCCCTCGAGCAGCGCCTCGTAGAGCTGGCTCGGGTGGCGCGGCTCGGGCCCGCCATCGGGGAAGACCATCGCCCACGGCACGTCCGTGGCGCGCCCGTAGAGCTCGCCGTTGATGAAGTTGGCGAGGCGGCCGAGGAAGAGACCGAAGGTGACGGACGGGGCGATCACGTCGATCAGCGACCAGGTCGGGATCTTCCGGACCCGCGCGAAGACGACCATCGCCAGCACGGTACCGAGGAAGCCGCCGTGAAACGACATGCCGCCGTGCCAGAGGGCGAAGACCTCGAGCGGGTTCTCCATGAAGCGCGGCAGGTCGTAGAACAGGACATAGCCGACGCGGCCGCCGACGATGATGCCGACCGCGCACCAGACAACGAAGTCGTCGATATCGGCCGGCTTCATGGGCGAACCCGCCGGGCCCCAGATCGCCTGGTTGCGAACCAGCGTCTTGGCGTACCACCAGCCGAGGAAGATGCCGACGATGTAGGCGAGCGCATACCAGCGGATCGACAGCGGACCGATCTCGACCAGCACCGGGTCTATGGTCGGGAAGGGAATGGCGAAAAGGGTCATCGAGGCCTCTCAGCCGGCTACGCCCGGGCCGGAGGTCGCCCTTGTCGCACCGCTTCGGCGATGCGGCAAGACGGCTTGCGGGCAACTTGCCCGATCCCCATAGTTAGGGCCGGCGGCGGCCTCCCGCCGTTCAAGGAGACGCATCCGATGACCCAGACCTCGAACCGGCTGTTCGACGAACTGGCCCGGCTGATGACCGACGCCGCCAACGTCGCGCAAGGCGTGCGGCGCGAGGCCTCGACCGCCTTCCGGAGCCAGGCCGAGCGGCTGATCAACGATCTCGATCTCGTCAGGCGCGACGATTTCGACGCGGTCAAGGAGATGGCGTCGCGGGCGCGGGAAGAGAACGAGAAGCTTGCGGCGCGGGTCGCCGCGCTCGAGGCGGAGGTGGCCGCCTTAACCGGCAAAGCGCGCAACACGACCGGGACCGGCACCCAGGAGAGCGCAGAAACCGTTACAAAACCGCGGCGTAGCCGAAGCTCGCCGGGGCCTGCGGGCGACTGAGCCGGCTAAGCAACTGGCTTCGAAAGCTCCTGTGAAAAAACCACATTCCCGCTGCAAGGAATTGTGGCTCCTGAGCCATCGCCGCCTATATACTGATTCTTAACGGAGATTCGGATTGGCGCGTCCGATTGTCCTGATCGCGTCTCGCCAAGGGGGCCGATCCGTCGCACGAATAAGACAGCGTCCAAGGCCTCGTGCATGACCCTTATCGACTTCGAACAGGACCGCCAGTCGCATCCGGTGGATGTGATCGAGCAGATTGCCGCCCTCAACGATTGGACCTTCGAACGCGCCGGCGACGACGAGATCACCATCTCCGTGTCGGGCGGCTGGGCGGACTATCACGTCTCTTTTTCGTGGATGGAGGACCGCGAGGCGATTCATCTTGCCTGCGCCTTCGACCTCAAGGTGCCCGAGGCGCGGAAGCTCGAAGTGATGCGGCTGATCACCGCGGTGAACGAGCAGCTCTGGATCGGCCACTTCGACTTGTGGAGCTCGGAGGGTGTGGTGATGTTCCGCCAGGCGCTGCTACTTTCCGGCGGCGCCGAGCCGAACGCCCACCAGGTCGAGCGCCTGCTTGTCACGGCGATCGAGGCTTGCGAGCGCTATTTCCAGGCCTTCCAGTTCGTGGTCTGGGCAGGAAAGGATGCCGCCGAAGCGCTCGAAGGCGTCCTGTTCGAGACCGTCGGCGAGGCGTGATTCGCTCTCGGGCCGGCGTCTGCCGATCGACCATCGCCATCAGCATCCCCGGCAATCGCACTGGGCCCTCAGCCGGCGATGCGAATCCTGACCGGCGACGATCGCGGTGAGGACGGCCAGCTCTTCCCCGGCTTTCGCTCTTGATCAACCTCGGGCCCTATTCGATTGCTCGCGGGACCTTGGCCGGCAGTATGGGGAGCTGCTTGCCGGCCCGCGGCGGATATATGATTCTGCGGCAGTTGCTTCGGTCGAGCAAAGAAACGAACCGGCAAGTCTCAGACAAACAGAGTGGTTACCCTTGGCAGAACTGGCCTCCCTCACCCCCGCGTCCCCTCTAGCGCTCGTCGGTGCCGGCAAGATGGGCGGAGCGATGCTGTCCGGCTGGCTCGCGGCCGGCCTCGATCCCAAGGCCGTGGTCGCCATCGATCCCGCGCCGCCGCCCGATGCCCTAGCACTTCTCGCCAAGGCCGGGATCGCGGCGCGCGCCGAGGTGCCGCCGCTGAAGGCCCGCGTCGTGGTGATCGCGGTGAAACCGCAGCTGATGGCGACCGTGCTTCCCGGTCTGAAACCCATGGTCGGAGCGGAGACGGTGGTCCTGTCGATCGCCGCCGGGAAGACTATCGCCAGTTTCGAGTCCGCTTTGGGCGAGGTGGCGATCGTGCGCGCGATGCCCAATACGCCAGCGCAGGTGGGCCGCGGTATCACCGCGGCGGTCGGCAATCGACGCGCGACGGCGGATGACCGGGCCCTGGTCTCGGCACTCCTCGAAGCCGTCGGCGAGGTCGCCTGGCTCGATGACGAGGCGCTGATCGACACGGTGACCGCCATCTCCGGCTCCGGCCCGGCCTACGTCTTCCATTTCGTCGAGTGCCTCGCCGAAGCCGCAGAACGGCTCGGCCTGCCGCCGGAACTTGCCGCGCGTTTCGCGCGCGCGACGGTCGAGGGCGCGGGCGAGCTCCTGCACCGCTCCGACCTCTCCCCCGCCGAGCTCCGCAAGAATGTCACCTCGCCCGGCGGCACCACCGCTGCGGCACTTGCCGTACTTGCCGCCGAGGACGGACTGGTGCCGCTCATCGTCAAAGCGGCGACGGCTGCAAAACGGCGCTCCGAGGAACTTTCGGGCTGAAATCTCCCGCCTCGCCGCCGCCATCGTCCGACGCTAAAATCCGCGAAACGAAGGAGTGACACGCATGGTCAAGGCAACCCGGCGGACGGCGCGACGCGGCGGACAGGCGCGTCGGGCTGCCGAAACACCGCCCCGCGACAGGATAATCGATGCATTGATGGGGCTGCTCGCGGAGAAACCGATCGGCAGGATCGGTCTTGCCGACATCGCCGACGCCGCCGGTGTCTCTTTGGCGGAGCTTCGCGAGAATTTCGACGGCAAGATCGGCATTCTTGCCGCCTTTTCACGGCGGGTCGACCTTGCGGTGCTTTCCGGCGGCGCCGCCGACATGACGCTGGAGCCGCGCGACCGCCTGTTTGAGGCGGAGATGCGCCGCTTCGATGCCCTCGGCCCGTATAAGGCGGCGCTCCGCGGCCTTGCGCATTCCGCCCGACGCGACCCTGAACTCGCCTGCGCCCTCCACCGTATCGCCGTCGGCTCACAAAAGTGGACCCTGGTGGCCGCCGGCGTCCACCATGGCGGGCTGCTCGGCCGCGTGGCGATCGAGGGCGCCGTCCTCGTCTACCTCGAGGCATTGCGGACATGGCTCGACGATGACGATGCCGACCTCGCGCGTACCATGGCGACGCTCGACCGCGCCCTCCGTCGCGGCGAGCGGGCCATGCGCGCGCTCGACGAATTGTGCGGGCTTGGCGCCCGTTTTCTGAATCGGGGACGAAGGATGCGTGATACCGGCCGCTCGGCACGCGAGGCGAGGAGGGGCGCGTGAGCGTGAAGGAGGCACCACCGGCGCACATTGCCTATGACGACTTCCTCAAAGTCGACATTCGCGTCGGCACCGTGGTGGAGGCGAAACCGTTTCCCGAGGCACGCAAGCCGGCCTACCAGCTCCGCATCGACTTCGGTCCGGAGATCGGCGTGAAGAAGTCCTCGGCGCAGATCACGAAGCACTACACGCCCGCCGATCTCCTCGGCCGGCAAGTGGCGGCGGTGGTCAACTTTCCCCCACGTCAGATCGGTCCCATGATGTCGGAGGTCCTGACCCTCGGCTTTCCCGATGAGGCAGGGGAAGTGGTTCTGATCGGGCCTGGACAAAGAGTGCCGAACGGCGGTCGGTTGTTCTGAAAAGGGCGCGAAGCCCGAAAGCCGACAATGCGGCAGCCGGGGCTGTGGCTATGGCAGAGATAGCGGCGGACATGGACCTCTCAGCGCGAGCCGGCAGCGCATCGGCGCCGATGCCGGAGACAGCCCCGCGCGGCCGTCCGATCGCGGTCTATCTTGTGCTCTTCGGCCTCGCTGTGGCGCTGCCGGCGCTCCTGTTCAGCGGCTATCTCCTTTATCGCTTCGAGGCCATCTCGCGAGACTCCGCAACCCGGGTCGCCCAGGATACCGCCGCATCGATCCGCGACATCGTCGACCGCGAGCTTGCCGCGATGGCGACGACGCTCCGGGTGTTGTCGACCTCCGGCTTTCTCCGCAGCGGCGAACTCGAAGCCTTCCACGCTCGGGCGACGGCGGCGCTCGAGGACACGGGGAACTTCGTCATTCTTGCCGATGCCGACGGAAACCAGCTCCTCAATACCCGCGTCCCCTACGGGAGTGAGCTTGGGCCGATCAGCGACCGGGCGACCATCGAGGCGGTGCTGGCAAACAATTCGGTCTACGTGTCGGACATCTTCTATGGGAGCGTCGCCGAGCAATACGTCTTCAACGTCGCGCTCCCTGCCGTCATGGAGAACGGCGAGCGCCTGGTACTGGTGATGACCCGGAATGCGCGAAGCCTTGACCCGATCATTCGCCAGCTCAAGCTCGATCCGGGCTGGTCGGGAGCCCTGGTCGACCGGAACGGCGTGATCGTGGCCTCGACCGCCGGGGGGGAGGCGGGACAGCGGGCGGGCTTTCTCGCCGATGCTTCGGGCACCGAGGCGTCCGTGACGCCGGTGACCTTCACCGGGGAGGCCGGCGAGATGGTGCTCGCCGTCCGCCGCTCCTTCGAATCGGGGTGGCGCGCGACCGCCTCGGTGCCGGCGGCGGTTATCGAGGCGCCGCTGTGGAACTCGCTCAAACTCCTGCTTGGCGCCGGCATCGCCCTGCTCTTGCTCACCGCGCTGCTCGCGCTCCTCTTCGCCCGCCTCGTCTCGCGCCCGATGCTCCGGCTGGCCGGACAGGCGCACGCACTCGGCCAGGGCGCACCGATCGCTCCCCTCGCCTCGCCGGTGCGCGAGGTCAACGAGGTGTCGCTGACGCTCGTCTCGGCGGCGGAAGAGCGGAAGCGCTCCGAGGACCACATCCGCTTCCTGATGCGCGAGCTTTCACACCGGGCCAAGAACCAGCTCGCGGTGGTGGTCGCGATGGCGCGGCGGACTGCCGAGAAGAGCGAGGACATGGTCGACTTCGAGCGGGTGTTCTCCGAGCGCCTGATGGCCCTCGCCCGCTCGACCGACCTGCTCGTCAACCAGAACTGGCGCGGCGTGGCGCTCGACGATCTGATCCACGCGCATCTCATGCCCTTCGTCGCCGGCAACAAGTCGCGGCTCGTGATCAGGGGGCGTCGGGTCGCGCTAGGCCCGGATGCGGCGCAATCGATCGGTCTTGCCCTGCACGAACTTGCCACCAACGCCTCGAAGTACGGGGCGCTTTCGGTGCCGGAGGGCATTGTAACGATCACCTGGCGTCCCGCGGACTCCGATCCGCGCGGTCTGCGCATCGAATGGATCGAAAGCGGCGGTCCGACCGTGACCGAGCCGACCCGCACCGGCTTCGGGACCATCGTCATCCAGCGGACAGTGGCGCAATCGCTCAACGGCGAGGTCACGCACGAGTTTCGTTCCGAAGGAGTGTTCTGGGCGATCGACCTTCCGCCGGAGGCGATCGGGCCGGAGGGGAAATAGACCGCGCCGCGGGCATCCGCTCGTGGCTATCGAGCCTCGCGCCGCTTGGCCCGGTTGCACGCGGCCCGTCCCGTTGCGCATCGCCTCCGACGTGCCGGAGGTTCGGATACCTTACGCCGGCACCGTGACCGACACGCGGAGGCCGCCCATCGGGCTGGTGTCGAGGCGGATGTCGCCGCCGTGGCTTCGCGCCACGTCGCGGGCGATGGAAAGGCCGAGGCCGGTGCCGCTTTCATCGATGTTGCGGGCATGGTCGCCCCGGTAGAACGGCTTGAACACCGCCTCGCGCTCCTCCACCGGTATCCCCGGCCCGTCATCATCGACGAAAACGGTCAGGAAGCCGTGCTCGTGAATGCCGGTGACGGCGACCCGACTGCCGTGGCGGCTGGCGTTCTTGATGAGGTTCATCAGGCAGCGCTTGAAGCCTTGCGGCCGAACCTTGACGATGGGATCGCCGGTGAAGGTGACGAAGGTTTCGTGGCCGGTGATCTTGGCCTCGTTGCCGAGCTCGCGGAGCATGACGTCGATGTCGGTCGGCGCCGTCTCCTCGCCGGCGTCGCCGCGCGCGAAGGCGAGGTAGCCTTCGAGCATGCGGTTCATGTCGTCGACGTCCCTGCGGAACGGCTCGACGTCGACCTTGTCCTCGATCAGCGCGAGCTGGAGGCGAAAGCGGGTGAGGATGGTGCGGAGGTCGTGGCTGACCCCGGCGAGCATCTCGGTGCGCTGCTCGATCTGCCGCTCGACCCGCTCGCGCATCTGGTGGAACGCCGCCGTCGCGGCGCGAACCTCGCGCGCCCCGCGCGGCGGGAAGTTCTCCACGGCGCGGCCCTTGCCGAAATCGTCGACCGCGTGGGCAAGACGCAGGATCGGCCGGATCTGGTTCCTGAGGAAGACGATGGCGATGGCAAGCAGCACCAGGCTGGTGCCGACCATCCAGGAAATGAAGATCAGCGAATTGGAGGCATAGGTCTGGCTCCGCCGGGCAAAGACGCGGAGGATCGCGTTCTTGAGCTGGATGCGAATCTCGATGAGGTTGGACCGGCCCACGGTGTCGATCCAGAACGGCCGGCCGATCTCCTCGGTCAGCGCCCGGCTGAAGTTGCGGTCGAGGAGATCGAAGAACGGCTTCGGCGCCGCCGGCGGCAGCGGCTCGAGCGGCAGCACCGCGATGTTGAGGCCCAAACGGCGGCGGGCGATGCGCGTGATTTCCTCGACGTCGGCCTCACCGGGATGGAGTTCGAGCAGGTCGACCACGGCGGCAATGTCCGCCACCACGGCCTCGGACAGCCGTGCCGTGACCTGCTGCCAGTGCTGCTCCATGAAGACGAAGGCGACGAGGGCCTGAAGCAGCACGACCGGGGCGATGATGATGATCAGCGAACGGGCGAAGAGACCCTTCGGCATCAGGTCGCCGATGGCGCGGGCGAAACGCCGCCATGCCGTGCGAATGCCGCGGATCGGCTGGAAGCCTGCCTCTTCGACCGTTGTGGCCATCGCCCCGTCCGTTCCGCGGGCGCCCCGTCTCACGCCGTGATGGTCAACCGATAGCCGAGCCCGCGGACGGTCTGGAGGTAGATCGGGTTGGCGGGATCGGCCTCGATCTTGCGGCGGAGCCGGTTGATCTGCACATCGACCGTGCGCTCGCCGGAGGGACCGTCGCTGCCGATGAGTTCGGTGCGCGGCACCGTCTCGCCGGGCGCCGCAGCGAAGATCGCCATGATCTGCCGCTCACGGTCGGTAAGATGCACCGTCTCGGTGCCCTTCCTGAGCTCGAGCTTCTCGCGATGGAACGTGAACGGGCCGAATCGTACCACCTCGATCAATGGCGTCGCCGGCGGCTGGCCGCGTTTCAGGATGTTGTTGATCCGCAGCAGGAGCTCGCGCGGCTCGAAGGGCTTCGCGAGGTAGTCGTCGGCGCCGTATTCGAGCCCCTGGATGCGGGCATCCGGCTCGGCGCGCGCCGTAAGCATGAGGATCGGCACGGTCATCGTAGCGCGGAGGCTCTTCGTTAGCTCCATGCCGTTTTCGCCCGGCATCATCACGTCGACGATCAGGAGGTCGAAGACAAGGCCGCTCAGCCGGTTGCGGGCATCGGCGGCGTTGGAGGCGGTCGTCACCCGGAATCCGTGATCGCCGAGATAGCGGGCAAGCAGCTCCCGGATGCGGCTGTCGTCGTCGATGATCAGGAGATGCGGGGCAAGGTCCGCAGCCTGAAGGTCGTATGGAAGGGTCGACATGGCCTTTCGTCCGTCTTCACCGGCCGATGAGGCGGGCGACCTTGTCGCGCTCACCGGCGTCGATGATCATCCGCAGGAACCGCTCCGCCCCCCGCCGCTCCTCCGCCGAGAGCATGTCGAGTGACGCGCCAATGCGGCGCTCCTGCGGCGCAAGCAGACGCAGCGCCAGCGCCCGACCGGCCTCGGTCGGGTAGAGCAGCCGCTGCCGGCGGTCCTGCGGGCCCTGCACCTGCTCGATGAAGCCGCCGTCGAGGAGCTGCTTCAGGACGCGACCGAGGCTCTGCTTGGTGATCTTGAGGATGTCGAGGAGGTCGGCGACCCGGATGCCCGGGTGGCGGTTGACGAAGTGGATCACACGGTGGTGTGCCCGGCCGAAGCCGTAGGCGACGAGCACCGCATCGGGGTCGGAAATGAAGTCGCGATAGGCGAAGAAGAGCAGCTCGATGTAGGGGATCTCGGGGCTGTCCGCCCCGGACAACGGTTCGCGGATCAACCGTCCTCCGGGGCCCGGCGCCGGCTGGTCGCTTTCATCTGCCTTGAAATTTACGTCAGCCATGTTGACATATTTTTGGTCGTTTGTTACGAGAAGACCCGCCACGACGAAACATTCGGGCGCGCCCCTTCATGCGGCGCCCGCCCGATGGCAGGATGTCGTGGGGCACCATACCGACGAACGGTGCACGACGCAAAAAAAGGCCGCCACCGGCACCCGCGCCGGCGAGGAGAGACGAAGCGGCCGTTGAGGAGGTTAAGACCATGGCGAGCCAGCCCTTCGACAATCGCCCCGGCGTCATCTGGTACAACGGCGAGTTCGTGCCATGGAAGGATGCGACGATTCATGTGCTCTCCCACGGCCTCCACTACGCCAGCGCCGTCTTCGAGGGCGAGCGCGCCTATGGCGGCGTCATCTTCAAGCTCGACGAGCACACGCGCCGGCTCCACGATTCGGCGACGATTCTGGGTTTCGAGATTCCCTATTCGGTCGATGAGATCAACCGCGCCTGTCAGGAGCTTCTGGTCCGCCAAGGCCACGAGGACGCCTATGTGAGGCCGATCGCCTGGCGCGGCAGCGAGATGATGGGCGTCTCGGCGCAGCAGACCCGCATCAACCTTGCGATCGCCGTGTGGGAGTGGCCCTCATATTTCAAGCCGGAGGAGAAGCTCAGAGGCATCCGCCTCGACATGGCGAAGTACCGGCGGCCGGACCCGGCCACCGCACCGTCGAAATCCAAGGCGACCGGGCTCTACATGATCTGCACGCTGTCCAAGCACGAAGCGGAGCGGAAGGGTTATTCCGACGCCATGATGCTCGACTGGCGGGGACGGGTTGCCGAGGCGACCGGCGCCAACGTTTTCTTCGTCAAGGACGGGACGCTCCACACCCCGACGCCGGACTGCTTCCTCGACGGCATCACGCGGCGGACCGTGGTCGACCTCGCCAGGCGCCGCGGCTACCAGGTGATCGAGCGCGCGATCATGCCCGAGGAGATGGCGACCTTCGAGCAGGCCTTCCTCACCGGCACCGCCGCCGAGGTGACACCCATCTCCGAGATCGGACCTTACAAGTTCACGGTCGGCGAGATCACGAAGAACCTGATGGAGGACTACTCCGCCTTCGTGCAGCCGGCGCGGCAGAAGCTCGCAGCCAACGCCTGACCCAGAGGCCGGGAAGGAAATCCGCGGCGATCCTGCCGATCAACTCGGAGCCGATCACCGCTTGGGAGCCGGCACCGGCCGAATTCGGTTGTCCTCCGATCCCAGCGCGAGGCGCCGTTCGCTGTGCCGTCAGGGGCGAGGGGGTCGCCGTCCGGATGGTAGCGCCGCGCTCGCGCGCGGCGCTTTCGGTACAAGGACCTACTTCTTGCCGGCGGGCTTCGGCGCCACGGCGCCTGCCTTTGGCTTCTTGTTCTTCTCAGTCTTCGGCTTCCGCTTCTCCTTCGCGGGACGCATCGAACCTTTTGCCATGATGACCCCCTGGCGAATCACCGGGTCCAACCCCGTGCGGCGCGAAATCTACGACGACTGTGTGACATTGGGAATGGAGCGCCTTGCTCAGCGAGCGAGCACGGCGGCGATCTTCTCCATCGTGTTCCAGTTCCGCGTGGTGATCGCCTTGCCGAAGGTGCGGTCGAGCCAGGCCATCATCTCGGTGGTCTTGCCCTTCCCCTCCTCGTGGACGAAGAAGACGTTGTTGGCGTAAGCCCCTCTCCACTCAAACCCTGGCGGCGGTTTCGCCGTTGTCGCCGCAGGCTTCGGATTGTCGGCGGCGAGCATGGTTACGAACCGGGTATGGGTCGCGGGGTCGATCCCGGCGAAGGGATCGCGCTCGAACATCGCCTCGATCTCGGCCTCGCTGCGTAGGATGACCGGGATGTCGTAGCCGAAATGATCCCTAAGGATCTTCTCGATCGCCGACGGTGTCGGCGCCTTTCCCTTGACGCCGATCACCACGTTGCCGGAAGCAAGCACCGGCACGACGGGATCGAAGCCGGCGGCGCCCAGGGAGCGACGAAGCTCCTCGCCCGGCGCCTTGCGCGCGGGACCGATACCGCGAAGAAAGGCGACGTGGCAACTCGTTGCCCGAGGTGGGCCGCAACGGGCCGGTAACATTGATCTGGTACTCTCCTCGACAACCGGTTCTCCGCAAAATATCGACGCCGTGAGGAGGAGCAATCATGAGCACCGCGAGCCCGCCCACGGACGACGGCCGCTGGGAATTCCTCGAAAACACCTACTGGTACGTGCCCGTTCCGTACCTGCCGGCGGTCGTCCTCATCAATCTCGACCCGCCGCAAACGACGGAGATCGTCGACCAGACGCTGTGGCACATCACGAGCGTCGAGAACGGCTACGTCATCGGCGAGGTGGCGTCGAACTTCGGCGGAGGCTGGGGTTATTCGACCCTCGTCGGTTCGATTACCCCGGACGGCGCCGTATCGTTCAGCTTCACGCCCGAATCCGGCGGCGACCTGACGGTCGGCAACGGCACCATGGTCTACAAACAGGGCGCATGGTTCTTCGCCATGCAGATGACCACCGGCAGCGGCTCGGCCAGCATCACGCACTGGGCCTACATGGCGGAGAGCCTGCCCGGCGACCGCGCCTGGCTGTCGCTGCCCGGCTATCCTGACAACAGCATCCCCGAGGTGTTCGGCGGCGATCCGGCCGATACCCCGCCGCTCACCCTCTACATGGGGACGAACGGCGACGACATTCTGCCACCGCCCGGCGCCCCCGACGGGCTGCTTCTCTTCGGCCTCGGCGGCAACGACGTGCTCACCGGCAGCAACATCGTCGATGGGCTCGATGGCGGCCCAGGCAAGGACAAGCTCTCGGCTGGCGCCGGCGCCGACGACCTCTATGGCGAATCCGGTGGCGACCGGCTCCATGGCGGCGACGATGAGGACTATCTCGACGGCGGCAATGGACGCGACGAGCTCACCGGGGGCGACGACGCCGACCTGCTCCATGGCGGCGGTGGCAAGGACAAGTTCATCCAGACCACGGTCGAGCAGTCGACACCGGACGCTTTCGACACGATCCTCGACTTCCACCAAGGCAAGGATCGCATCGACCTCCACAAGATCGACAGCGACTTCGTGTTCATCGGTCAGCGGCCGTTCACCGGGCGCGAGGGCGAGCTTCGGTATCAGTTTTCAGCCGGCAACACCATCGTCCAGGGCGACACCAATGGCGACGGCACCGCCGATCTTGCCACCACGCTGATCGGCAAGATCGCGCTGACCGGCGACGATTTCGTGCTCTAGGCGGTCATCCGACGAAGCGGGTGAGTCGCTTCTGGTCGACGCCGCGGAAGGGATCGTCGCCGACCATCTTCTTCACCTCGGCGGCGGTGCGGAGGACGGCCGGCAGCGGGTAGTCGAAGTGATCCTCGATCACGGTGCTGATCGCCGCCTCCCCGGGTGGCTTGCGCCTGCGGCCGAGGCCGAAGATGACGTTGCCGGTCGCCATCACCGGCCGGATGCGGTCGCAGCCAGCGGCGCCGAGGCAGGCCTTCAGCGCATCGCCGGGCGCCGGCTTCGGCCAGCCGACGCCGCGGAGGAAGGCGACGTGGAGGGACGCGGTCATACCACGGCCGTATTCGCCCCAACGGCCCGCGCATCTCGCGCCATTCTTTCATCGAAGGTGGCGAGGACGGTCCCGAGCCTCAGGGACAAGGCGATGTTGATTGCGTCCGGCGCGCGGAGGGTGAGATCGCGGCGCCGCAGGAACGAAATCGCCGTGGCGATGTCGTTCGCCGTTGTCTCCGCGATCCGCGCCGTTTGTCGCGTCCAGATATCGAAGTCGGCAAACACGGCGTCACGCTCATCGGCATCGAGATCACCGGTTCGGGTCTTGCGGCCGACGACTGCAGCGAATTCGGCGGCGGCAAAGTCGCTGACGACAATCGCGCCCGGCCCGCTTCGCAGAAGCCGGTCGGCCCGGGCAGACTGACTGTCAATGATGAACAAGGAGACGAGAATGGACGCGTCCAGGTAGACGCTCACGGCCAATCCTCATCCCGCATTTTGCTGACCAGCGTTCCGGCGTCTTCCTTCGCCACGCGCCCTCGCCGCCGTGCAACGAGCCAGTCCACATCGGCCGGCGTGATCGGGCGCGGCGGCGGAGTCACCGGCTTGAGCTCCACCACGGGATGGCCGTGACGGGTAATGGTCACGCCCTCGCCGGCAAGGGCGCGGTCGATCAGCTCGGACAGGCGGTTCTTGGCTTCGGCGACGCTGTGGGTGCTCATGGGGAGAATATAGCCATGATATGGCCAGAATGCCACTCAGACCACTGCAGGCCTGCGCAGTGTCCGGATGAGTTTACCGCCGACCGCCCTTGCCGACATCGCTGCCGGGGCGGCCGGCGATGGAGCGGCCGCGGGGGCGGGGCCTGGCGTGGGGCGACAGCGGCAGCTCCTCCGGTCCGTGCATCTCGTCGAGGCTCGGCTTGTGCGGGCGCGACGGCAGCGGGACCTCGGTGTCGGTGCCGGGCCCCATCACGTCGAGCGACGGCTTGTGGGGCCCC
>DASSPO010000325.1:0-5020 GCA_035699585.1 Bauldia sp.
ATGTCGGGAAGGTTCGCGGAGACGATCAGCGCCGGCATCGCGCGAGGAGTCAGGCGCTTGAGGCCCATGCGCCCGAGCAAAGCCCCGACGAGGGAGTGGGTGAGGTTGTCCACTTAGCTCATCCTCCCCACGATTTCGTGGGGAGGGGGACCAGCGAAGCTGGTGGTGGGGTTCTTGGAAAAGAGGCCCCTCCACCGCCTTCGGCGGTCCCCCTCCCCGGCAAATGCCGGGGAGGATGATCCTCGCTCAAAGCTTGTGCGGTTCCTTCTCGACCATCCACGTCTGGCCTTTGCTGACCAGCTTCTGAAGGTCGGCGGTCTTGCCCGACGCGGCCTCGCGGTTCTGCTCCAGCACCGCCGCCTCGAAGGTCGGCGCCGGGTCTTCGTAGATCACGCCGAGGGCGACCGGGAAGCTGTCGGGCATTTCGATCAGCATCGCGGCGATGCCCTTGTTCTTCGGGTCATGGACGATGACCGAGGGATCGTCGCCTTCGACGACCTTGAGCACCAGCCGCTCGGTATCGAGCGCGAGGCCCTTGGCGCCGCCGGCGAACAGCATCTTCTCACCCGGCTGGAGCCACAACTGCTTTTCCGCCGCGACCTCGCGTTCGGTGAAGCCGGCGAAGACGTCGTCGTTATAGACGACGCAATTCTGGTAGATTTCGACGAAGCTTGCACCCTTGTGTGCGTGGGCTGCCTTCAAGACGTCAGGCAAATTCTTGTGGACGTCGATCCCGCGGGCGACGAAGCGGGCCCCCGAACCGAGCGCGAACATGCACGGCGTGACCGGCCGGTCGACCGAGCCGAAAGGAGTCGAAGGCGAGCGCGTGCCGACCCGGCTTGTGGGCGAGTATTGCCCTTTGGTCAGCCCGTAGATCTCGTTGTTGAACAGCAGGATCTGGCAGTCGAGGTTGCGGCGCAGCACGTGCATCGTGTGGTTGCCACCGATCGAGAGCGCATCGCCGTCGCCGGTGATGATCCACACGTCGAGCTCGGGATTGGCGAGCTTGACCCCCGTCGCGAAGGCCGGCGCGCGGCCATGGATCGTGTGGAAGCCGTAGCTCGCCATGTAATAAGGAAAGCGGCTCGAGCAGCCGATGCCGCTCACGAACACCGTCTTCTCGCGCGCGACCCCGAGGTCGGGCATCGTGCGCTGCACGGCTTTGAGCACCGCATAATCGCCGCAGCCAGGGCACCAGCGGACTTCCTGGTCGCTGGCCCAGTCCTTGGCAGTCGTGGCCGGGATGGGAGTGATTTCGTTCATTGGCCGACACCTCCCAGCCAGACGATCATCACGACCACGACGACGAGCAGCATCACCATGGACCAGACGTTCATCGGTTTCATGCCAGCGCCCTCTCGATGGCGGCCTCGATCTCGGCGATGCGGAACGGATGGCCCGAGACCTTGGTCAGCGGCTGGGCGTCGACCAGATACTGGTCGCGCAGCAGCGTCTTGTACTGGCCCATGTTCATCTCCGGCACGACGATCTTGTTGAAGCCCTTCAGCAGCTCCCCGAGGTTCTTCGGCGCTGGCCAGATGTGGCGGACATGAACGTGGGCGACGTCCTTGCCGGATGCGATCGCCCGGCGCACGGCCTGGTGGATCGGGCCAAAGGTCGAGCCCCAGCCGACGACCGCGAGCTCGGCCCCTTCCCGGCCGACGCAGACCTCCTGGTCCGGAATTGAATTGGCGATGCCGAGCACCTTGGCGGCGCGGGTGTCGGTCATCTCCTGGTGGGCGGCGGGCGAATAATCGATGTTGCCGGTGCCGGGCTGCTTTTCGATCCCGCCGATGCGGTGTTCGAGGCCCGGCGTGCCCGGCTTGATCCACGGCCGCGCCAGGCGGTCGCCACGCGCATAGGGCATGACGCCCTGTCCTTCGGCCGGCGGCGTATCGAAGAACTTCACCGGGAAGGGCTCGAAGCCGCTCATGTCCGGCACCTTCCAGGGCTCGGCGGCATTGGCGATATAGCCGTCCGTGAGCAGCATGACCGGCGTCATGTAGCGGGTCGCGATCCGGCAGGCTTCGATCGCGCAATCGAAGGCGTCAGCAGGCGAGCGCGCTGCGATCACCGGCAGGGGCGAATCCGCGTTGCGGCCGTAGACCGCCTGGTAGAGGTCGGACTGCTCGGTCTTGGTCGGCAATCCGGTGGAGGGTCCGCCCCGCTGCGAATTGACGACGATCAGCGGAAGCTCGGTCATCACCGCGAGCCCAAGCGCCTCGGTCTTGAGCGCGATTCCGGGGCCCGACGAAGAGGTGATCCCCAGCTGCCCGGCATAGCTCGCGCCGATCGCGGCACAGATCGCCGCGATCTCGTCCTCCGCCTGGAAAGTCGTGATCCCGAACTCCTTCAGCCGCGCGAGATGGTGCAGCAGCGGGCTCGCCGGAGTGATCGGATAGGAACCGAAGAACATCGAAAGCCCAGCAAGCTGGCAGCCGGCGACCAGGCCCAGCGCCAACGCCTCGGCGCCCGTGACGGTCCGGTAGAGACCGGGCTCGGCGGGCGCGGGCGCGATATGGTGCTGCTTGAACGGCGCGCCCATCTCGACCGTCTCGCCATAGGCATGGCCGGCGTTGAGCGCGGCGATATTGGCTTCGGCGAGTTCGGGAGCCTTGGCGAACTTGGCCTTCAGCCAGTCGACGATCGGCTGGCGGTCGCGGTCGAACATCCACAGCGCGAGGCCGAGCGTCCACATGTTCTTGCAGCGCAGCGCTTCCTTGTTGCCGAGGCCGAAAGGCTTCACGGCATCGAGGGTCAGCTGCGAAATGTTGAAATGGACGACCTGCCATTTGGCTAGGCTGCCGTCCTCGAGAGGATTCTGCTCATATCCCGCCTTGGCGAGGTTGCGCTGGGTGAACTCACCCTCGTCGATGATGAGCAGTCCGCCTTCGCGGACCTCATTGGCGTTCACCTTGAGCGCCGCCGGGTTCATCGCGATGAGCACGTCCGGCTGGTCGCCCGCGGTCTCGATCGCGGCCGAGCCGAAATTGATCTGGAAGGCGGAAACTCCGAACGTCGTGCCCTGCGGGGCGCGGATTTCGGCCGGGAAATCAGGAAAGGTCGCGAGGTCGTTGCCGGCGAGCGCGGTCGACAGAGTGAACTGGCCGCCGGTCAATTGCATGCCGTCGCCGGAATCGCCGGCGAAGCGGACCACGACCGCTTCCTGCGGCCGGTGCGCGGTCGCTTCCTTTTCGGTGAGAAGATGGGTGGCTGTCGCCACGGTCAAGTCCTTCACAAACGCGCGAGTTTTGTCTTGCAACGCCCTTTAGGCCTGTCCGGCGGCGTTCGCCACCATCATGTGCGTGACCTTCACTTGCACGGCTTTGACGGTCATAGTGATGGTTGGGGGCTAATCGATGATCCTGCGTCGCCTGACCGAGAACCTGCGCGCCCAGAACTGGACGGCAATCGGGATCGAATTCCTGATTGTCGTCATCGGCGTCTTCATCGGCACGCAGGTGTCCAACTGGAACCAAGTGCGGCTGGAGAAGCGCGAGACCGAACGGATGCTCGTCAATTTGGTGCCGGAATTGCAGAGCCAGTTGAATTTCTTTGACGACGTCCGAGCCTATTACCGTGTGACGCGCAGGTTCGCGGACCAGGCACTTGCCGGTTGGAAGGGCGATAGTCGGGTGAGCGACGAACAATTTGTGATCGCCGCCTACCAGGCAAGCCAGATCACGGGAATCGGCACCAATGCAGAGAACTGGGCTCTGACCTTTGGCGGCGACCAATTGCGCAATATCGAGGACAAAGAGGTTCGGCGGAACCTGGAGGTCATCCTGACGTCGGACTACGGCCCTATCGGCCTCGGTGGCGCTGCCTCCCCATACCGCGAACAAGTGCGCCGGGTCATTCCCATAGGCCTCCAGGACGACATCCGCCGGGAATGCGGGGATCGCTTCGGCACCGGGCACGTGGGCTTCGTCCGCATCAGGCTGCCCGAAACGTGCAAGTTAAGAATCCCTCCAGCGGAAGCGGCGGAGATTGCCGCCGCCCTGCGGGCCCGGCCCGAACTTGCGCGGGAACTGAATTGGCACCTGGCCGGCGTCGCGGTTGTGCTGACCAATGTCGACATCCTCGAAGCGCCCGTACGCGACCTCGACCGCCAACTGACCAGGACTTCCGCCAAGGAAAATGCCGGCTAGAAAGCTGCATGGCCGAGGACGACGACCACCCCTACCGCCGCGGAGTCGGCGTGATGCTCCTCAACCGCGACGGCAAGGTGTTCGTCGGGGCGCGGATCGATAATCACGACGATGCCTGGCAGATGCCGCAAGGGGGCATTGACGAAGGCGAAGACCCGTGGGCGACCGCGCTTCGCGAGCTCGAGGAGGAAACCGGAATCCCGCCGCGCCTGGTCGAGCGGATCTCAAAATGCCCCGAGCGCCTGAAATACCGCCTTCCCGACGAGCTCATCGGTGTCGTGTGGCAAGAACCGTGGGTCGGGCAGGACCAGGACTGGTTCCTCGCGCGCTTCCTGGGCAGCGACGCCGACGTCAACATCGCCACCGACACTCCGGAGTTCCGCGAATGGCGGTGGGTCGCACCCGCCGACCTTCCGGAGTTGATCGTGCCCTTCAAGCGCGATCTCTACCGGCGCCTGCTAGGAGAGTTCGCGGCCTATTTTTGAGGCGCGGTGAAATAGCCGATGCCGCCGCCGACGAGGGCCCCGACGATCGGTCCGATGAACGGCAGCGGTATGGCCACGACGGCGCCGATCGCGGCGGCAATCGCGGTTCGCTTCGCAACGGGATTCTCGAACATTCCTTCTACTCCTCTTGCGTGTGTATTATAGTGATAACACACCTGGGAGTCCATAGCTGAAAGCGCTTGGCCGGTGGCGGTGTGGCCTTCCTCGGGCGGCGCGGCTAGGAGCCGGCCATGGGGGAATTGTCGTCCACCGAAACCGAGATCGTCGAGCGCGCGGCTGCCGAGCCGATGCTCGAACAGGTGCTCGGCTGGTCGGCGGTCAACAGCGGCTCGCGCAACGTTGGGGGCCTGGAGCGCATGGCGG
>DASSPO010000326.1:0-4070 GCA_035699585.1 Bauldia sp.
TCTTCGAGGTGTCGGGACTGTGCATCGCCCATCTCGGCCACCTCCATCACACCCTCACCAAGGAGCATCTCGATGCGCTTGGACGGATCGATGTCGTGCTCGTCCCGGTCGACGGCGGCTATACCCTCAACGTCGACGACATGATCACGGTGCTCGACGCGATCAATGCGCCGCTGGTCATCCCGATGCACTATTTCGGCGCTTCGACGCTCGCGCGTTTCATCGGTCGGCTCGGCGAGCACTACACCGTCGAAACCAGTCCGATCCCCGTGGTGACGCTGTCGCGGGCGACGCTGCCGCGCGAGCGGACAGTGCTGGTGCTCCCCGGATACTGATCATGCGCTGTGATCTCCGACACACCGGAGCCGCCGCCGTTCAGTCGGCATTCAGCCGGCCCGCCGCATTCTCGCGGGCAAGGGTTGGCTCATGTCGCGGCGGGCTTCGGGGAAAGGCCGCCACCTGATGGAGATGTGAGATGCTGAACAGGACCGTGAAAGGCCTGATGATCGCCCTGGTTGCCGCCACAAGCTTCGCCGCCTCGATTGCGCCGTCGAGTGCCTCCGCCTTCTTTGCCTGGCGGGTCACCGACGTGCCGCAGTGGGACACGCTCAACGTCCGGGCCTGGCCGAGCAGCAATTCCAAAATCCTCGTGGCCTATCCGAACGGCGTGATCCTCTCGATGACCGGCAAATGCACCGGCGGCGTCAAGCTCGACACCATCAACGGCTGGCCCAAATGGAAGCAGCGCGAGGCGGTCCGCTATCAGTGGTGCGAAGCCTGGGTCGACCCGGCCGGCAACGGCAACTTCCGTACCGCCTGGGTCTACGGCAAGTATATCGCGCCGCTGTGAGAGAGAGGGGGGCGGATTGACGGTGTCGTGATTCGCCTACGCCTTCACCGCCCACATCTCGATCTCGACCCGGTATCCCTCCATGAGCACCGCCTGCACGGCCGTCCGCACCGGCAGCGGCCGCGGGAAGGTCGCCTCGTAGACGGCGTTGAACCGCGCCCACTCGGTGAGGTCGGCGAGATAGACATTGACCTTGAACACGTCGCCGAAGTCGCAGCCGGCGACCGCGAGCTGACGGCGGCAGTTATCGAGCGTGGCGCGGGTCTGTTCCTCGATCGTGTCGCCCACCACCTTGCCGTCGAGGTCGACCGCCACCTGGCCGGACAGGACCACGATCTTGCGCGCATCGACCTCGATCACCGGCGAGTAGGGTCCGGCGGTTACGTGCTGGCGGGCGCCTTCGGGCACGGTCTTGCGCGGGTGAGTGTCCATCGCCGTCCCCGTCAGGCCTTGACCGCGCCGCGGACGAGATCGGCGATGACGAAGCGCCAGACCAGCGCGACCAGGATGAGCGTTGGCAGGATGGCTATGAAAATGCCGGCATTGAGCAGGCTCCACGACACGTCGGGGTTCCGCGCGAGTGCGGCCATCACCACCGAGGCGGTGCGCGCCGAGGCATCGCCCGAAAGCACCATCGCGAACATGAACTCGGCATAGGAGAGCATGAAGGCGAAGAGCCCGGTCGCGGCGAGCGCCGGCAGCGCCATCGGTACCGCGACGCGGAAAAAGCTGCCGATCCGCGAGCAGCCGTCGATGGTCGCCGCTTCGAACAGCTCCGTCGGCTGCTTGCGGAAGAAGATCGAGAGAATCAGCACCGTAAAGGGCAGGGCTTTCGCCGCATGCACGAAGATGATGCCGACCTTGGAGCCGATCAGCCCGGCCTCCTGGATCATGATGTAGATCGGCGTGATCAGCGCCACCGTCGGCACCAGAGGGGAAAGAATCAGGAACATGAAACTGAGCTTCTTCCCCGGAAATGCGTAGCGGGCGTAGATGAAGGCGGCGGGCGCGCCGAGGACGAGGTTGATGACGAGCGAGGCGAAGGCGATCTGCGCGCTGTTCCAGAGCGAGAGCGGCGCCTGGCGCGCCGCGTCCGAGATCATGGTGCGGTTGGCACCGGATTCGAGATAAGCCGGCGGCAGTTCTCCGGTGAAGATGAAACGGTAGTTCTCGAGCGTCACCTCGTCGAACAGGCCGCGGTTCGGGTCGAACATCACCCGGTCCGGCACGACGCTGCCGATGAAGGCGAGCAGGATCGGCCCACCGGTGAAGAGGAGGATCAGGAAGGCGCCGAGCGCGGTCAGGAAGGGGTTACGCTTTTGCATCGGCTCCCTCTTCGGCGAACACGTCGGAAGGGATCGCCCAGGTAATGGCAAGGATGAGGAGGGCCGAGATCGCAACGACGATGAAGGCGACCGCCGAGCCCGCGCCGAAGTCGTACATCGAGAAGCTCTCCTTCCAGATCTGGAAGGAGAGAAGCGTCGTCGCCGTGCCCGGCCCGCCGCCGGTCATGGCGTAGACGAGGTCGTAGCTCGTGAAGGCGATGAGCGCATTGTAGACGAGGAGGACGACAATGATCGCCTTGATCTGCGGGAAGACGACCAGCGCGAAGCGCTGCAAGGAGGTTGCGCCGTCGACCACCGCCGCCTCAACCGTCTCGGGGTTGATCGCCGAGAGCGCGGCCATCACGAGCACCACGGTGAACGGGATCTGCGTCCAGACATGCGCGACGGTGATCGAGACGAAGGCGAGCTGCGGGTTGGTCAACCAGTCGATGGAATTGTCGATAATCCCGAGCTTGAAGAGGAGCGTGTTGATCACTCCCCAGCTCGGGTGGAACACCCAGGTCCACAAGACCGCGCTGATCGCGCCGGGCAGCACCCAGGGGAGAAGGATGATCGACCGCAGTGCGGTGGCGCCCATGAAGTCGCGGTAGAGGAACAGCGCGCAGGCGGTGCCGATGACCACCACCAGCGGCGCCGAGAACAGGGTGAACAGCAGCGAATTGCGGAGCGCCGCTCCGAAATACTCTCCGGTGATCACGTTCACGTAGTTGTCGAGGCCGACCCACTCCTCGTCGGGGAAGAGGAGCATCACCTGGTGAAGGCTCGTCCACAGCGCATGGCCGATGGGGAAGACGGTGAGGAGGGCGACCGGCAGGATCACCGGCAGAAGCCATAGGGCCGGGAAGCGCCCGATTGTCCACATCGCGAGGGATCGCTCGATACCAAAAGAGCCGCGGCGACCGGATAGACAGGCCGCCGCGGCCGGGAGGAAGAACCTAGATCAGTTCTTCGCCATCTTCGCCTGGTATTCGTTCCACTTGGCGGCTCCGGCCTTCATGGTCTCGTCGACGGTCGCCTCGCCGACCATGGCCTTGGCCAGGAGAGGCCGGAAATAGGCCGACCATACCGAGGTCCACTCCGTCCAGGTCCCGCCGCGGGCGGTCGCCACCTGTTCCTTGAGCGTCGCCATGTCGACCCACTTGTTCCACGCCGCGACCACGTCTGGGTCGTCGAAGAGCGGAACCTGGCCGAAGCCGAGGCCCTTTTCCACCGCCCAGCGCTTGGCGACCGTGTAGGGCTTGCCCGCCATGAAGTTCACGAACTTCCAGGCCGCTTCCGCCCGGGCCGGATCCTTCGCCGCGGAGGCGGTGATCGAATAGAACTTGGTGAAGCCGAGCGTCTGGTGCTTGTCGCCGGGCATGAGAGCGAGCGCGAAGTCGCCGGCCATCGGCTGCTCGGCGGCATTGTTCATGGCAGCGAGCACGTAGTTATAGACCACGGTGAAGGCGTGCTTGCCGGTGTTCATCGACGGGATGATCTTCGATTCGTGTGTCTCCTGCTGGACGAGATCCTTCTTGAAGGCCTCCGCCAGCCACTCGAGCTGCTTGTAGGCGGGGTTGTCGGGATTGTCGAAGAGCGCCTTGTTGTCCTTGTCGAAGAGGTCGCCGCCGCGTCCGTAGGATTGGGCGACGAAGGCGTCCCAGAAGTTAGGCAGCTCCTGGTCGAACTCGTAGACGATCGGGTGCTCCATGCCACCCGCTTTCAGCTTCTCCGCAGCGGCCATCACCTCGTCCCAGGTCTTGGGCACCGCGATGCCCGCGGCTTCGAGGACCTTCTTGTTGTAGACGAAGGAGATCGTGTCGGCGTAGTAGGGCAGGCCATAGACCTTGCCGCCATAGGTCTCGTCGGAGAGGGCGAAGGGTGCCATGTCCGCC
>DASSPO010000327.1:0-2831 GCA_035699585.1 Bauldia sp.
CATGAGATTCCGCCGAACGGGCAGGGGATCGCGACGCTCATCGCTCTCGGAATCGCCGAGCGCGCGGGCGTTGGCGACCGGCCGGTCGACGACGCGGAGACGATCCACATCGCGATCGAGGCGACGAAGCTCGCGCTCGCCGACATCGCAGAATATCTCGCCGACGCAGCCCACCTTCGCATCCGGGCCGAAGACCTCCTGAGCCCGGCCTATCTCGCGGAGCGCGCCGCAATGATCGACCCCGCCCGGGCGGGGGATCCCGCCCACGGCGCGCCGAAGCCGGGCGGCACCGTCTATCTTGCGACGGGAGATGCGTCCGGGATGATGGTGTCGTTCATTCAGTCCAACTTCATGGGCTTCGGCTCGGGCGTCGTGGTGCCGGGCACGGGCATCAGCCTCCAGAACCGCGGGGTCGGATTCACCCTAAGGCCCGGCCATGCGAATACGGTCGGCCCGCGCAAGCGGCCGGCGCACACGATCATCCCGGGCTTCGCCCTCCATGGCGACGGGCGCCCGCTGATGGCGTTCGGAGTCATGGGGGGGCCCATGCAACCCCAGGGTCACCTGCAGCTTGCGCTTCGAACGATCATCCACGGCCAGGATCCTCAGGTCGCGATCGACGCGCCGCGCTGGCGCGTGATGTCCGGGCGAAAGGTCGCGGTCGAGCCTGAGTTCGATCCCGGTGTCGTGGCGGCGCTCCGCAGGTTGGGGCATGACATCGTGGTCGATCCCGCCGACGCGGTCTTTGCCTTTGGCGGGGCGCAGATCGTCATGCGCTCCGGCGAGGGATACGTCGGCGGTTCCGATCGGCGCAAGGACGGGCAGGCGGTGGGCTTCTAGCCGCGCGTTGACCTACCCCGCCCGGCGGCGGCCGAATGGCATCCCACCCCGGGTACGGGATCGCCTTGTCACCCCACGCCGGCGCGGCTAGGAACAGCATATCTCGACCAGCACCGGATACCCTATCCATGACCGAGTACGCCGCCGCGCGAGCCCAGATGGTGGACAGCCAGATCCGCACGGAGGGCGTAACCGACTATGGGGTTATTCGCGCGATGGGCGAGGTGCCGCGCGAGCGATTCGTGCCCGCCCGGGCCAGGCCCTTCGCCTATAGCGATGCCGACATCCTGGTGAAGGAAAATGGCCATCATCGCCGCATGATGCGTCCGGCAACGCTCGCGCGCCTGGTTCAGGCTGCAGAGCCCGCGCCGTCGGATCTCGTTCTGGTCGTCGGCTCGGGGACCGGTTACACCGCAGCGGTGATCGCCAGCCTGGTGAGTTCGGTCATCGCACTCGAGTCGGATCAAGGACTTGCGGCGGAATCTTCAGCCACTCTCATGCAACTTGGCGTGGGAAACGTCGCCGTCGTCACGGGACCGCTGGAGAAAGGTTATCCCTCGGAAGGCCCCTACGACGTGATCTTTCTGGATGGATCGGTCGAGGAGGTGCCGGAGGAACTTTTCAATCAACTCAGGGAAGGCGGGCGCCTCGTGGCGGTCGTTGGGCACAATCGGGCCTCGCCGGCGATGGTGTTCACAAGGACCGACCACGACGTGGGCGCACGTTCGGCATTCGACGCCTTCGTTCCGCCCTTGCCCGGCTTTGCGCGCCCGAAGACATTTGTGTTTTGACGGCGAGCCAATGAGCGCTGAACCGCTGTCCGTGTCCGACAATCACCGCAGCGTGTTGTAACTACGTCGCAATCTGCGATTATTCGACCCGCTGCAGTGCGGGAAGGGTTTGACGCCTCCCGTCCGGCCGGTACATTGAGTTGGGGATTCGGTGGGAATTGGTGGCGCACTGGCCGGTCAGCGCCGCCGGTTGAGCGGCGAGGGGACCCGTCGTGTTTGATGGACGTGGGGTATGGGCCGCGGCGTTCGGCGCGCTGGCACTCGCGCTCGCGGGATCGCCAGCGGCGGCCGAAACGATGGCCGCTGCGCTCGGTTCGGCCTACACGGACAACCCGGACCTCAATTCCGCGCGCGCCCAGCTGCGGGCGATCGACGAGGGCGTGCCGAAGGCCCTGTCCGGCTACCGGCCGCAGATTTCGGCAACCGCCGACATATCCGAGCAAACGACGCGCTCGTCAATCTCGCCGGAGTGGTCCAAGGGGCTGTCGCCCCGCGGCTATTCGATCTCGGTCGAGCAGCCGATCTTCCTCGGATTCAGGACGACGAACGGCGTCAAAATGGCGCAGAGTTCCGTCAAGGCGGCGCGGCAGCAGCTCAAGGTGGTTGAGGCGGAGGTGCTGCTCGACGCCGTCACCGCCTTCATGGACGTGATCCGCGCCCAGGTGGTGGTCAATCTGACCGCCCAGAACATCGAGTTCCTGCGCGAACAGCTCCGCGCTGCCGAGGACCGGCTTACCGTCGGCGAGGGCACGCGCACTGACGTCGCGCAGACCAACGCAAGGCTTCAGGAAGGCATCTCGGACTATGCCCAGGCAGTCGCCGACCTCAACCGGGCGATCGCAACCTACATCCAGGTGATCGGGCACCGTCCCGAGCGGCTCGGCGGTTACAACGGCATCGAAAAGCTGCTCCCGCACAGCGTGGATGCCGGACTTGCGGTGGCGCTCAGCGAACATCCCTCGATTGTCGCCGCCCTCTATAACGTCGATATCGCCTCGTATAACGTGAAGATCGCCGAGGGAGCCCTTCTCCCGACGGCCGGCGTCCAGGCGCAGTTCAACCGTCGCGAAAACCAGACCTTTGAAGGGCAGTGGAACGAAACGGCGTCTATCACTGGCCGCGTTTCGATCCCCATCTACCAGGGTGGCGAGGCGGCGGCTGAGGTGCGCGAGTTCAAGGAGACCCTGAGCCAGCGTCGGC
>DASSPO010000328.1:0-26204 GCA_035699585.1 Bauldia sp.
ACCATTGCCAGCTCCGTGGGGGCGCAGGAATACAAGTGGCCGGACAACATACCACCCGAAGCCAAGGCCATGATGGAGCCGATGCCGCTCTCTCCCCGCGGCCAGGCCGTGGTCGGCTACCCCGAGGGTCCCGAGGCCGCCTCGCCCGACTCGATAACCTTCACGCCGGAAGAGTTGCAGAAGCTCAACGACGGCAAGTTCACGGCTGCGATCTCGATGAACGTAATGGACGCCGCATGGCCGCAGCTCCAGGTGGCCGGCATCACCGCCGGGCTCAAGGAGTACGGCATCGAGCTCGTCGCCGTCACCGAGGCCAAAGGCCAACCGGCGACCCAGCTTAACGACCTCGAGCAGCTTGCGGCGCGTGAGCCCGACGTGATCCTCTCGATCCCGATCGACCCGGTGTCTTCAGCGCCGGTGTTCAAACGCATCGGCGAGCAGGGCGTGAAGATCGTCTTCATCGACAACGTTCCGGTCGATATGGCGCCGGGCAAGGATTACGTGTCGGTGATCGCTTCCGACAACGAGGCCAACGGCTACTTCGCCGCCAAGGCCATGGCCGAGAAGATGGGCGGCAAGGGCAAGGTCGGCATCCTCACCACCGTCTACAACTCCGCTTACGTGATCCAGGCACGCGAGAAGGGTGCCCGCAAGGCCTTCGCCGAATACCCCGACATCGTCGAAGTTGCACCGGCGCAGTTCCCCGGCACCATGGAAGGCGCCTACTCCGCCTCTTCTGCGATGCTCACTGCCAATCCGGATCTCGGCGGCATCTTCGCGGTGTGGGACACGCCCGCGATCCAGGCCGCCAACGCGGCCAAGACGCTCGGCCGGGACGTGCTCGTTGCCACCGTCGACCTTGGCGAGGATTCTGCGGTCGCCGTTGCCAATGGCGAAATCTACTCGATCGGCGCGCAGCGACCGTACCTTCAGGGTCTCGCCGAGGCTAAGGCCGCCGCTGCGGCACTCCTCGGCAAGGAGGTGCCGCCCTACCTCTCGGTGGCCGCCCTCAAGGTGCAAAAGCTCAATCTCCTCTCCGCGCTTAAGGAAGTAACGCAGCAGGAGCCGCCGGCCTCGGTGATCGAAGCCTGCGCCGGCGAGTGCTTCTAGGGCGACGGATCGTGACATCGCGGCGGGCGGTGCAATTGCTCCTCCCGCCGTTCGCGATTTGCAAGCCGCTGTCGGCGGCGGCATTGTCATGATCAGGATGATCGGCGCGGCTGGACCAACTCGTGGAGCCGATACGCCGCCGGGCGGCGAGCCGCTGTTGGCGATGCGCGGGATCTCCAAGACTTTCGGGGCGAACACCGTGCTCCGGGACGTCGATTTCGACCTTCGCGCCGGCGAGGTTCATGCCCTCCTCGGGGAAAACGGCGCCGGCAAGTCGACGCTGATGAAGATCCTGATGGGAGTACACCGGCCCGATGCTGGACGCGTGCTCCTCGACGGCATCGACATTACGGACCAGTCGGTCCACGACAAGCTCGGGCGCGGCATCGCCATGATCTTTCAGGAGTTGAGCCTCCTCCCCAACCTTACGGTCGCCGAGAACATCCTTCTTGGGCGCGAGCCGCGCCGGATGGGTTGGCGCATCGACTTTAACGGGCTCAGACGCGAGGCGCAGCGGCTTCTCGACACCTACGATTTCCCGATTCGCGCCGCCGATCGGGTCGAGACTCTCGGCTTCGCCCAGCGCCAGATGGTCGAGGTGGTCAAGGCGCTCGCGAGCGGTGCGCGAGTCCTAATCATGGACGAACCGACCTCATCGCTCACCGTGCGCGAGGAAGATAAGCTTTTCAGCATCATCCGCGCACTCAAGGCGAAGGGCATCGGCATCATCTATATCAGCCACCGCATGGCGGAGATATTCAAGATCTCCGACCGGGTAAGCGTCATCAAGGATGGGCGCTTGCTCCCGACGGAGGATGCCTCGGCAACCAGCGCGCGCCGCATCGCCGAACTGATGTCGCGTGGCGAGGCCTCGACCGCTGTGATCGGCAACGCGACGATCGACCGCACCGGCGCGCCGGCACTCCGCGTCGTCGGGCTGAGGACATCACGAAAGCTTCGCCGTGGCATCGACCTTTCCATCGCCCGTGGGGAGATCGTCGGGTTGGCCGGCCTCGTCGGCAGCGGCCGTTCGACCTTTGCCAAGGCGCTCTTCGGCCTCCTCCCCGACGCCGCGGGAACCATCGAGGTGGCTGGCGTGCCGGTGCGGCCCGGCTCGCCGACGCGCGCCATCGCCGCCGGCTTCGGTTTTGTGCCGGAGGACCGGCGCGGCGAAGGACTCGTCATCGACCACAGTCTCGCCTCCAACATGGGGCTGCCCAGCCTCAGAAAGCTTCGCGTTGGCGGCGGCCGTTTGCCGATGATCCTGCCCAACAGCGCCGACAGCTTGTTCGAGTACATGCGGCGCCAGCTCCGCATCGTGTCTCGCTCGCCGCGCCAGTATGCGCGCGAACTTTCCGGTGGCAACCAGCAGAAGATCGTCGTCGCTAAGTGGCTTGCGACCGGCCCCAAGCTTCTGATTCTTGACGAGCCGACCGCGGGCGTCGACGTCAATGCCAAGGAGGAGATGCGCCTCATCGTCCGCGAGGCCGCCGCGAAGGGCATGGGCGTGCTGCTCATCGCCTCTGAGATGGAAGAGCTGTCGCGGGTCGCCGACCGGATCGTCACCATCGTCGACGGGATACTCGGCCAGACGCTGCCGGGCGGAGCGACAGAAGCGGAGCTTCGCGCGGCGCTCCAGGAGGATCTCGAAGCCATGCGTGGGAAGGTAGCCTGATGATCGACGTCGACAACGCACTGCACCGGCCGGGCTTCGTTGGGGCGACTGCCACGCGCCTCTTTCGCCCCGGGCCGCATGTCACCTACATAATTTTCTTCATCATCATCGGCTTCTTTGTCGTCTTCGCGCCGAATTTCGCCTCGCTCAATACGGCCGGCGCCATCGGCCGCATCACCGCCGTCGTCACCATCATGGCGGTCGGCATGACCTTCGTCATCGTCTGCGGCGAGATCGACCTCTCCGTCGGCAGCCACGTCAGCTTCGCAGCAATGGTAATCGCGATGCTCCTCTACCACGGCGCGCCGCCGTGGCTCGCCGCGCCAACGGTGCTGCTTCTCGGCGCAGGCGTCGGCTCGATCAACGGCCTGATCGTCACCAAGCTCCGCATCCCATCATTCCTGGTGACGCTCGGCATGCTGAGCGTTCTTCGCGGGCTGGCGCTCAGCTTCACCGGGTCGATGCCGGTCCCGATCGTCAACAAAGGCTTCATCCAGCTAATGGCAGGCGGCACGCTTCTCGGCATCCCGGCGCCGATCTGGTGGACCTTCACCACCGTCATCGTCGGGTTCTACCTTCTTCACCTGTCGGTCTTCGGCCGCCGCGCGCTCGCGACGGGCGGAAATACCATCGCCGCGCGTTTCTCCGGCATCAACACCGACCTCGTACGGATCGGCGCCTTCGCCCTCTGCGGGGTGACGGCCTCCCTTGCCGGCTTAGTCCTCGCCGCACGCAGCGCCGCCGGTAACCCCATCCTTGGCCAGGGGCTTGAGCTTGACGTCATCGCCGCAGTGATCATCGGTGGCACCAGCCTGTTCGGCGGCCGAGGCTACATCCTTGGTTCTGTAGTCGGTGCCATCTTTATCGGAATCCTTGGCTTCGGGTTGATCGTCATGGGTCTGTCGACGAGCATTCAGGAAGTCGTGAAGGGTCTGATCATCATAGGGGCCGTATCCCTAAATCGTCGATGAGCCCAGATATGAGCCTCATCCTTGGCGCTGTTGCCGACGACTTCACCGGCGCGACGGACCTTGCCGGTATGCTCGCTGCGAGCGGCATGCGCACGATGCTGATCCTCGGCCTGCCCGAGCCTGAGGCGGCCGCCCCGGAGGCCGACGCGGTGGTGGTCGCCCTGAAGACGCGGACGATTCCCGCTGTGGACGCCGTGGCGCAGTCGCTCGCCGCGTGGCGCTGGCTCCAGCGCTCCGGGGCACGGCAGGCCTATTTCAAGTACTGCTCGACCTTCGATTCGACGGACAAGGGCAACATCGGCCCGGTGGCCGAGGCGCTGTGGCGTGAGACCGGGGAGGGGCCGACGGTGTTCGTGCCGTCGCTGCCCGAGAACGGCCGGACGGTCTATCGCGGCCACCTTTTCGTTTTCGACCAGCTCCTCTCCGACTCGAGCATGCGCAACCACCCGCTCACCCCGATGACCGACCCCAACGTCGTCCGGGTTCTCGCGCGGCAGACCGCGGTGGGTGTCGGGCTGATCCGCCACCACACGGTGGCCGAGGGACCGGCGGCGATCCGCACCGCGGCCGAGACCTTGGCCGCCGAAGGCAATCCCTTCATCGTCGTTGATACGTTGACCAACGCTGATCTCGACGTCATCGGCGAGGCCTGCCGCGACTTCCGACTGGTGACCGGCGGTTCCGGTCTTGCGCTGGGATTGGCGCCGCGTCTTCGGGCGGGAGATGTGACGGGGGCCACGGTGCTGCCTGAAGTGGGCGGCCCGATCATCTGCCTGTCGGGAAGCTGCTCCGAGGCGACAAACGCCCAGGTGCAGCGCTTTGCCGAAAAGCACCCGGTCCATCGCCTCGATCCGGTGGCGCTTGCTGAAGGGCGTCAGACGGCCGCCGAGGCGGTCGCCTGGGCGGCGGCGCGGCTCGCCGTCGGGCCCTGCCTCGTCTCGGCGACCTCGGCGCCGGCCGAGGTCAAGGCAGCCCAGGCCGCGCTCGGCGCAGACAGAGCCGCCGCGGTGATCGAGGAGGCGCTCGCCGCCGTCGCTTTTGCCCTCAGGCAGGCAGGAGTGCGCCGCTTCGTCGTCGCCGGCGGGGAAACGTCCGGCGCGGTCGCCACCGCGCTTGGTGTGTCGCAGCTTGCGGTCGGCCCGCAGATCGCGCCGGGCGTGCCGTGGTGCGTGACGCTTGGCGCTGAGGCGGTGGCGCTGGCGCTCAAGTCGGGCAACTTCGGCGGCGAGGATTTCCTCGCTGAGGCGATCGCTACCGCGCCATGACCTCGCCCGAGGCCACCCTCCGGGACGAGATCGTCCGCGTCGGCAAGTCGCTCTACGATCGCGGCTACGGTGTGGGGTCGAGCGGCAACATTTCGATCAGGGTCGACGACGGCGTTCTGATCACCCCCACCAATACCAGCATGGGTCGGCTCGATCCGGCGCGGCTCGCAAAGCTCGCCCCCGACGGGACACTTGTTTCCGGGGACAATCCGTCGAAGGAGGGCTTCCTCCACCTCGCCGTCTATGCGCGACGGCCGGAAATGCGGGCCGTCGTCCACCTTCATTCGACCTATTCCGTGGCGCTGTCGACGCTCGCGGCGCTCGACCCCGAGAACATGCTACCGCCGATCACCGCCTATTTCGTGATGCGGGTCGGGAAGCTTCCGCTCGTCCCTTACTTCCCGCCGGGCGACCATGGCCTCGCCGATGCGGTGGGCGATGCGATGGAGACGGCCCACGCCGTCCTCCTTGCAAATCATGGCTCTGTGGTCGCGGGCAAGAGCCTCGATGAGGCGGTCTACGCCGCCGAGGAGCTCGAGGAGACGGCGAAGCTCTGGTTCCTCCTCCGCGGCGAAACCACGCGCTTCCTCGACATCTCCGAGGTCGCCGAGCTCCGCGCCCGCTTCCCGAGCTGAGTGCCACCACACTGCTATAGAGGATAACCTTATCGGGAGTTTGTCACGATAATGCCCCTTAGCGAAATGCAACTCTCCGGGGCGGGCGGACGCTTGGAGGCGGTCGAAGAGATGGCGGGAACAGCCATCTCCCCCCGAGAGCGTTAGACGGGAGTTTCTCTCGCTCCGCCAGTTCGCCGATTGTCCCGACGGAACACGTACAGGTAACGGAGCGTACCAAAGGCATGGGTGACAACCCGGGCCCGAAGGGGTTGTCGATGGGTTGCAAGGTTTTCAGCTCCAGATCGACGAAGCCGAGATCGTAGCGCATGACGCCGACGATCCAAATGCTTCGTTGAGCGCGGCGAGGCTGAGTTTCTAGCCGACAAGGACGGTCGAGACGTTGATCCTCTTGCGTTAGATATGCATGGCCTTCGCTCGTGGTCACCTGAACCAGCCGGCGGCCAGTCGGCGCACCGTTCCGGGCCCGACTCGTGAAAGTGTGTGTCTCGGCGGGCACAGTTTCCAGCGCTTGGGGCACCGGCGACCGCGCGACAATTCCCGCTGAAGGCGGGCCCGGATAGTGTGGGGTGGAAACGACGTGGCCCACGAAGGTCGTGGACCCGGGGAGGAGAGCGGTATGACGGCACGCTACCGGCTTGCCAACGCGCCCTGTTCTTGGGGCGTGGATTTCGCCGACCGTCCGGAAAACCCGGACTGGCGACGCGTACTCGATGAGGCCGCGGCCGCCGGATTCGAAGCGATCGACCTCGGTCCGGTCGGCTACTTCCCGACCGACCCCGTGCGGCTCAGGGAGGAACTCGACTCGCGCGGTCTTACGCTTTCCGCCGGCAACCTGTTCGATCCCCTGACCGATCCAGCCGCGTTTCCGGCGGTGATGGCCAAGACCCGGCGAACCTGCGAGATCCTTCGCGCTCTCGATGCCCCGCGCTTCGTGATCATCGATTGCGTTTCCACCGAACGGGGCCGCACGGCCGGCCGAAGCGATGCCGCGCCGCGCCTTGATCGCGACGTCTGGAAAGCGACGATGGAGCGCATCCGCGAAATCGCCCGGGTGGCGCGCGACGACTACGGGGTCGAGTCGACGCTCCACGCTCACGCCGGCTGCTACATCGAGTTCGAGGATGAGGTCGAGCGCGCGATGGACGATCTGCCGGAGGACCTCGTCGGCCTTTGCGTCGACACAGGCCACTCGGCCTATGCCGGGATCGATCCGGTTGCGCTGATCCGCCGGCACGGCTCGCGTGTCCGCCATGTGCACTTCAAGGACATCGATCCACGGGTGCGCGAGACCTGCCTCGCCGAAGGGGCCGACTTCTTCACGTCGGTGGCGCGCCAGATCTTCTGCCCGCTCGGCGAGGGGATGGTCGATTTCGGGGCGGTGCGGGAGGCGCTTGCCGATATCGGCTATGCCGGCATGATCGTGGTCGAGCAGGATGTGGACCCGGCGGGGGACGCCTCGCCGGCGGAGAATGCCCGCGCGAGCCACCGCTTCCTCGTCTCGGCGGGGATGGCGCCGGCACCCGTGTAGGGGCCTCGTCGGGCGGCGCATTTGATGCGCCCCAGCCGGGCCATGCCGAATGCAAAAGTCCTTAGCCTCCGGGCCGGCTTGGTCTAGGCTTGCGGAATCACGGGAGGGGCGCCCTGCCGCACCCTCTGCTGACCCCCACTGGACTATTCACGATCCCAGCCAACAATCTGCGAGACGCGTCACGTGCAGCCGCAAGGATATGTCGCCCCGGGCTATGAACCGGTCCGCGAGGCGTTCGAGGAGAATTTCACAAAGCGCGGCGAACTCGGCGCCTCCTTCGCCGCGTTTCGCCACGGCGAACCGGTGGTCGACCTTTGGGACGGCGTTGCCGACCGCGCCACCGGGCGGCCGTGGCGGGAGGACACGCTTCAGCTCATCTATTCCGGCACCAAAGGGATGGTCGCTCTCTGCGTCCTGATGCTTATCGACCGCGGCAAGCTGCGCCTCGACGATCCGGTGAGCCGGCACTGGCCCGAGTTCGGCAAGCCGGAAATCCTCGTCCGGCACATCGTCTCCCACACCGCCCGGCTTCCCGGCATCGAGGCGCCGATAACGCTGGCCGACCTCATCGATGACCGGCGCATGGCCGAAATTCTTGCCGGGCAGGCGCCAAGCCACGACCCGCGCGCCGCCCTCTGCTACCACGCCCTCACCTATGGCTGGCTCTGCGGCGAGCTCATCCGCCGGGTAGACGGCCGCAGCGTCGGCCGCTTCTTCGCCGAGGAAGTCGCCGGCCCGCTTGACGTCGAATTCTGGATCGGCCTGCCTGCTGAGCACGAGTCGCGCGTCACCACGCTCGAGCTTGCTCCGGACTGGGGTCTGAATGCGAAGCGGAGCCCGGACGATTTCGCGCGCGACCCGCTTCTGAAGGCCGTGTGGGGCAACCCGCCGGTCTTCGACCGCGAAACCTTCTTCTGGAACGAGCGCGCCGTTCATGCCGCCGAGATGCCCGGGGCCAACGGCATCGGGACCGCCCGCGCGGTTGCCAAGATCTACGGCATCCTCGCGTCCGGCGGCGCACCGCTTCTGTCGGAGAAGAGCGTGCGCCTCGGCCGGGCACTTCTCGCCGAGGGCTATGACGCGCTCCACGAGGAGTACCGTCGCTTCGGGGTCGGCTTCCAGCTCCAGACCGAGGTGATGAACTACGGCCCACCGGCCGATGCTTTTGGCCACGGCGGCGCTGGCGGCTCGAACCATGCGGCGTGGCCGAGCCTCGGTATCGGCTACTCCTACGCCATGAACCTGATGCGCGACAGCGAGCGGCCCGATCAGCGGTCGAGGGCGCTCCTCGGGGCGCTTCATGACTGTGCCACCAGGGAGGCGCGGTGATGAAGGTCGGGATCGACGATATCGAGTCGGCGCGGGCGCGCATCGCCGGGCGCGTGCGACGGACACCGGTCGCCGCTCTCGATCAGTTGAAGGTGCCCCCGGCGGTCGAGGCGCGTGTCTCGCTCAAGCTCGAGCTTCTCCAGGTCACCGGTTCGTTCAAGGCGCGCGGCGCGATGAACCGGCTGATGTCGACGCCGAAGGAGTCGCTCTCGGCCGGGATCGTCACCGCCTCCGGCGGCAACCACGGCCTCGCCGTGGCGAGAACCGCTCACGTCGCCGGGGTGCCGGCGGCGATCTTTGTCCCCTCCAACGTGTCGATGGCCAAGGTCGACAAGATGAGGGCATGGGGGGCGAAGGTCGAGATTGTCGGCGACGTCTTCGACCAGTCGAATGCCGCCGCGCTCGAGCATGCGGCGAAGACCGGCGCCGTCTACTTCCATCCCTTCGCCGATCCACTCGTGGTGGCCGGTCAGGGGACGCTCGGCCTCGAGATCCTCGACGACCTTCCCGACGTCGATGCCGTCCTCGTCGCGATCGGCGGGGGCGGGCTGATCTCTGGGCTCTCCACCGCGATCCGCGCGCGGCGGGCCGGGATCAAGATCGTCGGCATCGAGCCGACCGGCTCGCCGACATTGAAGGCGAGCCTCGATGCGGGGCACGTGGTAACGCTTCCCACGGTGACGACGCGGGTGGCAACCATGTCCTGCCGGCGGACCGAGGAATTCATCTTCGAGATCGTCCGGAGAAACGTCGACGATATCGTGCTTGTCAACGACGATGAGATGGAGGAAGCCTCGCGCTGGCTATGGTTCGAGATGGGCGTCGCGGCCGACCTTTCGGGCGCCGCTTCCCTCGCGGCGCTCAGGAAGGCGCCGGCGTCGCTCCGTGGCGCGCGCCACATCTGCGCCCTGGTCTGCGGCGCGGGAGCGGAGGGGACGGGGTAGGCCAGCGACCCGATAAGGCTCGCCGCAGTTCTCATCGCCAGGATAGAATACGGGTGGGGATGCAGTGACGAGTTTGGCAGGTCATTCCCGGTGGTCATGATGGCAGTGAGTGCGGCCGGTTTGCAGGCCACGCTCGTATTCAACCGAGTAGCGGGCTAGAGGGGACAAGGCCTCAGCCGGCCAACATCCGCCGCATATGCGTGAGGATGAGGTCGCGGCCGCGTTCGCCGGTTGCACGCGATGCCTTGGCAGCGGTCCCGGTGTACCACCGCTTCTTCGAAAGCCGCTTCATGTCCACCGCCTCCGGGCAGAGCGCCAGCATGAGCGAGGTCTCTCCCTCGCCGGCGTGGTCGAAGGGATACTCCGCGATGATCTCGGGCGTCATCAGCGGGTGGCCCTTGATCCAGTTGAACGGGTCGCTGCCGGTCGCATGCTTCGCGTAGTAGTCAGCCATTGCCTTGTCTCCCCACCAGCCCTCGCCGCGCTCCGCTTCAAGATGCGCGAAGATCGCCTGCCGTGCCGCGAACTTGAAGGCGAGGTCGGTGGGCATGCCGGCGGCGAAGTTCTCCGTCTGGTGATGGATGAAGAAATGGATGTTGCGGAAGCCGATGCGGAGCAGCCCCTTGAACGTCTCCTTGGCGAAGGGGATGAGCGCCTCTGCACCGACGTGCAGCGTTCCCGTCCCCTCCGGCGGCTCCACCGCGTAGCTCGCCGCCCCATAGTAGAACGGGGGCAGGATGACGAGGTCCATCTCCGGTTCGATCAGGTCGAGCATTCTCGTCACGGCGAGGGTGTCCATGCCGACCGCCATGTGCTCGCCGTGATACTCGAGAACGCCGAGCGGCAGCACCGCCGGCCAGTTCTTCCGGATGGCCGTCCTGATCTGGTGCGGCAACATCAGCTCATAGCGCATTCTTGCATCCCCTCTCCCCACGGGCGATAGGAAACGACAAAAGCAAGTCGGGGAGCTGCCATCAATGCCTGCCCAAGTCGTGTTCAGCGGCGCCGTGTATGTCGACGGCGCATTTCCTCACGTCCGCCGGCGTCTCCACGAGGCCTTTCCGGGAATCGCTTGGCGGGACAGCCCGGCGCCGGCCGGCGCCGCGACGATGGTCCTCGGCACCGACCCGGCCTTGAAGGAGGGCGCGTTCCGGATCGAGATCGACGGTCCGGGCGGTGTGAAGGTGACGGGGGGCGGCATTCCCGGGGTCGTCTACGCGGTTGAGGACATGATCGCGCGGGCCGGCAGCGATCCCTCCGCGCTGACGGTCGCTCCCCGGCAGGACGAACCAGGGATGCTCTACCGCACGTTCTGGACTTGGGACCACTCGACCAACTGGGAGTTGTCGCAGATCGGCGTGCAGGAGATTGGCGTCTTCAATCCCTACGGCAAGCCGCCATCGGGTTTCCTCGCCGACTACAAGCGCCTGGTCGATTTCTGTAGCCGGCACCGGATCGCGGCGATCGTCATCTATGGCTTCCTCCGCGATTCGCACGGCGGCGTCGCGGCGGCGCAGGAACTCTGCCGTTACGCCAAGGAACGCGGCGTACGGATCCTGCCCGGTATCGCCATCGGCGCCTATGGCGGGGTCTATTGGGAGGGCGACCATCCCTACAATCTCGCCACCTGGCTCCGGAAGAATCCGCAGCATGCGGCGACCATGGAAAAGGGTGTCGGTTTTCAGCTCGCCGACCTTTCCTTCCCGCTCAACTTCCCGCGCTCGGAATACACGATGAGCGCCTGCCCGAGCGCGCCGGAGACCATCGAATGGATGGAAGAGGGCGTGGCGTGGCTGGCAGAGACCTTCGACATCGGCGGCATCAACATCGAGAGCGGCGACTACGGCGTCTGCGGCTGCGAGCGCTGCGTCGCCCGCCGCGCCAACGCCGCGGAGGCGGCGCGGCGGAAATCCGACCACGGTGATTCCTGGTCGCATACCGACATGGCGGAGAATTTTCCCCGCCTCTATCGCGCGGCGAAGGCAAAGAAGCCGGACCTCTGGATCTATTGCGAGATGCAGTGGGACAACCTGCTCGATCCGGTCGCTCGCGAGGCGCAGACCAGGCTCCCACGCGGCGGGATCTACCAGCACACCGCCAACAAGAGCTTCTGGAAACGGCTTCGCACAAAGCTCACGCGCGACTACGTCGAAAGTCTGCCGACGCAACCCAACGTGCTTCGCTGCCAGTTCGCCTGCCAGTGGAACGGAGACGAGCGGACCGAGCGTTACGCCTTCAACGCCAGGACCTTCGCCGACATGGCGGGGATTGGGGCGCGCGACGGCATGGAGGGACTGACCGTCTGGGGCGAGCCATCGGCCTATCATGCCACCGTCGAGCTTTCCTACATCGCCTTTGCCCGCTTCACCTGGGACCCGACGCTCACCTGGGATCGATTCATGGCGGAAGAGATGGCGCCGCGTCTCGGCGGGCACGAGGCGGCGGAGCGCTTTGTCGCCATCGCCGAGGAGATCGACGCGAACCAGCGGCTGCCGGTGCCGCGGCTCGCCGCGCTGCGCGCGGAGGCGCTTTCCCGCGCCGGCGACGCGGCCAGCGACGCCGGCCGGCGCTGGCTGACGCTCGGCGAGCAGATCGCGCGGCGGGAATTCATGGGGGCGTAGGCGGGAGGAGCGCTTCCGTTCTCGGGGGACGTTCCTCTATGATCGGCAGCGGCGAGGTCCGGGAGGGGAGGACGGGATGAGGCAGGCGGCAGGCGCTCTGATTGCAGGCGCGGTGGCGGTGATTGTCGTGGGCCAGGCGCGTGCGCAGGAGAGTGGCCAGCCGCTCGCCGCCTGCGCGGAAGCCGTCGGCGCCTATCTCTCGGCTAATCACGGCAAGGAGGCCGGAAACGCATTTGCGAGCCGGAGCCTCCTCAGCCTGTCGGCCGACGGGCTGGTGACGTTCGCCGATTCCGGCCAGGGAGGCGGGGAAGGTTTCGCCCCCTTCACCGGCGGACAAGGGGCCTGGCGCTGCCTCGCGAGCGACGCGGGCAGCCTGCGCCTGAGCGCCACCATCCTCGACTTCACGCTCGCCACGCCCGACTGGCCGAACCATCGGATCGGCCGGCTCGACATCGACGCGACGGTCGAAGCGACGAAGGGGACGATGAACGGAACGATGACCCTGCTCATGGCGCCGTTCGACGGCGACCCATTCACCGCGGCGGAGCTCGTGCCCGACGCTGCCGGACCGTTCGATGCCGTCAGGATCGTCGCGCCCTAGCCGACGCAAACTTCGCAGTCATTCCCCGGGGGACAGACTTTCATGCTCAAAGCCATCGATCCGATCCTCAATGCCGACGTGCTCTACGCGCTCCGCGCCATGGGCCACGGCGACGATCTTGTCCTCTGCGACACCAACTTCCCGGCGGATTCGGTCGCCCGGCAGACGGTGTTCGGCGAGCTGCTCCGCATCGACAACGTCACCGCCGCCCGCGCCGCAAAGGCGATTCTCTCGATCTTCCCGCTCGACGCGTTCGTGGAGAAGCCGGCGCTCCGGATGGAGGTCGTCGACAAGCCGAACGATGTGCCTCCGGTCCAGGCCGAAGTGCAGAAGGAAATCGATGCGGCCGAGGGCAGGTCATGGCCGATGGGCTCGATCGAGCGCTTCGCCTTCTACGACCTTGCCAGGAAGGCCTATTGCGTCATCCAGACCGGCGAGCGGCGCTTCTACGGCTGCTTCGTCTTCAAGAAGGGCGTCATTCCGCCCGACGCGGCCTGAGGCGCGCATCATGGCCGACAAGCGCGGCGTCGCCATCCTCGGCGTATTTGTTGCCGACCTCGCCTTCCGTGCGGCGCGGATGCCGGCGATCGGCGAAACCATCTTCGGCTCGGGCTTCAAGCTCGGCCCCGGGGGAAAGGGTTCGAACCAGTCGGTCGCCGCCGCGCGGGTCGGCGCCGAGGTCACCTTCATCTCCAAGCTCGGTGCCGACGACTTCGCGCGGATCGCGCGCGAAACCTGGGCAAAGGAGGGGGTGAGGGCGCGGGTCGCCGAGGTCGCGGACCAGCCGACGGGAGCCGCCTTCATCTTCGTCGACGAGAAGTCCGGCGACAACGCGATCATCGTCGTCGCCGGTGCTGCCGACACCATCGGCCCGGCCGACGTCGATGCCGCAGCCGATGCGATCCGCTCGGCCGCGGTGTTCGTCACCCAGCTCGAACAGCCGGCCGCGGCGGCGCAGCGCGGCCTGGAGATCGCGCGTGCCGCCGGGGCGATCACGGTTCTCAATCCCGCGCCGGCGGCGCCGGTCGACGATTCGATCTACGCGCTCTGCGACTACGTGACGCCCAACGAGCACGAAGCAAAGGTGATGACCGGGGTGTCCGTGTCAAGCGTCGACGACGCGCGGAGGGCCGGCGAGGTGTTCCTGTCGAAGGGCGCGGGCGCGGCGCTGGTAACGCTGGGGGCAGCCGGCGCGCTGCTTCATACGCGCTCGGAGTCGATCCTCGTCCCCGCCTTCCAGGCCGGACCGGTCCTGGAAACGACAGGTGCGGGCGACGCGTTCAACGGCGGCTTCGCCGCCGCGCTCGCCCGCGGCGCAACCCCAAAGGATGCGGTCCGCTTCGGCTGCGCGGTGGCGGGCATCTCAGTCACCCGGCTCGGCACCGCCCCATCGATGCCGCGGCTGGCCGAGGTCGAGGCGCTGCTTGCCGCGACCAGGTGAACGGGCGGGGCGGTCACCACTGGCCGAGACCGAAGAACGAGACGGCGTTGTCGCTCAAGACCTTCGGAGCGAGGCGCTCGGCGTCGGCGGCGGTGAAGTACCCGCCCACGATCTTCTCTTCAAGAACCTCCGCGAGGATGCGCCGCGATAGGGTCATCGCCCCGTAGGTCTCCTCGGCGTGCCAGTTGTCGCCGCCGATCATCATGCGCGACTCGTCGGGGAGAACCTCTATCGCCTCGTGCAGGCTGGTCTTGAACAGCGTCGGGCTGAGGAGCGGCGCCCAGCAGAGATCGAGCCAGACATTGCGGTAGATCAGCGCCATGCCGAGCAGCTCTCGCGCCCAGGGATAAGCGAGATGCATGAGCAGAAAGCGCGTCCGGGGATGACGCTCGATCAGGCCGGCGGCGTTGAGAGGGTGCGAGCCGCGGATGATGGCGCTGCCGAGATGCATCTGGACCGGCAGGTCGTGCTCGCCGGCGAGGCGGCAGAAAGTGTCGACGACGAAGTCGCTGAAGGCCTTCCGCTCCGCCGCGGTCGGCGATTTCTTGCCCCATGCCGAGCGCGCGAGCGCCACGTCCGGCTCGTCGAAATCGAGGTGGCGGTCGTAGGCGAGCGCATTCTTGAGCGCGACCTGGTGACGCCCGGCAGCACCGGCGACCAGCTCCTCCAGCGTCTCGACATAGTCGTCAAAGCTCTGCGGGTGAATATCGAGCCGGTCGAGCAGCTCATGGGCGGAGGTGCCGTTGTGATCCTTCGCCTCCGGGTTCCAGCCGCAGGCGAAGGCGTTGATGCGCAGCACCGAGGCGTGACGAGGGCTGATCTCGACGGACGCGTCGATCATCGGGTCCACATAGGGGTCGGTTATGATCCGCCCGATCCGTCCACGGTCGAGAATCCGGCTCCAGCCATCGGGCCGGGCATGCTGATCCCTTACCTTGGCGTCGAGCCGCTCCCAGTTGGTCTGGTCGATTGCATCATCGCCATCCCCGTAAAGTTCGGTGACCACGCGGACGAGGTTGCGGACAAATGAGTTAGAGCCGCTTTCCGTGAGGTACGGGGCAAGGGCCTCCCAGGTCGTCGGACCCGGCGGCGTCTCGGCAGGCTTCGGATCCTGCGCCTCCGAGGGCAGGGAGAAGGTTCTGCCTCTCGTCCACGTCGCGTAGCTCTCGCTGAACAGCCGCAGAAGGTCGACGTCGCGGGCGTCGAGCACCTTCGGGAAGTGGTGCTCGTGCACGTCCACCATCGGCAGGTCTTCGACAAACGCTCGGATCGGGTGCGGCATCGCGTGTCCTGGCTGGCGTCGGAATCTCCCGGAGACTGTAGCACAAGCACCTCGGCCGGAAGCCACGGACCGCCGAGACCTGGCTTTCGGGGGCCGGAACCCGGCGATACACACTGCATCCGGCCGAACCCGAGCGGCCCCCGGCCGGCGAGCGGGATCATGCGCCCGCGACGGCACGCACCGCCTAACGCTGATTCCGGTATGGTGGCCGTGCCGCCTACATCACCCCGGCGCCTTGGGCGGCATTGTAGATCTCCCACACGCCGTCCCAGATCATCTTGATCGCCACCCAGGCGATCAGGATCAGGCCAAGATAGGAGATCCACGGATGTTTCCGGAGGACCTTGGCAATGAAGGTGGCGGCGATTCCCATGAGGGCGACAGACAGCGCGAGGCCGACGATCAGCACCCAGAGGTGGTCGCGCGCCGTGCCGGCGACGGCGAGCACATTGTCGAGCGACATCGAAACGTCGGCGATCACGATCTGGGTGAGCGCCTGACGGAAGGTCTTCTGGCGCGCGGTGGCCGTGGCGACGGCGCCCGGCGCGCCGGGAATCGGGTCGCCGTACAGCTTCCGGTCGAGTTCGACATCGAGGGCATCGACGCCGGCCGCCTCCTCGAGATGAGCGCCGGACCTGATCTCGCGCCACAGCTTCCATGCCACCCAGAGCAGCAGCAGGCCACCGGCGAAGAGCAGCCCGATGATCCCGAGGAGTTGCGTGGTGAAGATCGCGAAGACGATACGCAGGCCCGCCGCGGCGGCGATGCCGATGATGATCGCCTTACGGCGGAGATCCGCAGGGAGACCGGCGGCGGCCATGCCGACAACAACGGCGTTGTCGCCGGCAAGCACGAGGTCGATGACGATGACGGTCGCGAGCGCTGTCAGTTCCGAAACGAATATGGGATCCATGATCTCTTCGATTCCTGCTCGCGCCGGACGGCGCTCGCGTCCTCAGCGCGTGGGGACGGGCGCGTCGGTCGCGATCAGCTTCTCGTTCTTCAGGTCGCTCCACAGCGACGCGGGAATGGAGATCTCCATCCATTCGAGAATCTGGTTGAGCTCATCCGCCGAGCGAGGACCGGGGATGACGCTCGACACGAGCGGATGGGCGAGAGGGAACTGGAGCGCGGCCGCGGCGAGGGACACGCCATGGGCGTCGCACACCCGGGCAATGGCCTTGACCCGGTTCATCACCGTCTCGGGCGCACGCGAGTAGTTCCAGGTCTCCCTTCCGGCCAGGATTCCCGAATTGAACGGACCGCCGATGACGATCGAGGCGGCGTGCTTCTCGATCGCGGGAAACAACGTGGCGAGCGGGTCCTGTTCGAGGAGCGTGTAGCGACCCGCCAGCAGGAAGCAATCCCACTGGCCATGGTCGAGCGCATCGGCAATCGGCTTCGCCTCGTTGACGCCGAGGCCGATCGCCTTGATGTCTCCGTTCCGTCGCAGTTCCGCGAGCGCGCGGTAGGCGCCCTCCATGGCCGCGCGGTGCATCCTCGGCTGGGTGTCGGGGCCGTGGGTGTAGTTGTCCACGTCGTGGATGTAGAGGATGTCGATGCGGTCGACGCCGAGGCGCTGCAGGCTGTCTTCGTAGGAGCGCATCGCGCCGTCGTAGCTGTAGTCGAACCGCGGCTCGAACGGGAACGGCCGCGCCCAAGGGTCATTCGGCGTTTGCGGGGTCCGGCGCGGGCGGAGCAGACGGCCGACCTTGGTGGACAGTACCCAGTCCCCATCCTGGCCGCGGAGCTCGTCGCCGACCAGGTGTTCCGAGCGGCCGTAGCCGTAGTACGGCGCCGTGTCGAAATAGCGGATACCGGAATCGTAGGCGTCGATCACGAGGAGACGAGCGTCCGCATCGGAATGCGCGGTCATGTTGCCGCCGAGCGTGGCGCCGCCGAGCCCGAGTACGGTCACCTCGACGGACGTGCCGCCAATCCGGCGCCTCGCAAGTGCCATGAGCGCTTTCCCCCTCTCGCCATCCGGGCATTGCCTCGCCCGGGATATGAGCATTGGTGAAGGAAGTGGCTAGTAGCAGAGGGCAAAGAAAGCAAGACGCCCGCGGCGGCCAAGCCGCGGGCATCCAGAAAATGCGACGCAGCCGGTCGGATTACCGGACGCAGGTGCCGATATACTTCTGGCCGAAGATGTTCACGCGCTCACACCGGTAGGTGTGCTTGCCGACCAGGTAGCCGGCGCCGGCGCCGATGGCGCCACCAACGAGGGCACCGCCGACCGTTCCCGAGGCGATCGCGCCGACGCCCGTCCCAATCGCGCCGCCGACAACTGCGCCCTTCCCGGCGGGCGTCGTCAGACAGCCCGACAGCATCGTTGCCGCACCAAGCGTGCAGACCAGTGCCACCGTCGCGAACTTCATGGTGTTTGCCCTCCGTCTCCCGGCGCGAAACGCTCGCCAAATCAGCCAAGCCATTATGACAACGCGGAAGGCGGAAGAAAAGTTCAGGCGCGGCCCGGTGCGGCGCGGCCGGCCGGTGCTCCGCCCAGCTTCAGCCGCTTTATGAGCGCTGAGCCAAGGCTTACGGCAGATCCGGCGGCAAGCACCCACCAGGCCGGCCGGATCGAGAAACTGAAGTCGAAGTTGGCCATAAGGGGACGCCACGCCCCGATTCCGGTGGCAATTCCGTACCAAGCGGCCTCGGCCGTGGCGGTGAGGAGGGCGGCGGCCAACGACAGGATGAGGAGCGGCACGAGCCCTTCCTTGTAGCCGCGCGAGGCGATCAGCCGGTAGCCCATCAGCCAGAGGAAGAACCCGGTCATCAGCACCGGCTGGCTCACGTCGACCTTGGACTGCATGTAGTAGTGGAGAATACCGAGCGCGGTGATCGGGTACACCAGCTTGTGGAGGCGGTTCCAGCGGATCGCCCCGAGCCGCTTCACCATCCCGTCGGTCGAGGTCAATCCCAGCGCCACCAGGCCGAGAAGCGCGGTGAAACCGATGAGCAGATAGACGCGGAGCGCGATCTCGGTTGCCACAAAGCCGAGGTCGAGCCGGGAGTCGACGACGTAGAGGGTGAAGTGGGCGAGGATGTAAAGGAGCGCGGAGACCCCGAGAATGCGCCGCACCTGAATCAGCTTCGACCAGTCGAACAACCGCCGCGCAGGGGTCACGGCGAGTGTGATGAGAAGGAGATAGATCGTCCAGCCGCCCAGAAAGCGGATCGCCTCGTTGAACGGCCTCGGTCCTAGCGCCAGCGGGCTGGGTTGCATCCCACCCGATGCCGCCTTGAAGATCAACCACAGCGCCGGCAGCGAGACGAGGATCAGCGTCACCGCCTTGAGCGGGGCAAGACGGCCCGCGCGGTCGTTCCAGGGCAGTTTCCCGGTGATGGTCGGTGCCATGGCGTTGATCCTAGCCGGCCTGTTTCCCCCAGCGCGACCGCTGATACGCCGGTTCCGGCATCACTGTCATCTAACGTGTCCGTCATGGTCCCCGCCCGGTTGCCGCGCGGGATCGTGATCGGGGCGAAAAGAGCCGGCGGCCCTTGCGACTCCCGAATGAGTATGATGGTTTCGCCTTATCCATGGACCCGCCCGAAACCGCGCGACCCTTTATCGGCATCGCGCTCAAGGTCGCCTCGACCATCGTCTTCACCGCCATGGCGACGCTGATCAAGCTCGCCAGCGATCGCTATCCGACGGGCGAACTGACCTTCTTCCGAAGCTTCTTCGCGTTGATCCCCGTCTTCATCTGGGTCGGCTTCCGCGGCCAATTCCCTTCGGTCCTCTATACGAGGCATATCGGGGCCCATTTCGTCCGCTCGGTCGCCGGGGCGGCGGCGATGTTCTGCGGCTTCACCGCGCTCGCGCTCCTCCCCATCGCCGACGCGACCGCGATCGGCTATGCGGCGCCGCTCCTGACCGTGGTCTTTGCCGTCTTCCTTCTTGGCGAAAAGGTCCACATCTACCGCTGGTCGGCGGTCTTCGTCGGGCTGTTCGGAGTCATCGTCATCCTCACCGACTATGTCGTGCCGGGCTCGAGGGAAGCCGGCGAGCGGAGCGTCGTAGGCGCGGCCTTCGCGATCGGAGGCGCGATCTTCGGCGCACTCGCCGCTACCCAGGTCCGGAGCCTAGTCCGCTATGAGGGCGCGGCGACGATCGTCGTCTATTTTTCGCTCTTCACCGCCCTTTTCTCGTTGGCGACGTCGCCCTTTGGCTGGGTCATGCCGGGACTCGCGGACTTCGGCCTGCTGGTTCTCGCCGGAATTTTCGGCGGCCTCGGCCAGGTCTTCCTCACCCAGAGCTACCGCTTCGGCGACGCGTCCCTCATCGCGCCGTTCGACTATACCTCCATGCTCTGGTCGCTGGTCGTCTCGGTCCTGGTCTTCGCCACCTGGCCGAGCCCCATCGTACTTATCGGCGCCGGCATCGTCATCGCCGCCGGGTTGTTCGTGATCTGGCGCGAGCGCCAGCTCGGAATCGAGCGCGCCCGGTCGAAGCGAGCGCAGACTCCGACCACCACGCCGTCGAACTGATCCACAGCGGCAGCGCGGGCGCCATCGCTGCAGAGCGGCCCTTCGGCTAGGCTTCATCCGGCATCGGGCGCCGCCGCCACTGCCGGTTGCAGCGGTCATCAGGGCGGTGCGGCCGCCGTGGCCGTCGCGCGAGCTGGAGCCTTTCGAGGAGGGACACGGTGCAGAAGATCGCCTTCAAGATGAAGCTCAAACCGGGGATGGAAGACGAGTACAGGCGCCGCCACGACGAGATATGGCCGGAGATGCTCGCACTGCTCCGCGGCGCCGGCATCTCCGACTACTCGATCTTTCTAGACCGGGAGACCGATGCGCTGTTTGCCGTCCTCTGGCGCCGCGACGACCACACCATGGACGTGCTTGCCGAGAATCCGATCGAAAAGCGCTGGAACGAATACATGGCCGACATCATGGAGACCAACCCGGATAAGACAGCGGTGACGACCGATCTCGTCCGGGTTTTCCATATGGACTGACCCTGTCTCCCGCCGTGCTATAGGGGCGGCAAGAATCACGAGAAGGATTGCCCGTCATGGCGCGCGGATCGATCGGCCTCTCGTCGGCCCTCAACGAGTACGTGGTCAAGGCGCATGCGCCCGAGCATCCGGTGCTGCGGAAGCTCCGCCGGAAGACCGCGAAGATGCCGATGGCGCAGATGCAGATCGCTCCCGAGCAAGGCGCTTTCCTCGCCTTCCTCGTGCGGCTGATCGGCGCCCGGCTCACCCTTGAGATCGGCACCTTCACCGGTTACAGCGCGCTTGCGGTCGCGCTGGCGCTGCCCATGGACGGCAGGGTCATCGCGCTCGACGTGAGCGAGGAATGGACGTCGGTCGCCAAGGCGCATTGGGCAGAAGCCGGGGTCGCGAAGAAGATCGAGCTCCGCCTCGCGCCGGCGCTCGAAACGCTGGCGCGGCTTGAAACTGAAGGAATGGCCGGCAAGTTCGACTTCGCTTTCGTCGACGCGCACAAGCCCGAATATCACGCCTACTACGAAGCCTGTCTCCGGCTGGTCCGGCCGAACGGCCTGATCGCCTTCGACAACATGCTCCAGGACGGGGAGGTCGCCGACCGCAGCGTGAAGCGCGAAGGCGTGACCGCCATTCGCAAGCTGAACGCAAGGATTGCGAAGGACTCGCGCGTCGACGCGGTGCTGCTTCCGGTGGGCGATGGCATGACGCTAGCGCGGCGCATCCGGTAGCACGGCACTGCTTTAATTGGATTTTTCCCAGCATTTGTCAGATTTTTCGGTTACGCGGGGCGCGAAGGGGTTTGACACTGCTTTCGGCTTAACGGATTCTGCCGCCCCCAGACCAATGGGGACAGGGAGGAGAATCCAGATGTCGATCTTGAAGCGGTCTTCGATATTTGTCGGAGCGGTAGGCCTAGCGCTTGCGGCGCTCACACCGGCCCATGCCCAGAAGGAGCTGACCATACTTGCGTCGGTTCCCGGACTGAACTTCCCGTTCTTCGTCCACATGATGAACCAGATGAAAGCCGAGGCCGAGGCGCTCGGCGGCATCACGGTCATTGAATCGGACGGCCAGGATTCGACGCCCAAGCAGACCGCCGACGTTGAGACGGCGATCGTCCAGGGTGTTGACGGCATCGTTATCAGCCCGCGCGAAGTCGACGCGATGGCGCCGGCGCTCCAGCAGGCGGTGGACGCCGGGGTACCGGTGGTGACGATCGACCGTCGTGTCGACAACGTGCCGGGCATCCTCGCCCATGTCGGCGCCGACAACGTGAAAGGCGGCGAGGCCCAGGGCGAGTTCATCATGAAGCTCTTCCCGGACGGGGCGACGATCATCAATCTCCAGGGCACCCCAGGCGCGAGCCCGGCCATCGACCGGTCGAAGGGTCTCCACAACGTCCTCGACCAGTACCCCGACAAGTACAAGTTCGTCTTCGAGCAGACGGCCAACTTCCGCCGCGCCGACGGCCTGTCGGTCACCGAGTCGGCACTCGGCGGCATGGACACGCCGCCGGATGTCATCGTTGCCGGCAACGACGACATGATCTTCGGCGCGATCGAGGCGCTGAAGGCGCGCAACCTCACCGATGTGGTGACCGTCGGCTTCGACGCGCTCCCCGAGGCCCTGGTCCAGGTCCGCGACGGCACGCTCACCGCGACGGTCGAGCAATTCCCCGGCGGCCAGAGCCGCGGCGCGGTGCAGGCGCTGGTCAAGTATCTCCGCGACGGGGTGAAGCCCGAGCCGCTCGTCCTGCTCACCCCGAAGGTGATCACCAAGGACAACCTCAACGACGCCGAGCGCATCGGCGAGATGAAGTAGGGGACGAGACCGCCGGGACTGCTCCCGGGCGAATCCGGCGCGGGCGGTCAAGCCGACCGTCCGCGCCTTTCCGTCACCAAAGGACCCTGCCGCGCGATGGGCGAACCGCTGCTCCGCATGTCCGGCATCACCAAGAGCTTTCCGGGCGTGCTCGCGCTGAGCGCCGTCGACCTCACCGTCGCGCCGGGCGAAATCCACGCTCTCCTCGGCGAGAACGGCGCGGGGAAGTCCACGCTCCTCAAGATTCTCGCAGGCGCGCAGCCGCCAGATTCGGGCACCATCGAGTTCGCCGGCAAGTCGATTACCCTCGAGTCGCCGCATGCCGCGCAGATGCTCGGCATTGTCACGATCTACCAGGAGTTCACCCTCGCACCGAACATGACGATCTGCGAGAACGTGTGGATCGGCCGTGAACCCGGCTCCAAGGTGTTCGTGAGCTGGCGGAGGATGGCCGAGGAGACGCGGGCGCTCACTCGCAGGATCGGTCTTGAAGCCAATCCCATGACTCTGGTGCGCGAGCTCTCCGTCGCCGAGCAGCAGATGGTCGAGATCGCCCGCGCGCTTTCGATGAAGTCGCGGCTCATCGTCATGGATGAGCCGACCTCGGCGCTTTCGCGGACCGAGGTCGAGAAGCTCTTCCGCATCGTCCGCGACCTCAAGGCCGAGGGGCTCAGCGTCATTTTCGTAACGCATCGTCTCGAGGAGGTGTTCGAGATCTGCGACAGCTACACGGTTCTCCGCGACGGCAAGTTCGTGGGCAGCGGCAGGGTCGCCGACACCAACCTCGACGGCATCATCCGGCTGATGGTCGGCCGCGAGGTGAACGCGCTCTTCAGTCATCGCACCGACGCAAGGGCCGGCGAGGTGGCGCTCGCGGTCGAGGGGCTGTCGCGCCGAGGCTCGAGTCGGGACCCCAGCGCCACGGTGCTCGCGGACGTCTCCCTGTCGGTGCGGCGGGGTGAGATCCTTGGCGTTGCCGGCCTGGTCGGCGCCGGCCGCACCGAGATGGCGCGCGCCGTCTTCGGCGCCGACCCGTTCGATTCCGGCCGCATCCTGATCGAAGGCAAGCCGGTCCGCATCACCTCGCCTCAGGAGGCGATCCGCCACGGCATCGGTCTAGTGCCCGAGGATCGCAAGCAGCAGGCGCTCTTCCTCTCGCTCGCCATCCGCATGAACCTGTCGATGGCGGCACTCGACCGCATCTCGAAGTGGGGCGTTTTCATCGACGAGACGAAGGAAAGCGCCATGGTCGAGGAGTACCGCAAGGCGCTTTCGATCCGCATGGCGAACCCCGACCAGATCGTGGCCAATCTCTCCGGCGGCAACCAGCAGAAGGTGGTGCTGGCGCGTTGGCTGGCGCTCCAGCCGAAAGTGCTGATCGTCGACGAGCCGACGCGAGGCATCGATGTCGGCGCCAAGGTCGACGTTCACAACCTGCTTTTCGACATGGCTCGCGCCGGCATCGCGGTGATCGCCATCTCCTCGGAGCTGCCGGAGGTGCTCGCCATCAGCGACCGCATCGTCACCATGCGCGAGGGCCGGGTCACGGGCGAGATCCTCCGCGCGGACGCCGACCAGGAGAAGCTGATGACCATGATGACGCTCGCCAGGGCGGCGTGAGGGGGTTCGACGACGATGACCGACACGACATCAGGCCGCGGCAGTCAGATCGATGCTTTCGCGCTGTTTGCCCGGTTCGCCCCGCTGATCTTCCTGGTCGTGCTGATGGCGGTCTTCTGGGCGCTCAACCCGCGCTTCGTCATGCCGCTCAACCTGTTCAACATCATGCTGCAGGTGTCGATCTACGGTCTGCTGGCGATCGGCATGACCTTCGTTATCCTCACCGCGGGTATCGATCTCTCGATCGGCTCCCTGCTTGCCATGGCGGGCCTGGTCGCCGCGGCGGTGTCGAAGGGTGGGCTGTCAAATCGGTTCACCGTTGGCGAGGGTCAGGAGGCGGCCGCCAATCCCTGGTATCTGGCGGCGCTTTCCGCCATCGCCGTCGGGCTGATCGCGGGATACGTGCAGGGCACGGCGATCACACGGCTCAAGGTGCCGCCCTTCGTCGTCACCCTAGGCGGCATGTCGGTGTTTCGCGGGGCGGCGCTGCTCTTCGCGGGCGGCGGTCCGATTTCCGGCTTCGATCCCGGCTTCGTCTGGTGGGGACAGGCGCGGATCGGCGGCCAGGTCCCGGTGCCGGTGGTGATCTTCCTCGTCTTCGCGGTCCTCGCCCATATCGTGCTCCGCTACACGCGCTATGGGCGGCAGGTCTACGCGGTCGGCGGCAATCCCGAGGCGGCGCGCCTCTCGGGACTGAACGTGCGTGCCGTGATCACCAGCGTCTACGTGATCATGGGCTTCTTCGCCGGACTGGGCGCCTTCGTCCTCGCCGCGCGGCTCAACTCGGCGGAAGCCATCGCCGGCATGGGTTACGAACTGACGGTGATCGCCTCGGTGGTGATCGGCGGCACCAGCCTGTTCGGCGGGTCGGGGACCATATTCGGGACCGTGGTTGGCACCATCCTCATCGGCGTGCTTCTCAACGGGCTTCAGCTCAACAACGTCTCGTCCTACGTCCAGCAGATCATCATCGGCCTGATCATCGTGCTCGCGGTCGCCTTCGACACCTTCGCCAAATCGCGGCGGCGGACGGCATGAGCGCAAGGTTTGACCGAGGTTGATCTCTTGACCATCACCGAGGGAGCTTGATGTGGCTACCGTGACGAATCCGGCACATCCCGCACCGCAAATGGCCGTGCGCCTGGAGAAGGCGCTCGGCGGTTCCGCCGATGTCTGGATGCGGATGCAGATCAACTATGATCTGGCGCAGGCGCACAAGATCAACGTAAGGCGCCTCACGCTAAAGGCCGCCTGACCGTCGATGCCCGACATCGTCTGCATCGGCGAGCCGCTGTTTGAACTGAACCAGCCCCGCGGCGAGGACATTTTCCGCAAGGGGCACGGCGGCGACACTTCGAATTGTGCCATCGCGGCGGCGCGGCAGGGCGCCACGGTCGCCTATGTCACGGCGGTCGGCGCCGACCAGTTCGGCGATTCGTTCCTCGAGCTGTGGAAAGCGGAGGGTGTCGACGCGAGTGCCGTCAAGCGAAGCCCCATCGCCCATACCGGCCTCTATTTCGTCACCCACGGGCCGGACGGCCACGTCTTCTCCTACATGCGCGCCGGCTCGGCCGCGAGCCGCATCACGCCCGAGGACATGCCGGAGTCGATGATCAAGAGCGCGCGCGTCGTCCACGCCTCCGGCATCAGCCAGGCGATCTCGTCGAGCGCCGCCGACGCCGTGTTCGTGGCGATGCGGATGGCGCGCGCGGCGGGCGTGCTCGTCTCCTATGACACCAACCTTCGCCTGCGCCTGTGGCCGCTCGACCGCGCCCGCGCCGTGATCCACGCGGCGGTGTCGCTTGCCGATATCGTTCGCCCCGGGCTCGATGACGCGATGCATCTTACCGGCCTCACCGACCCGCACGAGATCGTCGGCTTCTACCTCGCAATGGGGGCGAAGATCGTGGCGCTCACCCTGGGCGAGGACGGCGCGCTGATCGCGACGCGCGAGCGTCGCGAGCGGCTTGAGGCGGTCAAGGTGAAGCTCGTCGATGCCACCGGAGCCGGCGACATGTTCGACGGCGCCTTCCTCGCCGAGTATCTCCGCACCGGCGATCCGTTCGCCGCCGGCCGCTATGCCAACGTCGCCGCGGCGTTGTCGACGGAGGGCTACGGCGCGGTTGCGCCGATGCCGCGGCGGGCCGAGGTCGAGGCGGCGATCAAGGCAGGGCGCGGGTAGTCACGCCGCCAGCGGCTCCTGCGGCGGATCTTTCTCGGCCTGCGCCTCCCAGGCGAGGAAGTCGGGGTCGGTGAGCACCGTCTCCATGTAGTTGTGGCAAGTGGAATCGAGGTGGACGCCGTAGGTGCGGAACCGTGTGGCGATGGGCGCGTACATGCCGTCGGCGATGGTGAAGTGGCCGAAAAGCCACGGTCCTCCGGCCTTCTTCCCCCAGG
>DASSPO010000329.1:0-4131 GCA_035699585.1 Bauldia sp.
GGCTCGCCGGGAAGCGCACGCGAAGCGCGAGGTTGAGCGCCGCCGAGAGTGCGATCAACCCGAAGCACCAGAAGATCGGCAGCGGGAAGCCAAGGCCGAAATAGACGACGGCGACGGCCACGGTTTGGCCGGCGACCGCCAGCCAGCGAAGGCGAATCAGGGTTTGGAGTCGGAGGCTTCGGCCGGCGAAGTCGCTCTCCGGCATCGGCCGTTCCGACAGTCGCGGAGTATACGCGGCGTGGGTCATGGGCAGGTCCGGGGATTGCAATGCAGGCGGAACCTCTGGTTTTCCAATGACTTCCAATGACTATAGCGCAAATGTCACGCTCGCCTTGCGGTCTGACCGAACGGTCAAACTCTTGCTTGCGCTGGGGCTGGCGAGGGCCATATCCTTTTTGCACTGCAAAAGACTGCGGGCGTGGTGCTGCATCATAAGGGGTTCGGGGCGTTGTATTATCATCTCTACGAACTCAACCATGCAGCCTTGAGTCCCTTTCGGGCGGCGGCCGACGCGGCCCGGCTCTATTTCAAGAACCCGCTCAATCCATTCGCGCATACCCCGCTCGGTCGAAGCGTGGCGGCCGCGGCGGAGCTTTTCGAGCGGACCACCCGCCGGTACGGCAAACCCGAATTCGGCATCGTCTCGACCACGGTTCATGGCGAACGCGTGCCGGTGTTCGAACATGTCGCTTGGCAGCGCCCGTTCTGCCGTCTGCTGCATTTCGAGAAGATGCCGGCGCGGGCCAATGGGCGCCCGCAGCCGAAGCTCCTCATCGTCGCGCCGATGTCGGGCCACTATGCTACGCTTCTCCGCGGTACCGTCGAAACGATGCTTCCCGATTTCGACGTCTACATCACCGACTGGACCGACGCACGCATGGTGCCGCTCGCCGATGGCGGCTTCGATCTCGACGACTACATCGACTACTTGATTTCGATGCTTCACTTGATCGGCGAAGGTGCGCACGTGATGGCCGTCTGCCAGCCATCGGTGCCGGTGCTGGCCGCGGCAGCGATCATGGAGACGCGCGGCGACCGCCACATCCCGGCGACGATGACGCTGATGGGCGGGCCGATCGACACACGCCGCAATCCGACCGCGGTCAACACGCTCGCCAACAACCACGATCTCGAGTGGTTCCGGCGAAACGTGATCATGCCGGTGCCGTTTCCGCATCCCGGCTTCATGCGCGAGGTCTACCCGGGCTTCCTCCAGATATCGGGGTTCCTCAGCATGAACCTCGACCGGCACGTCCAGGCGCATCGGGACTTCTTCCGTCATCTCGTCGAGGGCGACGGCGACTCGGCGGAGAAACACCGCGAATTCTACGACGAGTATCTTGCCGTCATGGATTTGACGGCGGAGTTCTACCTGCAGACGGTCGACACGGTGTTCATCCGCCACGCCCTTCCCGACGGCAACATGATGCATCGCGGCGAGCGCGTCGATCCGGGCGCCATCAGGAGCGTCGCGATGTTCACCGTCGAGGGAGAGAACGACGACATCTCCGGGGTCGGCCAGACCGAGGCGGCCCACGATATTTGCACCGGCATTCCTGCCGAGCGTCGGGCGCACTACCTCCAGCCGAAAGTCGGCCACTACGGGGTGTTCAACGGCTCGCGCTTCCGCGCGGAGATCGCGCCCCGCATCCGCGACTTCATCACGACGTTCGGCCGGCCGTCGCAGCGGGCCGCGAACGGGAACGGGAATGGCGCCAGCCCCGTGGCACCGCGCACCGATGCGATCGCCGATGAGACGGCTGCCGTCGCGACGGTGAAGTCGGGGAACGGCAGGACGCGGCGCGGCACTCCGACGTCCAAGGGCCGGCGGAGGTCCTGAGGACGCAGCGCTCGCGGGGCCCGGCTGCCAACCCGGTTGGCCTCGGTCCGATTTTTCTTGAATCACGGTTGAGTGATCCCCACGTCCCCCGTTGTCACTCCAATAGGGGAGAGGAAAGTGGTCCATTCATACGCCTTGCGTCCCGCCTGGACGCCGCTGACCATCGCGTTGATGGTGATTGGCTTCTTCGTCTTCTGGCCGCTCGGCTTGCTGATGCTCGCCTACATCATCTGGGGCCATCGCGTGCCGGAACTCCGCCGTCACTTCGACGGCCTGAAGAATGACTTCCGCACCGAGTTCCGCACCGAATGGCGCGGATGCGGGCCTCGCGGCTTCGCGCGCAGCGGCAACGTCGCGTTCGATGAGTACCGCGAGCGCGAGTTGAAGCGGCTCGAGGAGGAGCGCCGGCGGCTCGAAGAGGAACGCCGCGAGTTCGAGACGTTCATGCAGAACCTCCGTCGCGCCCGCGACCAGGAAGAGTTCGACCGTTTCATGCGCGAGCGCAACACCGCGCGCAAGAACGGCGACGAGGAGAAGACGATCGACCTCTGATCTTGAGTTCGGTCGCTGGACAGGAAGACGGCGGAGCACAGCTCCGCCGTTTTCTTTTTGCGGTGGAGCGGAGCTCGCCGACAACGCGTCATCGCCGCGGAGGATTCCGGCTTTCGCCGTAATGAGTGAGAATAGTCGCGAGCACTGATTCGCGAGCCGTCCCAAGATGGTCTTCTTCGAACGCAAGCCGACGCCGCAGCCGCGCGCGACGCACTTCGAGCTCGCCACCGAGCGGGGCAGTGTCGCCGTGGCACTCCGCCGTCATCCGCGCGCGCGGAACTACACACTCCGCGTCGGCAGCGCCAAGGGTTCGCCGGTGCTCACCATGCCGGCACGCGGTTCGCTCGCGGAGGCGCGCGCTTTTCTTGACCGCCACGCGGGATGGCTGGTCAGCCAGATGGGCAAGCTTCCGGAAGCCCAGCCGATCGCCGACGGTGAGACGATTCCGCTTCGCGGCGTCCGTCATCGCATCCGCCATATTCCGGTCTTGCGCGGCACTGTCACGCTCGTCCCGAGCGGCGAGGGGCCGCTGCTTCTGGTTCCAGGCCCGCCCGAGCATCTCCGCCGCCGGGTCATCGATTTCCTCAAGCGCGAGGCGCGCCGCGACCTCGAACGCGCCGCGCTCCGCCACGCGATGATGCTCGGAGTCCGCGTCAAGGCGATAAGACTGCGCGACCAGGTGAGCCGGTGGGGTTCCTGTACCGCGACCGGGCATCTGTCTTTCTCTTGGCGACTGATCATGGCGCCGCCTTTCGTGCTCGACTATCTTGCCGCCCACGAGGTGGCGCATCTCCAGGAGATGAATCACTCGCCGCGCTTCTGGCACCTGGTCGAGTCCGTCTGTCCCGAGACGCACGCGGCACGCGCCTGGCTCAACAAGGAAGGCCCTCGACTGCACGCAATCGGGGCCTAGCATTCGGCGTCACGAGGGCCGTCGCCCGAGTACCGTAGCTGCGAGGTCAGGCCGTACGCCGCGCGATCGCGTTGAGCGTTGCCCTTAGATCGAAGAAAGCAAGCGGCTGCTCCTCGCAGGTCGTGGCGAGGACCCGTCCGCCGCCGTCGATGTCGATTCCCTTTGGGCCGCCCTCCTCGGGGTTGACGTGTCCGCGGAGATAGGCCTCGTCCGTGAGCACGCGGATCGAATGGATGGGCTTGCGGGTCCCGCGCCAGTCGCCGCCTATGCCGAGATAGACATTGACGACGGGAGTCCCCGCGTCGGCGACGAATATGAACTGGCCGTCCCGTGTGAAACGGACGCCATGCGGATATCCGGCGTCCTCCAGACGGCCGACCGGAAGCGTCTCCGGGCCGAGCGCCCGGTTGTTGCGATAGATGAGGACGCTACCCGTAGTGTGATTGCTGATCGCTATCCAGCGTTCCGACGGGCTGACCGCGATACCATCCGGAATGCTCAGTCCCGCCGCGATGAGCACCTTGTTCTTTCTGATCTTTGGTGACCGCGCCCACTTGAGGCGATGGCGGGTGACTCGATGAGCAAAGTTGTTGCAGACGAACACCTGGTAGCAGTCCCGACCGACAGGCGTTGCGGCCACCGAGCCCGGCGAGACGACGTCCCGAAACGCGGTGTCGCCGGCTGTGGGCTCGGCATGGAGGGTAATACTGCCGCTTGCGGACCCTTGCGGCGGGAGCCTGAAGAGCGGCAGCGTCCCCGCTCGGTTGGCGACGATCAGGGTATCGGAATCGAGAAAGGTAAGGCCGTGAGGTTCCTGAAGATCCGG
>DASSPO010000330.1:0-29351 GCA_035699585.1 Bauldia sp.
CTGATCGACGAGCTTCACGGTTGCGGTCGCGTCGGACGGCCCCGGTTCGAGCGTCGTCTCGATGTCGCCGAAATAGCCGTACTTCTTGCCGACCCAATAGGGGTAGTCGTCCAGCACCTCGATCGTGCCGCGTGGCGATACCCAGCGGATGGTGCCCGACTGCGCCTGCGCCTGGCGCGCGCCGAGCCCGCCGAGCGTCGCCACCGAGATGCCGGCGGCCGTTAGCGTGAGCAGACGGCGACGGTTGATCATCAATCCCTGCGAAGTCTGTCCGGTCATGTCTTTGCTCTCCCTCTAGTGTTCCGTTTGGTTGAACGAACGGCCGAGCGCTATGCCTCCCAGCTGGCCCATTTCTTCCCCAGCCAGAAGAAGAAGACGTAGATCGAGATGCCGATGATCGCGAGGATCAGGATGATCGCGAAGAACTGCGGCATCCGGATCAGCGATGAGTAGTAGGTGAGCCGGTTGCCGAGCCCCTCCGCGCCGCCCACCATTTCCGCACCCACGGTCGTCAGCAGGCCGAAGATCGAGCCCACCATCAGGCCGACGATGATCATCGGCATCGCCATCGGGATGCGGATCTTGGTGAAGATCTGGAAGGTGTTGGCGCCGAACGAGCGCGCCAGCGCAATCTTGGCGAGGTCGACGCGCCGGAATCCGGTTGCCGAATTGATCATCACCATCGGCCCGCTCGCAAGCGCCACCGCGATGATTCGCGGCTCGCTGCCGAAACCGAAGCGAAGGATGAGGAGCGGCACCAGCGCCAGCATCGGGGTCGTCACGAGGAGCAGGATGTAAGGGGTCACCACCTTCTCGACGAAGGGGAACTGGGTGATCACCGCCGCTAGCACGAAGCCGATCGATGCCCCGATCGCGAAACCTACGAACAGCTCCTTGAGGGTGATCAGGAGGTGCGGCCAGATCAGCGGAAACTCGGTGACCAGCGCCGTGGCGATCTGGCTCGGCGTCGGCAGCACGTATTGCGGCACTTCGAACCAGGTGAGCAGGAACTCCGATCCGCCGATGATGATCACCGCCACCAGGACGATGACCAGGGTCTCGAGCCACGTCCGCCCGGATCCGCTTGCCAGCGACGAGGAAAGCCCGCCCGCGAGGCTCACCGTTTCGCCGCCGGCCGGTTTCTTGTCGAAGGTTGGAACCGTGTTGGCGGCCTCGCTCACCACTCTCTCCCTTGTGTCTTTCCGATCCTATCCGATCATCGAGTGATCGACGCGTGCCCCGCGCTGATGGTCGATCTTCACCTTGATCTCCATGACGCGGGCGATGAAATCCGGCTCCGTCTGGATCTCGACCGGCCGCGGCCGCGGGATGTCGATGTCGTAGACCGCCGTGATCCGCCCGGGACGCGCCGACATCACCACCACGCGGTCGGCAAGAAAGATCGCTTCCGGGATCGAGTGCGTGACGAAGGCGATGGTCTTCCCGGTTTCCATCCAGATTTCCTGAATGAGCAGGTTCATCTCGTCGCGGGTGAAGGCGTCGAGCGCGCCGAAGGGCTCGTCCATGAGCAGGATCGAGGGATCGACGGCGAGGCTTCGCACGATTGAAGCGCGCTGCTGCATACCCCCGGACAATTCGCGGGGATACTTGTCGTTGAAGCCGGCGAGTCCGACCCGGTCGAGGAGGCGGTTGATCCGCTCGCGGTCGGGTGGCCTGCGCTTGAGTTCGAACGGGAGCTGGATGTTGCGCTCGAGCGTCCGCCAGGGAAGCAGGTTGGCGTCCTGGAAGATCATCGCGATATGCGGGTTCGGTCGCGTGATCCGCTCGCCGTCGAGGGTGATCTCGCCGCCGTTGAGTTTGATCAGCCCGGCCATCGACCAGAGCAGAGTGGTCTTGCCGCAGCCCGACGGCCCGATGATGCAGAGAAATTCGCCGTCCCGAACTTCGAGGGAGACATTGTCGAGCGCGTGAAGCGGCCCGGACTTGGTCTGGTAATGGAGCGTCGCCCGGTCGACGACCATGCGCGGGCGCCTGTTTTCCTTCCGCGACTTCAGCGCGGTGACGTTCATGGTGTAGCCGCCTGTCCCGACAACCCGTCGACGCTGTTTCGGCCGCGCGAGCTCTTCTTATGACTGAAATCATGTTACAGATTTGGACCGACTTCAACATCAAAACGTGATCCATTCGCCCAATTATCCGGCCCAAGCCTGCCATTCACGTGCGCCATGCCCGAGCCGGGACCGAGCCAGCGCCGATCCATTCCGTCTTGCCGGTCGTCCCAATCCGTGTAATTTATTTTCAGCACTGCCTTCGAATGCAGCAGTCGGACACCGGAGAACATGGCGCGGCGTCGCATTTCCGGGCGGGTCAACGGCGCTCCTCCCTCGGCGATCGACCTCGTTTCCCGAATCGAGCGGGTCGAGCCGGAGCTGAGCCCGGCCGAGCGCCGCGTCGCCGAGGTCGTCCGCAAGGATTTCCGCGCCGCCACGCGCCTCACCATCGCTGAACTCGCCGCCCGCGCCGGCGTCAGTCAGCCGACGGTCACCCGCTTCTGCCGCTCGGTCGGCTCCGCCTCCTTCCACGATTTCAAGATCCAGCTCGCGACCACGATGACGGTGGCGGCGGTCTACCTGACCTCCGATCGAGTCTTCAGCGACGATGTCGGCCAGCTCGCCCAGACCGTGATGATGCACGCCGCCAATGCCGTCCGCGAAGGCCTCGACCAGCTCGATACACAAGTGGTTTCCGCCGCCATCGACCGGCTCGCCGCAAGCCGGCGGATCGATATCTACGGCCAGGGCGGCGGTTCGGCGGCGGTCGTCGAGGACGCCAAGCTCCGCCTCTTTCGCCTCGGCATCCCCGTATCCGCGTTCGTCGACGGCCATCAGCAGCGCATGTCCGCCGCGACGCTCCAGCCGGGCGACTCGGTGCTCGCGATTTCCAACAGCGGCCGGTCGAAGCCGGTGATCGACGCGGTCGAGATCGCCCGCTCCTTCGGCGCGACGACCATCGCCTTGACCCGCCCGGGCACGCCGCTAGCCGCGAAAGCCGAGGTCGTCATTGCCGTCACGATTCCGGAGGCGGACGACATCCTTCGTCCAACCCCGTCGCGCTATGCCCACATGGCGATCGTCGATACGATCGCGACGGCGCTCGCCGCGCGGCTCGGCACCAGGGGCCGCGACGCACTCCGCCGCGTCCGCTATGCCGTGACGCGGATCGGGGTTGCGATCCCGACGCCGACCATGGACCCCACTCCCCTCATGAACGAAACCCCACAGGGCGATTGAAACGATGAGCAGTTCCGGCGAGACCCGCTACGACCATGTCTTTCGCAATGCCGTCATCTACGACGGTACCGGTGCCCCGCCTTTTGCGGGCGAGGTGGCGGTTGCCGGCGATCGCATCGCGGTGGTCGGACCGGCGGGTACGATTCCCGTCGGGGCCGGGATCGCCGAGCGCGACATTCGCGGCCATGCGCTCGCGCCCGGATTCATCGACGCCCATACCCACGACGACCGCATCGTGCTCGACGCGCCCGACATGCTTCCCAAGATCAGTCAGGGAGTGACCACCGTCGTTGCCGGCAACTGCGGAATCAGCCTCGCGCCGGTGACCTTCGACGGCTACCCGCCGCCGCCGATGAACCTGCTCGGCGGCAAGGAGGCGTATCAGTTCCCGCGATTCGCCGACTACGCCAAGGCCATCGCCGAGACGGTGCCCGCGGTCAACGTCGCTGCCCTTATCGGCCACTCGGCGCTCCGCCTCCGCACCATGCCGGACATCAAGCTCAGCGCCACCCGCGAGCAGATCGACAGGATGATCGACCTCGTGGACGAAGCCATGGAATCAGGGGCGGCGGGGTTTTCGACCGGCCTCTTCTATCCGACCAATGCCGCGGCCAGTATCGACGAGGTGGCGCCGATCGCCGCCCGCTTCGCCGAACATGGCGGTGTCTACGCCACCCACATGCGCGACGAGACCGATCGCGTGCTCGATTCGATCGACGAGGCGCTCGCCACGGCAGGACGAGCAAAAATTCAGTTGGTCATCTCGCACCACAAGTGCGCCCATCCGCGCAACTGGGGGCGAACCCAGGAGACCCTACCGAAGATCGAAGCCGCCTCGCACCGCCAGCCGGTCTGCATCGACTGCTATCCCTATACCGCAGGATCCACCAATCTCCGCATGGATCTGGTCAGCAGCGACTACCGGATCATGATCGCCTGGTCGACGCCGCATCCCGAAATGGGCGGGCGCGATCTCGCCGACATCGCCAGGGAGTGGGGCGTCGATATCCATGAAGCCGCACGCCGCCTCGATCCCGCCGGCGCCATCTATTTCCAGATGAACGAGGACGACGTCCGTCGCGTGATGAGCTTCCCGCTGGCGATGATCGGCTCCGACGGCTTGCCGCACGACGCTCATCCGCACCCGCGCCTTTGGGGCACCTTCCCGCGCGTCATCGGCCACTATGCCCGCGACGAGAAGCTGTTCCCGCTTGAGACCGCGATCCACAAGATGACCGGGCTCACGGCCAACACCTTTCGCCTCAATGACCGCGGCCGCATCGCCCCTGGCGCGTTCGCCGACCTTGTCGTCTTCGATCCCGAGACGATCATCGACAAGGCGACCTATGATGACCCGCGGGTCCTTTCCCAAGGCATCGACGAGGTCTACGTCAACGGCACGCTCAGCTACGTGTCGGGCAAGGGGGTCGTCGGCCGGGCAGGCAGGCTGGTCGGCGGGAGGAATGCCGCTCCGGCTCAGGCATAGACCCGCGGCCTCACTGCCCTTCCGGTCGCCGCGGATTCATAGGCCGCCTCCGCGAGCGCATAGGTCTTGAGGTTGTCGACCGCGCTTGTTTCGGCGGGCTTGCCGGAGCGATATGCATGGAGCAGGTGCCGGCAGGTGATGAGCACCGACTCCTGCGCCACGTGCCAGGGCCGTGAAGTCCAGGACAGAAGCGGTGCGCCGATGTCCTCCTCCCGCACATCCTTGCCGACGGTGACGCGCATCTTCAGCCCGGCCTCGACGACAATGGCGCCGTTCGGTCCTTCGATCTCCATGAGGGTCTCGGGAAACGGGTCCGGCAGCTTTCGGCTCTCGTAGGAGAAGTCGACCACCGAGACGGCGCCCGAAACGTGGCGGAGCAACACCGTGGCGGTGTCCTCGGCCCGCACTTTCGGGTTGCGCGTCTGGGTCTCGGCAAAGACGTGCTCGGCCTCCCCCATCATCACCCGAGCGATGTCGAGGGTATGGACACCGAGATCGAGAATGATGAAGCGCTCCTCGGTGTAGAAATAGGGCTGGGTCTTGTAGAGGTCGTAGCCGGTTCGAAACGAGACGCGCGCCCAGGTCGGCGTTCCGATCGCACCGGATCGCACCGCCTCCGCTACTTTCATGAGCGGCGTCTGAAAGCGGAAATTCTCGTGGACCGCGAGAAAGACGCCGGCCTTCTCCGCGGCTTTCGTCATGGCCACCGCATCGTCCCAGGTCGGTGCGAAAGGCTTCTGAACGATCGTCGCGATACCGCGGCCGATGGTCTTTTCGACCAGCATCCGATGGGTGTCCATGCGCGTGACGATGTCGATGAGGTCGATCCTTTCCCTGTCGAGCATCGTGTCGATGTCCGAGTACCAGTTCGGGATGCCGAACTCGGTCGCGGCCGCCTTCGCCTTGACCGGATCGATGTCGCAGACAGCCACGAGACGAACACCTTCGATCTCGAGGTCCTTCCACGAGAACAGATGATTGCGCGCAAAAAAGCCGCAGCCGACGATCGCCACACGAACCGGGTCTGGCATTCTGATTCCCTCCCTAGCCGTTCGCCCCAAAGTCTATGCCCTCGACCGGGATGTCTCACAACCTCCGCGCGGGAAGCGAGGTCGAAAGATCGCCCTACCTTTCTTGACAACCCGCCGCCAAATGGAATCTATGTTCCGCCAACAACAAAATTTGGCGCAGACGTTCCGATTCCGACGCAGTGAGGGAGGTAAGTCGTGGAGCCACCTGCCGATGCAGGTCGCGAGCGGCCGCTGCTCGAAGCCCGCAACATCAGCAAGTTCTTCGGCGCGATCACCGCGCTCGACAAGGTGAACTTTCACCTTGCCCGCGGCGAGGTGCTCGGCGTCGTCGGCGACAATGGCGCCGGCAAGTCGACGCTGATGAAGATCCTCTCCGGCCTCTACGCCCCGAGCGAGGGCGAGATCGTCTTCGACGGCCGCCCGGTTCGCTTCACGAGTCCGCGCGATGCACGCCAGGTCGGCATCGAGATGGTCTACCAGGACCTTGCGCTTGCCGGAAACCTGCCGATCTACGAGAACATCTATCTCGGCCGCGAACCCGGCGGGAAATTCCTCGGTCTGACGGTAGTCGACCAAAGGAAGAGTCGGACGATGGCGAGCGAGCATCTCGACCGGCTCAAGATCCATGTGAAGAGCGTCGACCAGAACGTCGAAGAGCTGTCCGGCGGCCAGCAGCAAGCCGTCGCCATTGCCCGAGCCACCGCCTTCGACGCCCGCGTCGTGATCATGGACGAGCCAACCGCGGCGCTCGCGGTGAAGGAGGTCGGGAAGGTCCTCGATCTGATCAAGGGGCTCAAGGAGCACGGCGTCAGCGTCATCCTCATCAGCCACCGCATGGATGACATCTTCTATGTCTGCGACAGGGTGATGGCTCTGTTCCATGGCCGGAACTTCGCCGATGCGCCGCTCAAGCAGACGACGCGGAACGAGGTAATCGGCTGGATCATGGGCACGCGCGGCCACACCGAGGCCCTCGCCCACGACCGGGTGCACTGATGACCGACCACGCCTCGGCTACCGCGCGAAACCAGAACATCGCACGTCTCGTCGAGCGCTTCGGCATCATCGGCGTCGTCGTGCTGATGATGGTCTTCCTCTATGCGCTGCAGCCCGAGTACTTCCTGACTTTCGCCAACCTCACCAACATCCTCAAGCAGATCGCGAACAACGCGCTGCTCTCCATCGGCATGTTCCTCGTGATCCTCACGGCGGGTATCGATCTTTCGGTCGGTTCGGTGATGGCACTCGCGATGATGGCACTCGCGCTTGCCAATGCCGACGGCTGGCCCTGGGCGATCGTCATCCTCATCGGACCCGCGGTCGGCGCTTTGTCGGGCCTGGTCAACGGTCTCGGCCTCACCGTGCTCCGCCTGCCTCACCCCTTCATCATGACGCTCGGCACCCAGTTTGTGGCGCGCGCCCTCACCAACCTCATTTCGGGCGGAGCGCCGATTTCGGGCCTCGCCGATCCGGTCCGCTATATCGGGGCCGCCTCCATCCCGGTTCCCGGGCTTGATCCGGGCATGGCGATACCGGTGAGCGCGGTCGTCATGCTCATCTGCTACGTCGCCGTCGCCCTGTTCCTCAACAAGACCTCGATCGGCCGGCACATCTATGCCATCGGCGGCAACCCGCACGCCGCCCGTGTCAGCGGCATCAATGTCGACCGGGTGCTGGTGCTGGTCTACGTCCTCTGCGGTTTCTTCGCAGGGCTTGCCGGCCTGCAGCTCGCGGGGCGAACCAACTCCGGGTTTCCCAACGCCGGAATCGGCGCCGAACTCGACGCCATCGCCGCCGTGATCATTGGCGGCGCAAGCTTCTTTGGCGGTCGCGGTACGGTGCTTGGCGTCTTTGCGGGCGTACTGATCATGGGGCTCTTGAGGAACGGCCTCAACCTGATGAACGTCAGTGTCTTCTGGCAGCAGTTGCTGATCGGCCTGATCATCATCCTCGCGGTTTGGATTGACGTACTCCGTCGCCGCGCGTCGGTGCGAAAATGACCTCAACCGGCCGGCGGACCTTCTCCGCGCCGGCCGCGGATCATTATGGGAGAAGATGAGAAGAATGGAGGGAAGAACCATGAAGAAACTGTTGGGCCTCGCCTGCGGTGCAATGCTCCTGACGACCGCCGCCGCGAGCGCCGAGACCGTGCTGCTGAGCATGAAGGGCCCTGGGGCGGGCAACCCGTTCTGGGCGGCGGTCGAGGCGGGCGCCAAGGAGAAAGCCGCCGAGCTCGGCGTTGATCTTGTCGTGCTCGCGCCACCGCAAGAGAGCGATGTTCAGTCCCAGATCAACCAGGTCGAGGACCAGCTCGCCAAGAACATCGACGCCCTCGCCATCGCGCCGACCGATCCGAATGCGCTTGCCCCGATCGTCGACCAGGCGATCAAGCAGGGTGTCGGCGTGGTCTTCGTCGACACCAAGGGCATCAATGAAGGCGTGACTTTCATCGGCACCAACAACGAGGTGGGCGCCGCGCTTGCTGCCGAATTCATCTGCAAGAACATCCCGGCCGGCTCGAAGGTCGCCATCCTTCAGGGCATCATCACCCAATCGACCGGACAGGCGCGCGCCGAAGGCGCCAAGAAGGGCCTCACCGACTGCGGGCTCAATGTCGTCGCCGAGCAGCCCGCCGACTGGGACACCGCCAAGGCACAAGCCGCCATGGAGAATATTCTCACCGGCAATCCCGACCTTGCGGCGGTGTTTGCGTCCAACGACAACATGGCGCTCGGCGCGGTCGAAGCGCTCAAGTCGGCCAACATGCTCGACAAGGTCATGGTGGTCGGCTTCGACGCCAACCCCAACGCCGCCGAGTCGATCCTCGCCGGCGAGATGACCGCCTCCGTCGCCCAGAATCCGAGGAACATGGGCCGCCTGGGCGTCGAGAATGCCCTCAAGGTCAAGAAGGGTGAGAAGATCGACCCGGTGATCGACACCGGCACCGTGCTTGTCACCAAGGAGAACGCCGCCGACTACAAGTGAGCGGACCTTAACGCCTCTTCGAAGGCCCGGGGTACGCTCCGGGCCTTCGGCTGCCGGCGACCATGCGAAGGGTTGTATACCTTCGGGCGGTCATGAGCTGGGGCCGGGCGGACTGTTCGATCCGCCTCACATCGCCTTTGCCGTCGCGCGCTCAAACCCCCGCACCGCGCTCTGTTTCTGAATCTCGTAGATCGAGCCTTGCGTCGGCGGCTGCGGCTGCGGAATGCGCACCGGCACGTTCGTCAGCCGCGGCTCGATCGTGCTTTCTCCGCACAGCATCCGCGCATCGAACTCGGCGAGCGAAGGAAAGGTGCCCATCGACCCCACGATCGGGAAGGCGTCCGCCGCCGCGATCTCGTAGAACAGCACGGCCCGGTCGCGGGATGAGCGGTTCAAGTCCGAGCCGTGGACGATGCGCACATGGTGGATCGAGATCGACCCCGCCGGCGCCATGGCACGAACCGCGTCTTTCGCGTCGAGACCGGCGGCCGCCAACGACATCGTGCCTGCGAAGTACCCGCCGGAATGATGGTCGTGCACCGGTCCGCGATGTGTGCCGGGGAAGACCATGAGCGGCCCGTTCTCCTCTCCGACGTCGTCGAGGAACACGCCGACGGCGAGGATGTCGTCATTGGTGTAGGGGTAGAATGCCCAGTCCTGGTGCCAGTCGACGGGTGCGCCGTAGCGCGCCGATTTCATATTGAGCTTTGAGGTCTGGAGCCTGAGGTTCGGGCCGATCAGGTCGCGCACCGGCGCCAGAACCGCGTCACTCCGCATCAGGTCGTCGAAGACCTTGCTTTGTTTGTGCGGGAGCTTGATGCGCCGGATGCGCGGCTCCTCGGAGGTATGACTGTCCTCGAGGTCGATCTCGTCCGTATGTGCGGTGAGGTGTCGCGCCGACTCCCGGATGCGGTCGATCTCGGTATGACAGGCGGCAATCACATCCGACCCGACACGATTTTCAAGCACGAGGTATCCGTCGCGCCGGTATGCCGCCACCTGATCGGGCGTTAGGCATTCGTAGGGTCGGTCGGTCATCGGTCCTCCGGATCTCGAGCCCGGTCGCTGGGCCCTCATCTCATTGATTGCACGGACCGACCCGCGAGGAAACGGAATCTCGTGGCGCGCTCCCGGCCGCGCTACGGGGCGCGCGGCCGGGATCGGTGCGAGGTCAGGAAGCCGCTTGCTGTGGCACGGCGTCGAAGAACCCCGTGACCGATGCGAGACGTCCGTCCGCGATCGCCGCGAAGTCGATCCCCTTCACCACCGCGGGACCCCCCTCGGGCGCGAGTTCCCAAGCGAAGCGCATGCGATCGTTGTGCGCATCGACCTCACTCGTACGCCGGAACAGATGGCCGGGAAAGCGCTCGTGCACTTGGCCGACCATGGCATGGATGCCCTCGCGGCCATCGCCGCGAAGAACCGGATCGACGTAGATCGCATCCGCCGTCCATACCTCGGCGACCAGCGCCCGCCGCTTCGCGGCGTCGGTCTCGTTCCACATCTCGATGTAGCGGTCCGCGAGCTTGGTCAGGTCAGTCATGTCATCACTCCTTGTCTTGGACTTGCGGCCCCGCCTGGGCGGGTGCCTGACCTTCGAGATGGCGTGCATCGGTGCTGAAGTCGATTACCTCCGAGGTAATGGAACAGTGCTCCTCCGCTCACTATTCTCTACCGCATGACGACAGCCATCCCGACGGTCGGCGAACAGATTCGCGAGTGGCGCCGGCGCAGGCGCATGAGCCAGCTCGACCTTGCCGTCGAAAGCGAAATCTCCTCACGGCATCTCAGTTTCCTTGAGACCGGGCGCTCGCGTCCGTCCCGTGAGATGGTGCTGCGCTTGGCCGATAGACTGCGGGTGCCGCTCCGAGATCAAAACCGCATGCTGGTCGCGGCCGGCCATGCGCCTGTGTTCCCGGAACGCCGGCTCGATGACGAGGCGTTGCGTACTGCTCGCGAGGCAGTCGATCTGGTGCTCCGCGGCCATGAGCCATACCCGGCGCTGGCCGTCGACCGTCACTGGACCATGCTCGCCGCAAACCGGGCGATTCCACCGCTTCTTGCCGGCGTCTCTCCCACTCTGCTGGAGCCGCCGGTCAACGTGCTGCGCCTCAGCCTTCATCCCGATGGACTGGCCAAGCGGATCGCAAATCTTTCGGAATGGCGGGAGCATGTTCTCGGCCGCCTGCGGCGGGATGTCGAGAGCTCCGCGGACACGAAGCTTTTCGCGCTGTTCGGTGAGCTTTCGGCACTCTCGGTTCCGTCGAGTACGCCCCGCGACCGGTCGAATCCCACCGCAGCCGCCCCGGTCGTTCCCCTCCGGCTGAGGGTCGGCGACCGAACCCTGTCGCTCTTCTCCATGACCACGGTGTTCGGGACGCCGGTCGACCTCACATTGTCCGAGCTGGCGATCGAGTCCTTCTTTCCGGCGGACGCCGAGACCGCCGGGGTCCTGCGCGAGATCTGCCCTTCGCGTTAGCTCGCCCTCGCCCGCTCCACCGGGGTCACCGTGAAGGACCGGGGCTTGCCGAGCCGGAGCACATCGACCCTCACCTCGCGACCAATCCGATCAGCGTCGAGAAGGCGGATCAGGTCGTCGACGCCGGTCACCGGCCGACCGTCAAGTGCCACCACCAGGTCGTGTCGGAGCAGACCGCCGGCGGAGGCCGGTCCATCCGGCGAGACGCTGCCCAGCATCGCTCCGGTTTTCTGGGAGAGCCCGGCCGCAAGCGCGTGACGGCGCGGGACTGGCGCCGTCTCGGCGCTGACGCCGATGAAGGCGCGGCGCACACGGCCATGGCGGATCAGTTCGGAGACGACGAAGCTCGCGGTGTTGGAGGCGACCGCGAAGCAGATGCCTTGGGCATGCGGGATGATGGCCGTGTTGACCCCGATCACTTCGCCCCGGGATGACACCAACGGTCCGCCCGAATTGCCGGGGTTGAGTGCCGCGTCGGTCTGGATCACGTCCTCGATCATGCGGCCCGTGGTGGCCCGGATCGAGCGCCCGAGGGCCGACACGACACCCGCGGTCACGGTGGATTCGAACCCGAGCGGATTGCCGATGGCGACGACAAGCTGGCCTCGGCGGACGGCCTTTGAGTCGCCAAGCAGCGCCGTGGGCAGGTCGCGCGCCGCGTTGGCACGGATCAACGCCACGTCGGTGTCGGGATCAACTCCGATGAGCTGCGCGTCGGTTGTACGCCCGTCGGCGTCTGCCAGGCGGATGTCTTTGAAGCCGTTCACGACATGGGCATTGGTGACAATGAGGCCGTCGGGCGACAGTACGAAGCCGGACCCGGTCCCGCCGCCGCGCGCCGCCTTCTTGCGGGTATCGACCCGGACGACCGCGGGGCCGACGGTGTCGGCGATGTGCGCCACGGCCTGGGAATAGGCATCGAGCAGGGTGACATCATTGCCTGGCGTTTCGGCGTGGGCGGCACCTTCCCGGTCGGCGCTGTCGAGGATGAATTGAGGGGCGATGTCGAACATGAGCGCTCCTTTCGGCCAACCCATGTAGGAAGCCACCGGCGTCTCCGGAAGGGCGCCGGCCCCGTCGGGAGCGGCATTGTCGCCAGGGAGGAGTTTCATCGAGCGAAGTACGTTCGCCCGGGGGCCCAACCGGCTTCACGCTGTTGCCGATGCCATGAATTCGCCATCGATTCACGCCCATTTTCGGGAGGACGATATGGAGACGGGGCAAGCATTTGCCGGCGGGCGACACGAAATCCGGTAAATTCGATCTCGGCGGGGCGAGTTCACCACTCGTCGCGATGTTCTGCCTCGCCCTATGGACGCTCGCGCCCCCGGCACACGCGCAAGAAGCCGCCGCGCCAATCGCCTTTGCCGAGGAAGACTTCCAGCCGGTCCAGCCACTCGAGGCGTTCGAGGCCGCCACCGGCGTTGACTTGATCGATGTCGCTCAGGATGCCGTAGTACCGGACGGCGATTCCGGCGAGTTCGATACCGGCACCGACACTCCGCTCAACCTCGCCCCGCTGGCCGACCCCATCGACCCCTTCGTCGCTCCCGATGGTTCTTCTGGGCCAACGATCGACACCCCCATTGACCTCTCTGCCCCGGGAACCGGCGCGACCGACCCTGCGGCTCCCGGAACGGACGGCATCCTGGGCTCATACACGCTCGAGGCTCGGATGACGCCGGAAAGCCCGCCACTCGAGTCGGGGGTTATTTGGCGGGTCTTCGCGGACGATGCCGACGCCGACGGCAAGATGCGACTTGTCGGTGAGGCGGATGGCGGTCCGGTCACGCTCAAGCTGAAGCCCGGCGAGTATTTCGTTCACGCCGCCTTTGGACGAGCAGGCATGACCCGCCGGGTGACGATTTCCGAAACGCCGCGCGGCGAGACGATCGTGCTCAACGCCGGGGGCATCCGACTCGCCGCGATCGCCGGCGAAGATCGCGTGATCCCCTCGGAGGAAGTGCGTTTCGACGTTTATGCCCCGGACGAGAGCGGCTCCGACGGCCGTTTCGTCGTAATGGAGAACGCCCCCGCGGGGGCCATCATCGCGCTCAGCGCCGGCATCTATCACGTCGTTTGCCGCTATGGCGACGCCAACGCCATCGTTCGCGCCGACATTCGCGTGGAACCGGGAAAGCTGACCGAGGCCACCGTCTACCAGCAGGCAGCGCGGGTGACGCTGAAGCTTGTCGAGAACCATGGCGGAGAGGCGCTCGCCAATACCGCTTGGTCTGTCGTCACACCCGCCGGAGAAAGCGTGGTCGAGAGCGTCGGGGCCTTCCCCTCCGTCGTCCTGTCTGCCGGCGATTACACCGCGATAGCCACGCACGAGGGGAAGATCTTCGAACAGGACTTCACCGTCGAAGCCGGCCTCAATCGCGACGTCGAGGTGCTGGTCCAGTAGGGGCGTAGTCGGCCTATGCCGGCCCTGTGGAACTGTGACCGACGTCACAGCCGCCTTTGAACAACCGGCTATGGTCGCCATCTCTTGCGGCAACGCGGGGTGGTGCGGTGAACAACGCGTCGTTGTCTGCAATCATCGGCGGCCTCTACGACGCCGCCCTTGAGCCGGCGCGGTGGGAAGCTGCGCTCGGCTTGGCACGCGATTTCGTCGGTGGGACCGCGGCGGCGATTTATTCGCGAGATATTCTGGGCGCTTCCTTCGCAGTCCACCACGAGGACCAGCGCCTGGACCCCCACTACAAGCAACTCTACTTCGAAAAGTACCACAGGCTCGACCCGATGACCGTCGGCCAGGCGATGTCGACGGTCGACAATCCTTTCGCGTCGACTGACATCATCGATCCCGGCGAGCTGTCGACAACACGAATCTATCAGGAATGGATTCGCCCGCAGGGCTTCGTCGATTTCATCAACATCAGTCTCGAGAAATCCGCGAAGGCGGTTATCCTGTTCGGCATCTTCCGCCACCAGCGCGACGGTATGGTCGACGACGACTCGCGGCGCCGCATGGCCCTCATCGGGCCTCATCTCAAACGCGCCGCGATGATCGGGACGTCCTTCGCCGACACGACCGCTGAGAACGCCGCCCTTGCCGACACGCTGGACGGCTTGAGCACCGCGTTGTTTCTGGTGAAGGGCAATGGACATATCGTCCACGCCAATACCTCGGGTCATGAGATGCTTGCCGCAGCAACGGCAGTGAGCGTCGTTCGCGGCCAACTGATGTCGCGTGATCACGCGGCCAATCGCGTGCTCCAGGAGGCGATTGCCGCAGCCGCCGACGGCGACGGCGCGGTCGGCGGGCGCGCGGCTGCCCTCATACTCTCGTCGCATGACGGGCAGCTCCATCTCGCTCACCTGATGCCACTCACCTGCGGGGCGCGCCGGGAAGCCGGTCACGCCTACGGCGCGGCGGCAGCGATCTTTGTCCGCAAGGTCGCGGTGGACATCCAATCGACGCCGGAGGTTATCGCTCGCCACTACCGCCTGACGCCGTCGGAACTGCGTGTCCTCTTCGGCATCGTCGAACTGGGAGGCGTTCCCGAGGTGGCCGAAACGCTGGGGATATCGGTCGCGACCGTCAAGACCCATCTCAACCGGGTCTTCGCCAAGACCGGCGTTGCGCGCCAGGCCGATCTCGTGAAACTGATCGCCGGTTTCGCGGGCCCGCTCCACTCCCGAGCGGGGTTGTGACCGACGTCACAGCCAAATCGGCTCCTGCGGGTATCGTCGCGCACTTTTTCCCGTTGCCCACGGAGGGAGTTGGCGATGGATGAAGCGGCCCGGCTCTCGGAGGTCATCGGCGACCTCTACGACGCTGCGCTCGATCCGGCGCTGTGGGGCGCGGTGCTTGCCGAAGCCCGCGATTTCGTCGGCGGGTCGGCCGCCGCGATCTTCGCCAAGGACGCGGCTGCGACCACCCTCACGGTCTTCCACCACGACGGCTGCATCGATCCGCACTACACACAGCTATATTACGAGCGCTACATGGCGCTCGATCCGTCAAACACCGCGCATTTCTTCTCGACCGTCGGCGAACCGATCTCGACGACCGACTTCATCGACTACGACGAGTTCCATGAAACCCGCTTCTACAAGGAGTGGGGAAGACCGCAGGGACTGGTCGATTTCATCACGGTCGCGCTCGAGAAATCGATGACCTCCGCCGCCCTTTTCGGCATCTTCCGCAAGACGCCGGACGGCGTCGCCGACGAGGACTCGAAACGCCGCATGAGGCTGATCGCGCCGCATATCCGGCGAGCCGTGCTGATCGGCAAGGCGATCGACCTCAAGGCCGCGCAAACTGCCAGTTTCGCCGATACCCTCGACGCACTGAGTGCGGCGATGTTCATGGTGCAGGCCAACGGGCGCATCGTCCACGCCAATGCCGCCGCGCACGCGATGCTCGCCGGCTCGGGTTTCCTCAAAGCCGCTGGCGACCGGCTCTTGGTTCGCGATGTCAAGATGCACCAGGCGCTGATGGATGTGCTTGCCGCCGCCGGCAACGGGGACGGTGCGGTCGGCGCCCGCGGAGTCGCCCTCCCGCTTGCGACCCGCGACGGCGGCGTGTACCTCGCTCACGTCCTGCCGCTGACCTCCGGCGCCCGGAGAAAGGCGGCCAACGCCTACGCCGCCGTGGCCGCGGTCTTCGTCAGGAAGGCGGAACTTGAACTCCCGTCAACGCCCGAGATTATCGCCCGTCACTACCGGCTGACCCCGTCGGAACTCCGGGTGCTGCTGGCTGTCATCGAGGTCGGCGGCGTGCCGGAGGTGGCCGAGGCGCTCGGCATCGCCGATACCACCGTGAAGTCGCATCTCGGCAGCGTCTACGGCAAGACCGGGACCTCCCGGCAGGCCGATCTCGTCAAGCTCGTCGCGGGTTTTGCCAGCCCGCTCGCCGCATGACGACGCTCCCCGAGGAACTCGCGCTGTCGCGTCTCGTCGGCGAGCTGTACGACGCCGCGCTCGACCCTTCGCTTTGGAGCGTCGTGCTCAAGGGCGTCCGCGACTTCGTCGGCGGCGCGTCCGCCGGCATCGTTGCCAAGGATGCCTCCGCCAACCGCGGTTTCCTCTGTTTCGACGACGGCAGCATCGCGCCGGATTACACCGACTCCTACTTCGATCGCTACGTTGGGCTCGACCCCTGCACGATGGGGCACCTCTTCTCGACGCCCGAGAATCCCGTCTCGACCGCGGATCTCATCCCCTATGACGATTTTCAGGAAACCCGCTTCTATAGGGAGTGGGCGCGCCCGCAGGGGTTCGTCGATTATATGGGCGCCGCGATCGACAAGACCGCAACCACCGCCGTCGTCTTCAACGTCATGCGCCATGAAAGCGACGGCATGTTCGACGAGGCCTCGCGGCGACGGATGCGCCTGGTCGCCCCGCACGTCCGCCGGGCGGTGGTCATCGGCAATGCGATCGAACTCAAGACGGCCGAGGCCGCATCGCTTGCCGAGGTCTTCGACGGTCTGAGCACCGGCGTTTTCCTCACCGACGCCCATGGCCGCATCGTGCACTCCAATACCGTCGGTCGCGCCATCCTCGCCGACGGCGATGGACTCTATGCCTCGAGCGGCCGACTGGTGGCGCGACATCCGGAGGCCCGGCAGACCCTCGGGGCGGCCCTTGCGGCGGCCGGGAAGGGCGATGCGGCGATCGGCACCGGCGGCATCGGCGTTCCGATTACGGCCGGGGAAGGCGAGCCCTACGCCGCCCACGTGCTGCCGCTCACTTCCGGCATCCGCCGCGAGGCTGCTTCGAGCTACGACGCAGTCGCCGCGCTCTTCGTCCACAAGGCCACGATCAACCTTCGCTCGGAGCCCGAGTGGATCGCACGGCACTATGGCCTGACGCCGACAGAGCTTCGGGTGCTCCTCGCCATCGTCGAGGTCGGCGGCGTGCCCGAAGTGGCGGAGACGCTCGGCGTCGCCGGCTCGACCGTCAAGACCCACCTCGTGCATCTCTACGCCAAGACCGGGACATCGCGGCAGGCCGACCTCGTCAAGCTGGTCGCCGGCTTCGCCAACCCGCTCCTCAACTAGACGTTCCCGATCGCGGGGCGCGTCCACCGCCTGCGACCCCTCCGTCCAGTTACGGAACCAGGAGCAAGCCTCTCCTCCGAGCGGGTGAAGAGCTCCGGGCGGAGCCACAGCGATTATGACATCGTGTGATCTCCTCAACCGCACCAAGAGTCCGGTTTCGTCTCCTCCGATCGGATGACGCCGCGGCGCGAGACTTCCGCCATGTCTCCCGTCCTCTCGACCTCGGTCATCCCGATCGATCGGTCTCAGACAGACAGGAGAAGCAAATGGCAGTCACCACAATCGGCGGGGTCACCGTCGGCGACCAGGCCAATAACCACTTCGCCGCGGCAGGCCTTCTCGCGGTCGGACTCGAAGGTCACGACCGAATCTACGCGGCCACCGCCACCGGCGGTCACGTCCTTGAAGGCAATACGGGTGCCGACAACCTGTTCTTTATCGGCGTGGCCGCAGGCTCCCTCTACGGCGGCGAAGGCAACGACCTTCTTTCCGGCGGCGATGGCCAGGACGCCATGTATGGGGGCGAAGGTGACGACTGGCTCGGCGGCAACTGGCAGAGCGAAACCACCACCGAAGCCGACAGCCTCTATGGCGGCGCCGGCCGCGATGCCTTGTTCGGCAACGGCGGCGACGACGTCATCTACGGCGGCGCCGGCGACGACAAGGGTCAAATCGCCACGGCGAGCCCCGACACCTACCAGGACAACCTCGTCGACTTTACCATCGACGCCGGCCTCTATGGCGGCGACGGCAACGACTACCTCGACGGCGGTGCGGGTGAAGACGCGATCGAGGGCGGCCGCGGCAACGACGTCATGTCCGGTGGCACCGGCGCCGACGAGTTCCTCTTCAACACAGCGCTCGGCAACAACAACGTCGACCGAATCGCCGACTTCTCGCATGAAGACGGCGACACTATCGTCCTGGCGTCCGCGATCTTCGGCGAGATCGGACCGAGTCTTGCCAAGAAGGAGTTCGTCCTCGGCAAGAAGGCGAAGGACGCCAACGACTATATTCTCGTCGACATGAAGAAGGGCACGATCGCCTACGATGCCGACGGCAAGGGCGGCGAGAAGGCCGTGGTGTTCGCCACGATCGAGAAGGGCATGACACTCGCCCATACCGACTTCGACATCGCGACCTGAGCCACCGAAGGGGGTACTCGCGGCGAGGATCGGGGCGCCGCGAAGAGAAGGGTGCGCCGTAGCCCACGCGGCGCACCCTTCGACGAGTCCGCCAATCGGAAGGCCACAGCCTGGGGATCTGACGTGTACCTCGCGGGATATCCCACGCGGGGAACCGCCCGGTCGCGGCGCGGCGTCAGCCGCGCTGCCGCCGGAGATCGGGCGGCGTGGCCTCGTCGGCAAGCGCCGCCACCGCTTCGGCGAGCGGGAGCGACCTTTGGTCCTTCTCGCCGAGGCGGCGAATGTTGACGCTCGCCTCCTCCGCCTCCCGCTTGCCGCAGACCAAGATCACCGGGATCTTGGCGAGGGAGTGTTCGCGGACCTTGTAGTTGATCTTCTCGTTGCGGATGTCGAGCTCGACCCGGAGACCCGCGGCCTCGAGCTTCGCTCTGACCGAACGGGCGTAGTCGTCGGCGTCGGAGGTGATGGTCGCCACCACCACCTGCACCGGGGCCAGCCACAGCGGGAGGTGCCCGGCATAGTGCTCGAGCACCACGCCGAGGAAGCGCTCCATCGAGCCGCAGATGGCGCGGTGGATCATCACCGGTGTCTTCTTCTCGCCGTTCGAGTCGACGTAGAAGGCGCCGAAACGTCCGGGCAGGTTCAGATCGACCTGGGTGGTCCCGCATTGCCAGTCGCGGCCGATCGCATCGCGAAGCACGTACTCGAACTTCGGCCCGTAGAAGGCGCCTTCGCCCGGATTGATGCCGGTCTTGATCCTGCCGCCCGAGCGCTCGGCGATCTCCCGCAAGACCTCGCCCATGATCGCTTCTGCCCTGTCCCAGGCTTCGTCCGAGCCGACGCGCTTCTCGGGACGGGTCGAGAGCTTCACCACGAACTCGTCGAAACCGAAGTCTCGGTACGTCGAGAGGATCAGTTCGTTGATGCGGTGGCACTCGGCGGCCATCTGATCCTCGGTGCAGAAGATGTGCGCATCGTCCTGGGTGAAGGCGCGCACCCGCAGGAGGCCATGCAGCGCGCCCGACGGCTCGTAGCGGTGGACGACGCCGAACTCGGCCATGCGTAGCGGCAGGTCGCGGTACGACTTGAGCCCGTGCTTGAAGATCTGGATGTGGCCGGGGCAGTTCATCGGCTTGATGGCGAAGACCCGGTCGTCGTCGGTTTCGTCGCCGGCCGACCTCGCCATGAACATGTTCTCGCGGAACCAGTTCCAGTGGCCGGAGGTCTCCCACAGCGACTTGTCGAGGAGCTGCGGCGCGTTGACCTCGTCGTAGACGCCTTTGAGCCGCCGGCGCATGTAGGCGACGATGGCTTGGAACATCGTCCAGCCTTTGCCGTGCCAGAACACGACGCCGGGCCCCTCCTCCTGGAAATGAAAGAGGTCCATCTCGCGACCGAGACGGCGGTGGTCGCGCTTCTCCGCCTCCTCAAGCATGTGGAGATAGGCGTCGAGTTCGGCCTTGTTAGCGAAGGCGGTTCCATAGATGCGGGTCAGCATCGGCTTGGTCGAATCGCCGCGCCAATAAGCCCCCGCGACCTTGGTGAGCTTGAAAGCCTCGCCGATCTGCCCGGTCGAGGTCATGTGCGGACCTCGGCAAAGGTCGAACCATTCGCCCTGCCGGTAGATCTTGACGTCCTCGCCCTCGGGAATCGCGTCCACCAGCTCGACCTTGAACATCTCGCCTTTGTCGCGGAATACTTGGCGCGCCTTCTCCCGCGGCCAAACTTCCTTGGTGAAAGGCGCGTTCCGCTTCACGATCTCGCGCATCTTCGCCTCTATCACCGGCAGGTCGTCGGTGGTGAAGGGCTGGTTGCGTTGGAAATCGTAGTAGAAGCCGTTGTCGATCACCGGTCCGATGGTGACCTGGGTGCCGGGAAAGAGTTCCTGCACCGCCTCGGCCATGACATGCGCCGCGTCGTGCCGGATGAGCGACAACGCCCGCGGGTCATCGCGGGTAACGATCTCGATCCCCGCGTCGCCGGTGATGGGGTCGGCAAGATCGGCCAGCTCGCCGTCGAGCGCCATCGCCACCGCCTTCTTGGCGAGCGATTTCGAGATGCCCTCGGCGACCTCCCGGCCGGTGATTCCGGCGGGAAATTCACGAACGGATTTGTCGGGGAAAGTCAGTCGGATCATGTCGCTCTCTCCTGCTCACTCCCGCGTACGGGCGCGGGTAAGCGATTGGGTAGGCCGGCCTTTTAGACGATCGCATGCGCGGCTGGAAGAGCAGAAACTGGCCCGGAGATTGATCCCCGCCGCACCGACGATGATGGCGCGACGGAAAGGTCAGAGATCAAGCCGCATCGTTGGGTCCATGTGACGACCCGTCCATCGCCCATAGCGCCAGGGTGTGTACCAAGAGGCGCCGGGCGGCAGCGCCTCCGGTACCGGGTCGTAGCCTGAGGCGCCGAACGGCCCGCAGCGCTGGATGCGTGCAAGGCCGATCCAGAAACCGGCCCAGAGACCGTACCGTCCGACTGCCTCCTCGGTATATTCGGAGCATGTGGGGAGGTAACGGCACTCGCGGCCGATAAGAGGCGACAGAGCCGCCCGATAAGCCTTGATCAGCCCGATTCCGATCGCCCGCGGCAGGCGTCTGATGAGAGCTGGATCCACCCGTCAGCCCCTTCCTCCAGCACCGAGGCGGTCGTGGGCCGGCGCGAGCAGCAGCGGCCGCACCGACGGCTCCGGTGCGTCTGAGCCGAGTGGACCCCTGGGTGGATCGAGCGGCCCGTCACGAAGGGCATCGGTCAGCGGTCCGGTGGCGGTATCGCCGGCGGGAGCCCGTGGCGCACGGTCCAGACAGGGATTGATCCGGCTGCCTGGCGAGCAGCCGTCGCGTGGGAAAAGGGCCTGAAGCGAGTCGCGGATCTGCGCGGAGGACTGCTGCATCCCGAGGGATGCGGCGAACACGAGACCGACACCAAGGACTCGCAAGACAGTCACGCCACCCCGGCCGGAGCCGCCTTCCGTTTCGCGGCGATCTGATCAAGCGCATCGACCACGGCATCGAATGTGAGCATGGTCGACGCGTGCCGCGCCTTGTAGTCCCGCACCGGCTCGAGGAACTGAAGGTCGGCGAAACGGCCCTGCGGAGGCGGCCCACCCTCCTTCAACATCTTACGCATCGTCTCGCGCACTTCACGAAGCTCGTCGGCATGCGCCCCGACAATATGCCTGGCCATGATCGACGATGACGCCTGGCCGAGGGCGCAGGCTTTCACTTCATGAGCGAAGTCGGTCACCACGTCGCCGTCGGTCTTGACGTCGACTGTGACCGTTGAGCCGCAGAGGCGCGAATGCGCCGTGGCGGTTGCATCGGGTGCTTCGAGCCGCCCGAGGCGGGGGATCGAGCCCGCAAATTCGAGGATTCGGCGGTTGTAGATGTCGTCGAGCATGGGAGACATATAGATCGGGAGGTCCGTCCCCGCCATGGGGATCAGGCTGGGGAAAGGCTGTCCGGTTTGGCTCCGGATTCCGGAACGGATTTCCCTTCCCGTTGCCTGGTGCAATGCCGGAACGCTTCGCAATCGCGCGATCGGTCGCTATATATGCGCCATGCCACCACAGGCCGCCGGAGCTTCTGGAAGACATGGACGCGTTGTTGAGAAAGCCTGCGGAAGCCGCGCCACCTGCTGCGACTGACGGGACCACGCGCCCGTCGCGCGCCGAGGCCGAGCGTGCAGTCCGCACGCTGATCGCCTGGGCCGGCGACGACCCCGACCGCGAGGGTTTGCGCGACACCCCGCACCGTGTGGTCAAGGCCTATGAGGATTTCTACGCCGGTTACCGGCAGTCGGCGGATGAGGCGCTCGACCGCACCTTTGAGGATCTCGGCGGCTACGACGACATCGTGCTCGTCCGCGACATCCCGTTCTTCTCCCATTGCGAGCACCATATGGTGCCCTTTGTCGGCAAGGCACACGTCGCCTATTACCCCGGCGAGAAGGTGGTTGGACTGTCCAAGCTCGCGCGCGTCGTCGACGTCTTCGCACGGCGTCTCCAGACCCAGGAGCGCTTGACCGGACAGATCGTGGCAGCCATCGACGACTCGCTCAAGCCCCGGGGCATCGCGGTGATGATCGAGGCCGAACACCAGTGCATGACGCTCCGCGGCGTCCGCAAGCACGGCGCCTCGACCGTGACCACGCAGTTCACCGGCGTCTTCCGCGACGATATCGCCGAGCAGCAACGCTTCCTTACGTTGGTGGGACATTCGCAACGCTGATTATCCGCCCCGGAGGGGCGGCGGGAATGCCGGCGAGAGTAAAGGGCCGCGTCAAACCAAGCTGTTGGCTGACCTTGTGTGATCGGGCCGCTTAGTTCCTTTGGCCGCGGTGGCGGCCTTGACCCTCGCGACACGATTCGTGCGCTTCCCAAGGTTGGCTTCATTCCCGACTTTGGTTCCCGGTAGCAACCCACATGCGGGCCTGCGCCCGAAACCGCGATAACATTCGCGGTCTCTACCAGTGTACCCCGAAGAGGAGCTTGAGCATTGACCTCCACTTCCCGCTTCGCCCCGCGCGGCGACCATGACGCGGTCGAAACCGGCACTGACTTCGCTCCGAAGTTCGACGCCGACGGACTGATCGTCGCCATCGCCGCCGATTCTGCGAGCGGCGAGGTGCTGATGGTCGCCCACATGAACGAGGAAGCGCTCGCCCGCACGATCGAGACCAGGTTGGCCTGGTTCTACAGCCGTTCGCGGAAGAAGCTTTGGCAGAAGGGCGAGGAGAGCGGGAACACGCTCAGCGTGAAGGAGATCCGCGTCGACTGCGACCAGGACGCAATCCTCCTCAAGGTCGAGGTCGCCGGCGACGCGGTAGCCTGCCACCGCGGCTACCGCTCCTGCTTTTATCGCATCGTCCCCGTCGGGGTCGTACCGACCCCGGAAATGAAGCTCGCCCTCGATGGCGGCATGCCGCGGTTTCATCTGCGCAAGAAAGGTTAAACATTTGGCGCTCTCATGGTGCGCGCGCACCCGACCTGTCCTATGGTTCAGGTCAGGCGGCGAAGCGCCCTTGTTTGACGGGCGCAGTTGGACGTGAATCATGTTCGGGAATGCCGTTTTTCGCTGGCGCGATGAGGACGTCCGGACGCCGCCGGAGCCGAAGACCCGCCGGGCGACCTTGGGAGTGGCCCTCGGCGGCGGCGCGGCCCGAGGCTGGGCCCATATCGGCGTTTTTCGCGCCCTGACCGAGGCCGGGCTGGTTCCCGACGTCATTACCGGCACCTCCATCGGCGCCGTGGTCGGCGGCTGCTACGCCGCCGGCGAACTCGACAACCTCGAGGCGTTTGCCCGAAGCCTGACGCGCCGGAAGGTCTTCGGCCTTCTCGATCTCAACTTCGCCGGCAGCGGGCTGATTTCAGGCAACCGGCTTTCCCGCCTGCTCGACGCCCGCCTGAAGGATATTCGCATCGAGAATCTCAAGTATGGATATGTCGCGATAGCCACCGAACTTGGCACCGGACATGAGGTCTGGATGTCTCGCGGCCGACTTGTCGATGCGATGCGTGCCTCCTACTCCCTCCCCGGTATATTTCAGCCCGTCCGTCTCAATGGTCGCTGGCTGGTGGATGGTGCGTTGGTCAATCCGGTGCCGGTGTCCGCCGCCCGCGCCCTCGGCGCGGAGGTCGTCATCGCCGTCAACCTCCAGACCGATGTCTTTGGCCGCGGCACCATTGTTCAGGACCACTCGGCGGAGTCGATCGCAGAACAGGCGATCGGCGCGGCGACGGCCGAATTGCCGGGCGGTAGCGATGCGCGCCGCATTCTTCGCCGCCAGCTCATCGGCGAGGATGACGGTCCGCCGGGAATCTCTGCGGTGATGGTCGAGGCCTTCAACATCATACAGGACCGGATTGCTCGTTCGCGGCTGGCGGGCGATCCGCCCGACCTCACCATCGGCCCGAAGCTCGGCAAGATCGGCAACTTCGATTTCCACCGCGCCGCCGAAGGCATCGACGCAGGTTACGAAGCAGCGCGGAAGATGGCTGCTGAAATCGATGCGAGCCTCTTAGTCCGGGCTTGAGCGGCCCGTTCAGGCGGTGGCGATGTAGGACCTTAGCTCGTCGGCCTCGTGCTCGACTTCCTCGATCCGTGCCTTAACCACGTCGCCGATCGATACGATGCCGACCAGTTCCCCGTCTTCAATCACCGGGAGGTGCCGGAAACGCCGATGGGTCATGCGCGACATGACGCTATTGATCGTCTCGCGCTCGCTGCACGTGACCACGTCACGCGTCATGATCGAGGAGACGGGATCCGAGAGGATTCCCGCCCCCCTGAGGCCGATCGCCTTGACGATGTCCCGTTCCGAGATAATTCCGACAACCCGTCCGCGCTCAGTTACGACCAGCGCGCCGATTCTCCGCGCTGCCAGCTCGGCGACCACATCCGAAATCAGGCGATCGGGCGTGGTGGTGGCCACATCGCGCCCCTTCGACGCAAGAATGTGGGCAACGATCATCGGGGTACCTCCCTGATCTGAGGGCGGCCGATCCGGCAACCATTCGGCCCGACCGGGCGTCCGCCGCGAGCCGCCCCCTCCCTCTGCCTCACAACAACGATGGGGCGGAGAGAGCGCCTTGACAAGCTGCGATGCAGCAAACGTGAAAACGGCCTTTACAGGTGTCGGCCGGGCGGCGGCACCGGATCGAATACCGGGAAGAAGAGGAGACCCGCGACGAAGCCCCCGATATGTGCCTCCCAGGCGATGGCGCCCGACGTGATGCCGCCGTCGCCGCCGAACACGCCGAAGAGCAGGTTCGTCCCGAACCAGACGGCCAGAAACGTAAGCACTCGCCGGTCGCGAAACGCCATCGATAATGGCGGTGCCGGCCGGCGATAGGCAGCGGGCCCGGCGCCTTGAAAGCCGATGAGCTGCCCGGGACCAATGAAGGCGAAACGAGCGGCACCCGCCATATGGGCCGAGATCGCCGCAGATGCACCGACAAGCGGGACCATGCCGGCCGGATGGAGTGCGAGGTGCAGCGCGGCGCCGGCGGCGGCGCCAACGGCCGAAAAGCCGAGGAATCGCAGCGCACCGAAGCGCCATGCCACCGCGCTGCCGAAGGCGGCGAGCCACAGCGTGTTGAAAATCAGATGCGCCCAATCGGCATGGAGCAGCGCATAGCTGACGAAGCTCCAGATGCGGGCGCCTGTCCCACCCGGAAGGACGAGCGCCGCATCGATGACCCGGATCGGGATGAAGGCGAGCGCGAGCAGGAACTCGACCGCGGCATCGGGACCGAGCACGTATTCCCGAACGATATGGAGCGCGAACAGGACGGCGATCGTGGCGACCAGAACCGGGGGCAGGTTGAACACCCTCTGGCGGCCGGCCGCAGGAGTAAAGCGAGGATCAACGTTCATGGTCAACCACGATAGCGCCAGTGCACGGTTTATAAAGGGCAGCAGCCAAAAAGCCGCAACCGGGCGCGGCTAGGACTCGCCGCACTGGCACGCGCCGTGCAATGATGCCTTCAGGAGCGGAAAACAGGCGAAGACCTGTGCCATTCCTGGATGCCAGTGCCGTTCCGGCCGGACATCCGCAGATGCAGGGACGGCGACTTCGGATGAGACACGCGACTTCGCGCGAGCTTTACGCGTATTGGGATCGCGTGCGCGGCGGGGAGGCTGCGCCGCGACGCAGCGCGATCGAACCCGGCGAGATTCGCCGGATTCTCGGCGACACTTTCATTCTCGAGGTGCTGGGGCGGCAAGACTATGTCGTGCGGCTCGCCGGCACGCGCATGTGCTCGCTCTATGGCCGGGAGATCAGGGGCGAGCCCTTCCTCGACCACTGGGAGCCGGAGGACAGGGAAGCCGTTGCCGCTGCAGCGGCAGCCGTGTGCGAAGACGCGGCCGCGGCCGTCATCGACGTCGAGCTCTTCTCTTCGCGCGGTCGCGCGGTCGCCTGCGAATTCCTGTTGCTCCCGCTTCGCCATGGGACAACGTCCCGCGACCGCATCCTCGGCAGCTGTGGCGTCCATCGCCGGCCCTACTGGTTCGGAACCGACGGCATCACCCGGCAAAGCGTTTCCGCCACGAGGCTGATCTGGCCGGATGATCATCCCCGCGGCCTCGGCCCCAGTCGAAGCCGGCTCGTCGCGTTGCCGCCAGCATTCGTGCGCTCGAATGGCGGCCGGCGCCACGGCCACCTCTACGTCGTCGACGGCGGCAAGAGTTAAGCCCATGACGCCTGATCGCCAGCTTTGCGAAGTGAAAGATTACCGACCCGGCGGACATGGTTTCTGAATGGTGTAACGCGAGTGCCCATTTGTAAGCACCGCCTTAGACTGGAGTAAAACTGACTGTGGCAGAGTCGCTCGCGAGGTGGGGAGACGATTATGCGGGTTTCGGGGGCGTTGGGAATAGTATTGATGCTGTCTATACTTGGCCCAACCAGCCAGGTCACGGCGGCCGATGATGACAGACAATCGTTCATGGCGGTCAGGGGCGAGACCGCGCAGCCTATCGGGCACCACGAGTTCTGCAGGATCCACACAGCTGAGTGCCTGGTGCGTAGCGATACCCGAGTCCGGGTTCGCCTCGACGAGCAGCGCTTGCGAGAACTCGCGGCCGTCAACGAGGCGGTCAACAAAGGTGTCCGCCCGACCACCGATCAGGAGCTTTACGGGCACCCGGAGGTCTGGGATTTCCCTGAGGGGAGTGGGGATTGCGAGGATTTCGTCCTCCTCAAGAGAAAGATGCTCATGGATGAGGGCTGGCCCGCCGCGGCTCTTCTCATCACGGTCGTCCGCCAGACCAACGGCGACGGTCACGCGGTTTTGACCGTGACCACCGACCGCGGTGATCTGGTGCTCGACAATCTCGAGTCCCACATAAAAGTGTGGAGCGAAACCTCCTACCGCTATCTCAAACGCCAGTCCGAGTATGACGCCGGCGCCTGGATGGCAATCGAGGATGGGCGCACCCCGCAGGTCGGGAGCCTGCGTTGAATCGGTTTTGAAGTTTGGGCCTGGTCGCGTCCCACCCCCCGTCCCCAAGATCAGGTCCATGGAGCCGGCCCCTCGCCCCAGGGGCCGGCTCACCGATTTCAAGGACCTGCCTCAGTGCAGCCGGGGCGATTTCAGAAAGCTGTTGCGGTCCGCCGATACAACCACGACTTCGCTGACCTCGCCCTCGTGGTAGATGGTGAGTGGCACGCTGACACCGGCCTGGCCGAGTGCCCAGATACTGCGGAAGAAACTGGCGAGAGTTGTCACCCGCTTGCCGGCGACCGCGACCACGACGTCACCGGTCGCAAGCCCCGCGCGGTCGGCGGGAGCGCTATCGGCCAGTCCCGCCAGAACGACCTTGCCCTCGACCTCGACGGCATAAATGCCGAGCCAGGGACGCGGCGGGGTTTGCGGCCGGCCCAGCGTCTTGAGGTCGTTGAGGATCGGCGGAAGGAGATCGATCGGCACGATCATGTTCAGTTCGTCGCCGCCGCCCCCTTCTTCCCTCGACTGGTCGAGGCGAAGCGACGCGATGCCGCAGAGGTCGCCGTTTGGGCCAATCATCGCCGAGCCGCCCCAGAAGGGATGGGCCGGTGCGGTGAAGATGGCCTCGTCGAGGACGTATTCCCAATAGCCCGCGAACTCCTGCTTGCCGACGACAATGGCGGCCATCGAACGCGAACGGCCGCCGGCGCCGCCGAGGACCACCTTGGTGCCGATCTCGATCGTTCCGGAGCGGCCCAAGGCCAAGGCCGGCACATCGATCCGCGCCAGAGCCTGGATCAGGCCAAATCCGGTGGCCTGGTCGTATCCGAGAGCGTGGCCCGGAACCGTCCGGCCATCGCTTAGGCCGAGCCAGATCGTCTCCGCCTCCGTGATCAGATATCCGATGGTGAGTACGAGCCCGCTCCGGTCGATGAGCACGCCCGAACCCGACCGTTCGGTGCCGAGAATGCCGGCGGTGAAGGCGTCGTCGGGGATGACGGATTTGACCGACACGACCGCGGCCAAGGCGGCGTCGAGATCGTAGCTGTAGTCCTTGGGGTTCGGCTGAAACGCCGGCGTTACCTGCCAATCGACGTCGGGCGGCATGTCCGCACCTCCGTTGTCTTTGCCCGCCGCCCGTGCCGCGCGGCCGGGCATCGTCCACCTTCTTATAAGACCATATAGGGAGCGGCGCGAAGCCCGTCAGGGAGTGCCGAGCGGTTGAAGGCCGTTGGCAAATCGGCGCCAGTTGGCGACATAATGTGCCGCCGACCAGCGGTTTCGCCCGATCTCGTCGGCAGTGAGCGGTCGCACGACCTTGGCCGGTATGCCGAGCACCAGCGAGCCCGCCGGAATCTCCTTGCCTTCGGTGACAATCGCGCCGGCGCCGATCAGGCTGTCGTTGCCTATCTTCGCGCCGTTGAGAACCGTGGCGCCCATGCCGATCAGGACGTTGTCGCCGATCGTGCAGCCGTGAAGGATCGCTCGGTGGCCGATGGTGCAGCCCTTGCCGACGGTCAGCGGGAAACCGTGATCGGTATGGAAGACCGAGTGTTCCTGAACGTTGGTGTCCTCTCCGATCGTGATCGGTTCCTGGTCGCCGCGGAGCACCGCGCCGAACCAGATACCGACCCGCGGCCCCAGGCGCACGTTGCCGATGACCGCCGCATCGGGGGCGATCCAGCACTCACCGGCCGGGGGAAGCGTCGGCTCGGTGCCGTCCAGCCTGTAAAGCGTCATCCCACCCCCGCGACCTGAGGCAGCGCCTCAGGCGAGGTTGAAGCTGTTTGCGATGGAAATGATAGCGATGCCCAGGCAGCAGCTCCAGACGATCGCCAACATGACCCCCGCGGCCGCCCAGCTCGAGGGAACGTCTCCCGACTGGGCACTCGCAAAGGCCTGGCGAACGATGATTACGGGGCCGAGGATGAAACCAAACACGACGGCTCCGACCCAGGAAAGCAGGCCCGATCCCGACGTTCCGAACCGGACCGGCTCGGAAGTGACGGC
>DASSPO010000331.1:0-9342 GCA_035699585.1 Bauldia sp.
GGATGTTGAAGTTGGTATTGCCGATGAAGCGGCCGGAGACGTTCTGGTTGTCGAAATAGGTGCGCCAGATCTCCTCGCCGGTTGTCGCATCGACCTTGGCGATGTAGGGCCCGGAAGGCAGGGGATCGTCCGGCGTCGGGTACTCGCCGCCGACGATGTAAAGCTCGCCGGGATAACGGTTGTTGATGTAGGAAATGCCCTGGAAGTCGCCGGCGCCGCGCCAGGCGAAGACCTGGTTCGGACCGTCGAAGGAGCCGGTGAAGGTGGCGCAGGGGAAGACGCCGCTTCGCTGCGCATCGGAAATCTCGGCCGAATTGAGCGACTGGAAATATCCCGGTGTCGGAATCGTCTGCGCGCAGGCGAACTCCTTGTCATAGAGCCCGACGTCGCCGGGGATCGGGCCACTGGCCGCGAGCTGGTTCGGCGACTTCAGCCGCTCGGCGAAGTCGCCCGCGTGCGCGGCCCCGGCGGCGCAGAGGGCAAAGCCGGCGAGCGCGGAGAGCCGACGGTGACGCCTCCAGCCTGCGGTTGAAATGAACGAGATCGTCATCGCTGTCTCCCTCTCCCAATGTGCGAAGCGTGACCGCGCTCATTCTGGCGAGTACCAGATCGGCGAGGTGTAGGCCCGCTCCTGCATCTTCATGGTCGCGCCCTCCGGCATCTCGATGCCGAAATATTTCGCGTCATAGGCAGTCCACCGCGGCGTCGGAATTTCGAGGACGCGGCCGTAGTAGAAGGCCCGCTGCGCGGGATCGAAGTCGGGATCGGTCCAGACGGCGATGAGCTCCGGCGTGCCGATCGTGTTGGTGAAGGTGGCGTTCTCGACGTCGACCGTGTCGCCGACCGGCGGTACTTTGCCGTCCGCTCCCGGCTGCCGGTCGCCCGACCAGGCGACGTCGTAAACCTGCTCGTGGACATTGCCCTCAGCGTCGAGCCAGCCCTTGACGATCTGGTAGCGGTCGAGATTGGCGCCGATCGGGTCCTTGAGCGCGGCCACCAGGAAGGTCGGTGCCTTGCCCTGGGGCGCCGGACCGAGGTCGCCGCCCATGGGCACGCCCTTGGTGTAGCCGGCGACCGCGGGGTAGCGCGAATTGGCATCCTCGGCGGTGAAATCGTATCCGCCGAAGAAGCGGACCAGCATCCGTGGGCCGGTGGTGGCGTAGGTCTCACGCCGCTCCATCGCGTCGAAGATCGATTCGCGCGTGTTCTCCACGGCCCAGACCGCGGCGTAACCGGAAGCGGTCTGCTCCCAGCCCATGACAATCACGACAGGAGTCTTGACGAAGGGGTGCGTCGCCCGCTCGGCGCTCGGTTCCGAGCTCGAGGTCTTGCCGAAGAAATTGTCCTCCTCGACGGCGGCGAGGCCGGTATGGGCGTCGGTCGAGCCGATCATGCCGAACTTGTAGGGGTTGACCCCGAGCCCGGCTTCAAGCTTCAGGCCGTTCTTGAGCGCCGCGCGCGCATACTCGAATTCGAGCATCTCGGGGGTCTTGGCCACGGTGCCGTCCAGATTGCCCTTGTCCCAGCGTTCGAAGCTGGCGAACTCGTCGTTCGGCGACAGGAAGGGGTGGGTCTCGCCGTCACCCTTGATCTGCGTCACCTCGTAGAGCCGTTCCCACTCCGCGCGGGTCTCGGCATAGGCCCGGTCGAGCGGCTGGTTGGTGCCGGGCTCGATCATCGGGAACATGCGGCCGTTGGAAAGATTGCCATTGTGGGCGATGGCGAGCACGTTGCCCCCGGTCTTCTGCTCATAGGCGTCCATCCATTTCCAAAGCTCGCGCGGATTGTCGCTGCCGAGCGGCGCCTCCGTGGTGAAGGGCAGCGCCTGGCCGGCCAAGTTGCCGTTGTCCCTGAAGACGACGTTGCGGTGGAGGTTGTTGCCGGCGGTGTTCGAGGTCCACTCATAGCCGATGAAGGCCGTGAACCGGCCGGGATCGTTGGCCGCCTCGGCAGCCTTGATGGTCTCCTGCCAGGCGGACTTGTAGGTCAGCGTGTCGGGCGACACGACGAGCGCCTTCGGGAAGGTCCCGTCGCTGAACGCGAAGATCATCTCGAAAGCTGCCTGCGCGCCCTCGCCGTTCTGGATCATGTCGTACCACTTGCGTCCCGTCGGGTCGGCGAGCATGGCGGGATCGCCGGCGAGGAGCTTCGGGAAGAGGCCGAAATTGTCGGAATGGTCGGCGACCACGAGGAAATCGAGGGGTCGCGACAGCTTGGCCAATTGGCCCGACGACGCCATCACCTCCTCGCCCTTGGCGAAGCGATAGGCGTCGTCCGGGGTAAGGCGTGCCCCGAAGGCGCCGGCATCGAACGAGTACATCGTATGGAGATGCGTATCGCCGAACAGCGGCCTTGTCGGGAAATTCCGCCCGGCCCAGGGCGAGTAGGGACGCTTGGTGGGATAGAGCGGCGCAACGGTGGCCTTGTCGAAGGTGCCGACGTCAGTGACCACCTTGTCTTGAGCCGTTGCCGGCGCGGCCATTCCGGCGGCCAGCAGGGCTGCGACCGCCGTCGCGCTACGCCAATTGGCCCGGGTCTTGCGATTCGTCGTCACCATTGTCTCCTCCCTTGTCGGAGCCCGGAGTGTGGTCCGGTGCACCGTTAATTCGACCTCGTCAGAGGGAGGCGCAGCATGTGTCCTTCCCTCATCCAAACATCGCGTGAAGCCGCTCAGCGACCCAGAACGCCGCGATGATTCCGATTCCGTACGCCGGCACCGCCAGCGCCTCCCTCGGGATTGCCGCGATCTGCCGGAGCCCTGCGACAACCAGCAGGACGGCGCCGACGAAGAACAACTGGCCGGCCTCCACGCCGACGTTGAACGAGAACAGCGCGAGCGGAATATCGCCTTGCGGCAACCCGAGTTGCTGGAGCGCGCCGGCAAAACCGAATCCGTGCAGGAGCCCGAAGGCGAAGGCCACGACCCACGGGAACGTGATGGTGAGGCTCGTCTCGCCACGCCGCAGGCGGACCGCTTCTGCCGCCACGAGGAGGATGCTCAACGCGATCAGCGCCTCGACCGGACCCGCGGGCAGCGCAACGAGGCCGAAAGTCGCGAGCGTCAGCGTGATCGAGTGGGCAATGGTGAAGGCCGTGATCGTCTTGATGAGCACGCGCCAGTCGCCGATGATGAGAAGCAGCGCCGCCACGAAGAGGAGGTGATCGAAGCCGAACAGGATGTGCTCGATGCCCTGGACGGCATAGGTCACGGCGACATCAAGACCGCTCTGGCCGGTGGGAATCGTCGCCTGCGGCGACGCGGGCGTCAGCCGCTCGACGAAGGTATCGCCGTCGGCGAATCTGACGCGAAGCAATGCGTCGGTCATGGTCGTCTGCAGCCCGTCGATCAGGACCGTCTGGCCGGCGAGCGGCTCCAGTGCCACGATCCGCCAGCTCTGGACCATTGCGTCGCTTGTGGCACGAGAGACCACCGGGGTGAGCGCCTCGACCTTGCCTGAAAAGGCGACGGACAGGTCGAGCCGCATGTCGCCGCGCATCGGCGTCTTGAAGAGGACGTCGAACTCACCGGTCGAATCTTCCTCGATCGCAAGGTAGGCCGGCCTGACCTCGTGCGCGGCAGCCGGCGCAGCCGGCGCCACAATCGCAAGGCCGATGAGGAGGAAGCCGAGCACGATCGGCAGCACGCGCTTCGGCACGGCGTGGATGGAGATCTCCCGGGATGTCATTTCTGCGCCAGGTCCTGCGCGCTATCGCCGTCAAGCAGCGCCCGAACCGCCGGATCGATCTCGACGGGGTACTTCTTGCGGAGCAACGCCATGTAGTCGCGGCGCGCCGCGTCCTCCTTCTCGCGCCACCATTCCGCGGTCACGGCATCCCTGACGTCGTCGAACGGCTGCGCCTTCGCCGGGGTCGTCGCGGAGACAAAGACGAGATGCTGTCCGTATCCCGAAGCGATGGGGCCGCTCCATGACCCCGGCGCCTGGGCAAAGACGGCGTCGCCGAACTCGGGCCCGAAGATCGAGGCGATCGTCTCCCGGTCGAGATCGCGGAAGTCGCCGTCGACGAGAAGCCGGTCTCCGAGGTTCGCCGCGGCGGTGACGTCGCCGCGGAGCGCAGCCAGGGTCGCCCTCGCATCGGCCTCCGGGTTGCTCCTTGAGGACGGGTTGAAGAAGACCTGCGTGAACGACACCGTCGGGCCGGTCTCGAAGCGATCCGCGTGCGCTGCATGAAACGCGCGAAGCTCGTCCTCCGTGGGCCCCACGAGCCGCGAGGTATCCTCGACCAGGAAGGACAGCTTCTGGGCAAGGCGCCGCCGGACGACGGTGTCGTCCTGCTCGAGCCCCATCTCGATGGCCTCGCGGGCGAGGATTTCCTCCTCGACGAGGTCGGCGATCATGGCCTGCACTTCGGCCGGTTGAGGTTCGCGAAGCCATTGCCGGCGCCAGGTCTCCACCATCCACCGTACATCGCCGTCGGTGATCGTGATCGGCTCCACGGTCTCCGCTTGATACCCGGCGCGATCGATAAGGGAATGGGCCGCGAAAAGCGCGGCGCCGGCGAGGGCGAAGTGAAGCAGGGGCTCCCGAAGCAATTTCACGCCAAACACCTGCTGTCGCCGCAGTCATGCGGCCCTGCGGTTACCCCCCAATTCCGTTCAGCCCAAGCGTATGCTGTTCTACCAGCGGAAGCTCAGGCCGGTGAGGGGTCCGTGCATGACCAGGTCAAGCCCTCTGCGGGACGTGCCGGAGCCTTCCTCGTAGTCCACCGACAGGATGCGGTAGCCGAGGGCGAGAGCCATCGTCGTCGCCCGGCTGACCTGCCATGAGTGGCTGTAGCCGCCGAAAACCTGCCAGGAAAATTCGCTGCCGACGCCGAAGCCGCCGATATCGGCGAGCAGCATGATCTGGTCGCGCTCCGTGAGCTCCTGTTCGACGCGGAGACCGACGAGTGGATCGACCCATTCCATGTTGCCGCTCGACGCGACGGCAAACTTGCCCTCGCGCTTGAGGCCGAGATTGGTGAGGTCGACTTCGCCGGTGATCTTGAGGTCGACGTCGGCGGTGGCGTTCCAGTATCGCGCGCCGGCATAAACCCCCAAGCTGGTTCCGCCCTGCTGGATGATGTCATAGGCGGCAGCCGCTTGCGCGATCGTGAGGGTGGTGGTGAGGGTCGCTTCGCCGGTGGCCGTGATCACCAGCCCCGCGACCGGATTGACCTGTTTGGTCCGCTCGCCCGAGAAGCCGATCTTCGAATAGAAGAAGTCGCCGAAGATCGAGAAACGGTCCTTTCCCGCCTCGAAATACCCCATGAACGGGATGAGTTCGTCACTGTCCTGGACGAGGTCGATGAAGCTTGCCGAGGTCGTCACCGACCGCCCCCTGGCGGTTATCGTTCCGTTCATGCCGGCGAGCCAGCCATAGGGCGTGATGCGAAAGTTCCAGCCCCCTGGCGGCACGGCCTCGGTGGCCACGACCGTTTCGTCGGCCAGGCCGAAATCCGCGGCGACAGCAGGTCCCGCGGCAAGGCAGGCGGCCGTCATCAGAGCGGCTGTCGAAAATCTGGTCATGGCATCATCCCCCACGACGCCGGCGCGGCGGCACCGCACCCATTGTCGCGCAATTCTCGCAATTCGCCACCTGCGACCTAAGCAAAAGTTGTAGTGTTGCACTTCTGTCGCAGTAAGCGCGACGTCCGTTAACGACCCCGCCTTGACTACACGCCGATCGCGCCGCCGGGGAGGTAGGATACATGCGGCTACGTCGATGCCGGCCCGCCCTTCGGTTCAGCGCCTGAGTTCTGCGAGAAAATCGCGGATCGAGGGATCGTCCGGTTCGAGCTTCACGAGCAGTTCGGCGTGTCCGATTGCCGCCGCGAGATCGCCGGTCTGTCTTTCGTAGATTGCGAGCGCCATGAGCGTCTCCCGGTCATAGGGGTGGCGGCTCAGGCTGTCGCGGAGAATCTCGATCCCTTCGGCCGTCTCGCCGCGGTCGGCGAGGGCCACGGCGTAGACATAGGCGAACCTCGGCGCCGCTTCGCCGGCCTGGGCGGCGGCGCGGAGTTCCTCTAAGGCCTCGTCCCGCCGCCCGTTCCGGATCAGCCACAGCCCCAGCGCCAGCCGGGCGCCGGGATCGTCGGGAAGGCGCGCGGCGATGTCGCGGAGCACCGGTTCGCCCTCGGCATCGCGGCCGGCGGCTTGCAGCACGTCGGCGAGGTTGACCGCGGCCGGCACGAACAGCGGGTCGACCTTGAGCGCATCGCGGAAGGCCCGCTCCGCCGCGTCGTAGCGGCCCAGCGCCGTCTCGAGCAGGCCGAGATTGTGATGCGCCTGTGGCCAGTCGGCATTCTCCGTTTGCGCGGCGCGGAACTCGGCGATCAGCCGCTCGCGTGGCACCACGGCGTCAGGTTCGAGCGCCGTCTCGGGAATCTCCGCGATCCGCCGCGCCGCTTCGAGCCGCACGTCGCGCACGGGATCGTCTGCGACCCCCATCAACGGCGTCTGGTACTGGGGCGGGAGCGAACCGAAGGCGCCGACGGCCGATCGTCGGACCAGCGGATCCGGGTCGGCGAGCAGCCCGACCAGGGCTTCATAGGCTTGGCGGTCGGGGATTTGGTCGAGTCGGGTCAGAGCGCTCGCCCGCGCGATCCCGGGCGCATCCTTGTCCGCCGCAAGGTCGAGCAGTCTCTGCCGGGCTCCGGGAGCGCCGAGGTCGCCGTCATGGAGGGCCGCGGCGAACTGCTGGAAGCCGGGACGCGGTTCCGGGTACCAGGCAGCGATCCGCTCCGCCGCCCATAGGGGAGTCTGTTCGGTGTGGCAGGAATTGCAGGCGTTCGGCGTGCCGAGGGCGGCCGACACGTCCGGCCGGGGAATGCGGAAGCTGTGGTCGCGCCGTGCGTCGACGACCATGTAGGTCCGTTCCGGCATGTGGCACGAGGCGCATTCGGCGCCCGGCGTGTTCATCGCGTGATGGTGATGCTCGGGGGTGTCGAATCGCTCCGCCGCATGGCACTGCAGGCAGACCTCGTTCTTCTCGAACCGGAGCTTCAGGCTGTGCGGCTCGTGGCAGTCGCTGCAGGTGACGCCTTCGTGGAACATGCGGCTCTGCAGGAACGAGCCGTATTCGTAGACTTCGTCGCGGATCTGCCCGTCAGGGAAATAGAGGCCCTCATCCAGGGTCGCGACCCGGTAGCTGTCGCCGATCGGGTGCCCGGGTAGGGCGCGCGCCGTGATCGGCCCGCGGCGGGAGTGACAGGCGGCGCAGGCATCGATTTCGCGCATCGTTGTCCGCGGGGGCTCGCGCCGGCTGTTGCCGGTCGTGGGATCGAGGATCCACGTCGCGTCCTTGCGCTCGTCGAGGCGGACGATGAGGCCCTTGTCGGCGATTTCCTCCCAGCCTTCGTCCTGCCGCGCCCAGGTGACATGTCGCGTCCCCGGCCCATGGCAGCTCTCGCAGGCGACGTTGATCTCCGCATAGGTGGTCGCGTAGCTGTCGGCGGCGAGGTCGTAGCGCCGCACGACGTTGGTCGAGTGGCAGTCGGCGCACATTGTGTTCCAGTTCTGCTGCCGCCCGGTCCAGTGGAGCTGGTCCCCGGCCGGGATGGTCTCGTCGGGGTAGAGGTGGAACCAGCGCTGGCCGCCATCCGCTGCCGGCCGCGAGTCCCAGGCGATTGACAGCGCCTGCAATCGTCCGCCGGGGAGTTCGAGGAGATATTGCTGGAGCGGCGTGACCCCGAAAGTGAACTTGACCGGAAAGTCCTCAAGGCTGCCTTCGGGCCCGTCGGTACGCACGACAAACCCATCGCCGCGGCGGAAGAATGTTGTCGTGACGCCGCCCTTCGAGAAGGTCGCGTCGTCGAAGTCGCCGAGGACGGTCGCCTCACTTGCGTGTTGCATCGCGAGGGCGTGGTGCGAATTGCGCCAGAGATCGCCCTCCGGGCGGTGGCAGGAAACGCAGGTCGCGGCGCCGACATAGCCTTGCGCCTCGTGCGGCCCGACGGTCGCGACCGAGCCCCCTGCGAGAAACGAGGCCAGTACAACAAGCGTCGCCGGGACCAGAGCGCCGGCAACGAGCACCCCGCCGGTCCGTCGGAGGAGACGGCGTACGATCCGCCTCAGTCCACGAAAGCTTGCTTCGATCCTCACGTCGCGCTGCCTATTCGCCTGGGCCTGTCCAGGCTGTCAGGGTCCCGGTCAAATCCCTTATCCCGCGGCTTTCGGTGCAAAGGCGGCTGGGTCGAGCCGGGCTGGGCGGCCCGGCAGGTTGAGGGTCGCGACCCGAGCCGGCGTCTCGGCGATCACCTTGCCGCGGCGGATGACGGCAAGTCGCGTCGCCTTGAGCCTGATCGCCTCGATCGGGTCGGCGGCCTGGAGGAGCACCATGTCGGCGTTCTTGCCCGGCGCAATGCCGTAGCCGTCGAGATGCATGATCTTTGCCGGTGCCTCGGTCACGGCGTTGAAGGAGAAGCGCATGTCGTCGCGGCTGGTGAGGTGCCCGACGTGGAGGCCCATCGCCGCCACCTCGAGCATGTCGGCCTGGCCGAGCGAGTACCAGGGGTCCATCACGCAGTCGTGCCCGAAGGCGACCGGAATGCCGTGGCGCCGCATCTCCGGCACGCGGGTCTGGCCGCGCCGCTTGGGGTAGGTATCGTGGCGCCCCTGGATGACGATGTTGATGAGCGGGTTGGCAATCGCCGCGACGCCCGCTTCCGCCATCAGCGGCAGGAGCTTCGAGACGTAGTAGTTGTCCATCGAATGCATGGAGGTGAGGTGCGATCCGGCGACGCGCCCGCCGAGACCGAGCCGCTGGGTTTCGAAGGCGAGCGTCTCGATGTGGCGCGAATTCGGGTCGTCCGTCTCGTCGCAATGCATGTCGACGAGCAGGTCCCGCTTCGCCGCGATCTCGCAGAGCGCCGTGACGCTCCGCGCCCCGTCGGTCATCGTCCTCTCGAAATGCGGTATGCCGCCGACGATGTCGACGCCCATGTCGAGCGCCCGGTCGAGATTCTGCGCCGCCGTGGGCGAGCGGTAGTAGCCGTCCTGGGGGAAAGCAACGAGCTGCAGGTCGATGTAGGGAGCGACCGTCTTCTTCACCTCGAGCAGCGCCTCGACCGCGAGCAGACGGTCGTCGCAGACATCGACGTGGGTGCGGATCGCGAGCAGTCCCTGGCTCACCGCGAGATCGCAGTAGCGGAGCGCCCGCTCCTTCACCGCGTCGTGGGTGAGAAGCGGCTTGAGCTCGCCCCACAGCGCGATCCCTTCAAGCAGCGTGCCCGACTGGTTGAGGCGCGGGATGCCGAGGGAGAGCGTCGCGTCCATGTGGAAGTGGCAATCGACGAACGGCGGGGAGACCAGCTGCCCTTGCGCGTCGATCGTCCGACCCGCCT
>DASSPO010000332.1:0-5491 GCA_035699585.1 Bauldia sp.
CCGGCGAAGAGTGCCGCGGTCGGCACCTCGACGGCGATGCCCTCGCTGTTCTTCACCCGGAATCTGCCCTCTGGAAGTCGCTGTCCGACCTCGATCAACCGCCGCCTCCTTCCGCTCGCCCGGACCCCGCGACCTGAGAGAGCGCTACTCGATCGGGACGATCTGTTCGATCGCCCTGCCGTTCGCCGCAAGTGTGACGCGGAGGCTCGCGCCTTCGATCGGCGTCCTGGCGCCGATCCGGTCGAATGCGACCCGGTAGGTCGGTACCGCCGCATCCGTGATGCGCTTCGGCGCGCCGGGGAACCAGTCCGCAGGGCCCTCAACGAAAATCGCGGCATCCTCGGGCGCGGTGACGGTGATGTCGAACTCGGGACGCTTGTCGCTGCCCCCGCTCCGCCACGCCTGTTCGACCATCAGCGCCCCGGGCTCCGGCGGCCCCGGAACCTGCGCGCGCGCCCCCGCCAGTGTCGCGGCGGCGACCCGGTCCTTCATCCCCGGCGGTATGATGAGCGTCGCCTCGACGTGGTCGGGAACGCAGACCTCCTCGCAGACGCCAAGGTCGATCGACAGGCGAAGCTCGGTCGGCGCGGAAGGGTCCGGAACGTCGGCGCTGAGTGGCAGGAGCACGCCGCCTTCATAGACATTGCTGGCGCCGTACCCGTCCTCATGGCGCTCCGGGAGCGGAAAGCTCACCTCGACGGCGCCAAGGTTCTTCGAGCCGGCGAAGTCGAACCTCGGCGGTATCCCCGAGGCGCCCGGCGTCCGCCAGTAGGTCCACCAGCCCGGGCTCAGCATGATCTCGATGCCCGCGAGCAGCCTGCCGTCTTCGCCGATCCCGCCGGAGATCAGGCGCACGCGCGCCTCGGCGCCTTCGGACCAGGCGCCGAAGCCGGGCTGGGCCGCCGACGCCGGCCACGCTCCCAATGACAGGAGAAGGGCTAGGAGGAACTGGCATGGTCGCATCATCGCGGGGGACCATAGGGTGTCATCGCGGCCCGGGCGAGCCGCCGGCGCGGGATGGCCTTTCATATGTTCGTGAGACGAATGTCAACGGCGGTGACACGCCCGCCGAGACTTTTATTTTGCCCGCGCCGTGCTAGGCTTTTCCGATGGTAAAGCGCGTTGTGCAGAGGGCCCCCGAGCGAGGTTATCTCGACGGCCAGTTCCTGGTGGCCATGCCGGGAATGCAGGACAGTCGTTTCTCGCGGACTGTTGTCTATATCTGCGCCCACTCGTCCGACGGGGCGATGGGCATAATGGTCAACCAGCTCGCGCCGCAGATCACGTTTCGCGACCTCCTCGTCCAGCTCAACATCATCCCGGAGGGGCCCGAAATCCGGCTCCCCGAAGCGGCGGGCAACATGCGCGTGCACCGCGGCGGGCCGGTCGAGACGGGGCGGGGCTTCGTCCTTCACAGCGCCGACTATTTCATCGAGAACTCGACGCTGCCGATCGACGAGCATGTCTGCCTCACCGCGACGCTCGAGATTCTCAAGGCGATCGCCCTCGGCACCGGCCCGCGGAACGCGATGCTCGCGCTCGGCTACGCCGGCTGGGCGCCCGGTCAGCTCGAGTCCGAGATCCAGGCCAACGGCTGGCTGAGCTGCCAGGGCTCGCCGCAGCTCATTTTCGACCCCGATCTCGATCGCAAATACGAGCGCGCGCTGGCGGCGATCGGCATCGATCCCGCCCGCCTGTCGAGCGAGGCCGGGCACGCCTAGACAGCGCCGCCCTCGTCGCGGAGGTGGCGCGCCGCGAAGGCCAGGAACACCGCCGCGAGCACCGCCGCAAGGCCGAACCAGGTCAGCGCATATTGCAGGTGGTTGTTGGGGAAACTGACGATCGTCTCGCCGCCCTGCGGCAGACCGCCCGGAAGTTCCGGGTCGAATCGGGCATCGATCAGGTACGGCGCGACCGTTTCCGTCGGCAGTCCGGCGGCGGCGGCGAACAGTGCGGGGTCGCGCGAGAACCATTCGTTGCGTCCCGGATCGTCGCCGGGCGTGAACCACGAGCGGTGGCTCGGTGCACGCAGAAGGCCCACCACGGTGGTCTCGCCGTCGATCTGGCCGTCGCTCCGTGTCGCCGGATCCTTCCTCTGGCTTGGGACGAAGCCGCGATTGACGTAGACCCACCAGCCCCCGTCGGTCCTGAGCGGGGTGAACACCTGATAGCCGAGCCCGCCGAGCGGACCCTTCGGCGCATTGAGCGCGTAGACCACATGGATCTCGCGGGCGTGATCGTAGACGCCGCTGACCTCGACCGGCCGGTATTCGGCAACGGCGAGGTCGAGGGATGGCCATGCCGCGGGTCCGGGCGCCTCGACGGGGTCGGCTGCGAGCCCGGCGGAGACCCGAGCGATCAACGCCTGCTTCCAGACAAGTCGATCGAGCTGCCAGATGCCGAGACCGAGGAGGATGGCAAAGCCGATCGCCGTGGCGATCGCGGGGGCGACCAGGCTCCGCCGACGGGGAGCGGTGCCGCGGGCCTTTGGCGGCCCGCTCGAGACCCGGGCGTTCACGCCCCCTCGATCCGGCCCTCTTGCGCCCGGTGCTTGTACTGCTGGGCGATCATCAGGCCCTTGAGCGGACGAAGCAGGCCGACGGCAAGTATCAGCACGAGCGGTACCCACAGGACGACGTGGACCCAAAACGGCGGGCCGAGGGTGAACTCGACCAACAGCGCCAGGCCGACGACGATGAAGCCGACGATCATGATGATGAAGACCGCCGGCCCATCGCCGGAATCGCTGAAATTGTAGTCGAGGCCGCAGGCCGAGCAGCGTTCCCGAATTCCGAGGAATCCGCTGAACAGGCGTCCCTCCCCGCAACGCGGACATCGGCCGCGCATGCCTGTCTGCGAAGGCGGCAGGTCCGGATAGAGGGCCTTGTCCGCGGCGTCGGTCATCCTCAGTGGCTGGCGATCGGAGCCCCCCAGTTGCCCCAGACGTAGATGCAGAAGAACAGGAAGATCCAGACCACGTCGACGAAGTGCCAGTACCAGGCCGCCGCCTCGAAGCCGAAATGGGCTTGCGGGGTGAAGTGTCCGAGGACGGCGCGGATCAGACAGACGATCAGGAAGATGGTGCCGACGATGACATGGAAGCCGTGGAAGCCGGTCGCCATGAAGAAGGTCGAGCCGTAGATGTTGTCCCCGAAGGAAAAGGCGGCGTGCGCATACTCATAGGCCTGCACAGACGTGAAGATGAGGCCGAGAACGATGGTGCAGACGAGGCCCCAGATCAGCCCCCTCCTGTCGTTGTGGAGAAGCGCATGATGGGCCCAGGTCACGGTGGTGCCGGAGGTGAGCAGGATCAGCGTGTTGAGAAGCGGCAGATGCCAGGGATCGAACACCTCGATCCCCTTGGGCGGCCAGACGCCGCCGGTGAAGGCATCCTTTGCGATCTCGACATTGGCATCGAGGTTGAGGGCCGAACTGAAGAACGCCCAGAACCAGGCGACGAAGAACATCACCTCCGAGGCGATGAACAGGATCATGCCGTAGCGGAGGCCGAGCTGGACGATCGGCGTGTGATCGCCCTCCTGCCCCTCGTGGATCACGTCCCGCCACCAGACGAGCATTGTGTAGAGAACGCCCAGGAAACCCGGCACCGTCCAGAGGAGCCCGGGAGAGAAGCGCCCGCCGAACAGCGTCCAGTCGTGCATGAACGCGATGCCCCCGATCGCGGTCAGAAATGCGGCGATTGCTCCGACCACCGGCCACGGGCTCGGCTTGACGAGGTGATAGGGATGCGAAGGGGCGTGCGCGTCAGCCATGTTCACGAACTCCGGCGTCAGAAGGCGCGGTTGCCGGCCGAATCCTCGCCGGCGGGCTCCACGGGATAGAAGGTATAGGAAAGGGTGATGGTGCGGACATGGTCGAGGTCGGGATCATCTGCGATCGCGGGATCGACGAAGAACGTCACCGGCATCTCCACTCGTTCGCCCGGTTGCAGGGTCTGCTCCTCGAAGCAGAAGCAGGCGATCTTGTTGAAATAGGCGCCGACCTCGAGCGGGGTCACGTTGAACACTGCCGTGCCGGTGGTCGGCCGCCCGCCCCGGTTCTCGGCGAGGAAAACCGCTTCGCCCACCTCCCCCACCTTGATCTCGACGGAGCGGGTCATCGGTCGAAAGCCCCAACCGAGGCCGTTGCCGACATTGGCATCGAAGCGAACGTCGACCAGCCGCTCGATGACCGTCTCGGGAGCCGAGTCGGCCTGCTGGGTCGTGCCGGCGAGGCCGGTGATCTGGCAGAACAGGCGGTAGAGGGGCACGGCGGCAAAGGCCATGCCCACCATGCCGGCAACAAAGACCGCGCAGGCCGCTGCGGTCAGCGCCATCTTTCCCCGGTCGATACGGGCAACTTCGCTCATAGCGGCCGATCCAGGACACCCGGTCCGAGCTTGACGATCGTGACCAGATAGAAAAGGACGGCCAGGGCGGCAAGCGCAATGGCGATGGCGATGGAACGTGCGCGGCGCTGGCGCTGGCGCAATGCGGCTTCCGTTGCCGCGTCGCCGCGAACCTCACGCATATCCGGGCTTCCGGTCATCGGCAGACTCATCGAAGATCGGACCCAAGGAGAGGGACTGCATGAACCGAGCAGGACAGGACGGCGACGGGAGCGTGACGCTCGGCTTTACCGGCGATCTCGTCCTCGGACGCGGCGTGAATGAGCGGCTGCTCGACGGAATTCCGCCGGCGGCGATATGGGGCGACGTGCTTCCGCGGATGCAGGCCGCCGATGCCGTGATTGGCAACCTCGAAGGGCCGATCACGGCGCACCGGACGAAATGGCACGGATGGAAGGCGTTCTACTTCCGCGCCGACCCGTCCGCGGGTATCGCCGCGCTGCTTGCCGGCAACTATCGCTGCGTCGCGCTGGCCAACAATCACATGCTCGATTTCGCCGACGAGGGTCTCCTCGACACCCGCCGGCATCTCGGCGAGGCGGGCATCGCCTTCGCCGGCGCCGGGGCCGATGACACCGAGGCCGCCGCGCCGGCCGTATTCGATGCGGGCGCCTGCAAGGTCGGCTTCATCTCGCTCACCAATACCGTTCGCTCCTTCGCGGCCAAGCCCGGCCGGCCCGGCACCAACTACTGGAAGATCAGAAGCGACCGGACCACTCTCGCCCGGCTCGCCAAGCTGATCCACGGCCTTCGCCAGGCCCGTGCCGAGGTGATCATTCTGTCGATCCATTGGGGGCCAAACTATCGCTGGTGGCCGCCGCACCGCTACCGGCGCTTTGCGCGCAAGGCGATCGAGCTTGGCATCGACATCGTCCACGGCCACTCCGCCCACGTCCTCCAGGCCGTCGAGTTCCACGGGCGTGGCCTGATCCTCTACGATACCGGCGACTACATGGAGGACTTCCTCGCCGGCCCGGGCTTTCGGAGCAACCGGTCCTTCCTGTTCCTGGTCGAGATGGGCCGGGGCCGGGAGACGCCACACCTCCGACTGGTCCCGGTCAGTCTCAGTCGTGCCGAGGTGAA
>DASSPO010000333.1:0-10802 GCA_035699585.1 Bauldia sp.
TCCAGAAGCCTCTGGAACTCGGTGCGGACATCGTCGTCTATTCAGCGACCAAGCACATCGACGGCCAGGGACGGTGCCTCGGCGGCGTGATCCTCGCCGACGAGGCTTTCATTGCCGACCACGTCCACACCTTCCTCCGCCAGACCGGTCCGTCTCTCAGCCCGTTCAACGCCTGGGTTCTGCTCAAGGGGCTGGAGACGCTTCACCTTCGCGTCGAGCGGCAGACCGAAAGCGCGTCAACCCTCGCCGACCGCATCGCCGGCCATCGCAACGTGACCAGGCTCCTCTATTGCGGGCGCGCCGACCACCCGCAGGCGAAGACCATCCGCAAGCAGATGAAGGGCGGCTCGAACATCATCGCCTTCGAGGTAAAGGGGGGGCAGAAGGGCGCATTCCGCGTCGCCAACGCGCTCAAGGTGATCCGCATCTCCAACAATCTCGGCGATGCCAAGAGCCTGATCACCCATCCATCGACCACGACCCACCAGCGCCTCAGCGAGGCGGTACGGCTCGAGCAGGGAATCACGCAAGGCATGCTCCGGCTGTCGGTGGGGCTCGAGGACGTCGAGGATCTCTGGGAGGACCTTGAACCCGCACTCGACCGGGCAGCGCGATGAGTGGCTTGCGCGCGGGTTGACCGCGAGGGATGGTTCGCCCCTGCCCGAGCCCTCACGGTTTGATGGCCGCCCGACGCCCTGAGTAAGCTCCTTCATTCACACGTCTTTTTCCAAAGCCTGTGACGGCGGACCTTTTCGATCCCCACCCGGCTTCGCCCGCGCAAGTTCGAGCGCGGTAGAGCCCGGCTCTTGTGTGAATATATTCCTCTAACGCATCGCCATGATGCAGGGAGAGAGACGTTGACGCTCCATACTTCTCTCGCATAATCCGCGCCGAGGAGCAGTAAGATGTACCAGGCGACCACACGCGCAATCAGGGTCACGGTCGAGCCGACCTTCGTCGATTCCGAATCCTCGCCTGAGGAAGGGCAGTATTTCTGGGCCTATCGCATCGAGATCGCCAACCTCGGCAAGGAGGTGGTGCAGCTCCGCTCGCGCCACTGGCGGATCACTGACGCCAACGGCCGAACGGAGGAGGTGCGGGGCGCCGGCGTCGTCGGAAAGCAGCCGGTGCTGAAGCCGGGCGAGAAATTCTCCTACACCAGTGGCTGCCCGCTCTCTACTTCGTCGGGAATCATGGTCGGCACCTACCAGATGCAGAACGACAAAGGCGAGACTTTCTCGATCGAGATCCCCGCATTCTCGCTCGACCTTCCCGGCGGCCGGAAGACGCTCAACTGAGCGGATCGCGCACAACACCAGGGAGAGCGACCAAAGACGGCGGGCTCTCGGCCGTCCTAGCCGGTTTTGACATCGGCCCCTCGGCGCTCATCGCCGAGGGCGGCGAGTCTCGGGTCTACGCACTTGATGCGGACCGTATCCTACGCCTGCTCCGACGGCCGCGAGACGTGGCCTTGCTCAAGCGCAAGCAGGCTTTCCTTGCCGAGATCGACGGCAGGCTCCCCTTTGCCACGCCGCGAATCGAGGCGATCGGTCCCGGCGGCGCATGGACCATCGAACGCCGCCTCCCCGGCACTTCGCTTCGCGTGCTGCTTCGGGTGCTGGGCGGGAGCGAGCGGCAAGCTGCGCTCCTGAGTTATGCCGAGTCGGTCGACGCCATCGGGACGATCACCTTTCCCGACCGCCCCTTCGGCCAGATCCTCGACGAGGACCCGGTCACCGCCGGCACCTGGCGCGGTTATCTCCGACTCGGCCTCGACCGGTTCATCGCCCTGAACGGGACCGCGATCACAACGGTGCGCGGCGACCTCGAGGCGCTCAAAGCAAGCGCGCTGAACCGTCTCCAAGACGTCGCCGAGCGGCCACCCAAGGCGCTGGTTCACGGCGACTACTTCCCCGGCAACGTGTTGATCGGGGACGATCTCCGCGTCTCGGGCCTGGTTGATTTCAGTCTATGGACGCTGGTCGGCGATCCCCTGATCGAAGTGATCGGGACACCGGTCTTCCTCGAGATGAGCGACGAGGCCACGCCCGGCGACATCGCCTTCGTCCGCCGCATCATTCTCGAGCGGCATGGCGATGCCGTGCTCCGTCCGGCACGCTTCTACCGGGCCTACTTTGCCTTTGCCATGTCCGACCCGGGCAACTCGGAAGGGCTTTATCCAAAGCTCTGGCCGTGGGCCATGGCCAATCTTGCGGCGCTCGCGGACGGGCGGCTGGGATTCTAGATTCCGCCGTCATGTCTGCTCGGTCGCGGCCGCTCACAACCACAGCGGCGAGCGAAAAGACCGGGATAGTCGGACAAGCCCGGCCATCGACCGGGCATCTCCCACGAGCAACCGCGGTATCAGGCGCCGTCGCCGGGCTCGGCAAACTCCGCCGGGTCGAACTCGTAGCGGGTGCCGCAGAACTCGCAGGTTACCGCGATCTTGCCGTCCTCGATGCTGTCGGCGATCTCCTCCGGCGAAAAACGCGACAGCATGCCGGCGATCCGCTCGCGCGAACACGAGCAGTTGTCGGCGATGGCGAGCGGCGTGAAGACACGAACGCCGCGCTGGTGAAAGAGGCGATAGAGAAGGCGCTCGACGGGCACGGCCGGGTCGGTCAGTTCGTGGTCCTCGATGGTGCCGACCAGCGACTGCGCCTCGATCCAGGCGTCGTCCTCGTCGGAGGCATCGACCTCGCTTCCCTCCGGTACGTCGCCGCCGGGAAGATCCGGCCGGCGCATGCGCTCCGGCGCGTCCGGCAGGAACTGAACGATCAGCCCGCCGGCCCGCCAGGCGCGCTGCATTAGGCCATTCTCGCGCTGGTGGATTTCGCCCACGGCGAGGCGAACGCGGGTCGGAATCTGTTCGGACTGGCGGAAGTAGGTGTGAGCCACGTCCTCCAGACTCTGGCCCTCAAGCGGCACGACCCCCTGGTAGCGGCTCATGTAGGCGCCCTGGTCGACGGTCATCGCCAATGTGCCGGTGCCGAGGAGTTCGCCCGGCGACGCGTCGCCTGCCGCTTCCGCCGCGGCGACCCGCGCGGCATCGAAGCGGGCATAGGCGCGGACCTCGCCGCTTGTGCGGTAGTCGGCGACCAGCATGTCGACCGGCCCGTCGGTCTCGGTCTGAAGGATGAACTTACCGTCGAACTTGAGCGAGGAACCGAGGAGCACGGCGAGCACGACCGCTTCAGCGACCAGCCTCGACACGGAATCGGGATAGGCGTGCCGGGCGAGGATCGCATCGATCGCCGGTCCCATCTGGATCGCGCGCCCGCGAATATCGAGCGGCGCGACCTCGAAAGGCAGCACGGCATCGTCGCCGGCGGGGCGCGGACCCGGGTTCGGTTGGTCCATGGTCAGGTCGGCGGGTTCCAACCGAACACCCACGCGAGCACGCCCTTCTGGGCGTGAAGGCGGTTCTCGGCCTCGTCAAACACAACCGACTGCGGCCCGTCGATCACCTCTGCGGTGACCTCCTCGCCACGATGCGCCGGCAGGCAATGCATGAAGATCGCGGTCGGCCGCGCCAGCGCCATGAGGCGGCGGTTGACCTGGTAGGGATGGAGGAGATTCTGTCGCCGCTCCGCCTCGTCGTCGCCCATCGACACCCAGGTGTCGGTGACGACGCAATCGGCCCCGCGGACGGCGGCCTCGGGATCGCTGGTAACGGTGAGGGCGGCACCGTTGGCCTCGGCCCACTCGATCAGCGCCGCGCGCGGCGCCAGCTCCGGCGGACACCCGACCTTAACCTCGAAGCCCAGCTTGCCGGCAGCATGAACCCACGAAGTGAGCACATTGTTCGAGTCGCCTAGCCAGGCAACTGTCTTGCCGTCGATCCGGCCGAGATGCTCCTCGAAGGTCATGACGTCGGCCATGATCTGGCAGGGATGCGAGTATTGCGTCAATCCGTTGATCACCGGGATCGTCGCCGCTTCCGCCAGCTCGGTGACGAGACGGTGATCGAGCGTGCGGATCATGATCGCGTCGACATAGCGCGACAGGACCTTGGCGGTGTCGGAGATGGTTTCACCACGCCGGCGCTGCATCTCGGCGCCGGTGAGCATGATCGTCTCGCCACCGAGCTCGCGCATGGCGACATCGAAGGACACACGCGTCCGCGTCGACGGACGGTCGAAGATCATGGCGAGCGTCCGGCCCGCCAGCGGCTTCCCCGCCGAGGGCATGCGGCGCTCGGCCTTGAGCCGCCGGCTCTCGTCGATGATGGCGCGAAGGACGCGCGCATCGAGGTCGGCGAGGTCGAGAAAGTGGCGGAGCATCGGACTAGCTCGCTTTCGACTTTTCGAGGGCGGCGAGGGCCGCGTCGAAACGGCGCACACCCTCTTCGATCTCGCTGTCGCTGACAATGAGCGGCGGAAGCAGGCGGATCACGTTCTCGCCGGCACCAACGCCGAGGAGGTCCTGATCGCGCATGGCGGCATTGATCTCGACAACCGGCACCTTGCAGCGGACGCCGATCAGCAGGCCCTCGCCCCGAACTTCGTCGACCAGATCGGGATGAGAGTCGACCACCGAAGCGAGCCGCTGCTTGAGGTAGAGGCCTTTTCGGCGCACCTCGTCGAGGAAGCCGTCGGACAGAAGCACATCGAGCACCGCCTGGCCGACTGCCATGGCAAGCGGGTTGCCGCCGAAAGTCGATCCATGCGTCCCCGCGGTCATGCCCTTTGCCGCCTCGGCGGTGGCAAGGCAGGCGCCGACCGGGAAGCCGCCGCCGAGACCCTTGGCGGCGGTCATGATGTCCGGCGTGACGCCGGACCATTCATAGGCAAAGAGCTTGCCGGTGCGGCCGATCCCGGTCTGCACCTCGTCGAAGATGAGAAGCAGGCCGTGGCGATCGCAAAGGTCGCGGAGCGCGCGCAGGAAGTGACCGGGGACGAGGCGGATGCCGCCCTCGCCCTGGATCGGCTCGATCAGGATCGCGGCGGTCTCGGGGACGATCTTCGCCTCGACCGCCTTGAGGTCGCCGACCTCCACCTGGTCGAAGCCGTGGGCAGGCGGACCATAACCCTCGAGGTATTTCGGGTTGCCCGTCGCCGCAAGGGTCGCAAGCGTCCGTCCGTGGAAGGCACCGGCGAACGTGATGACCCGCACGCGTTCAGGACGACCGTTGACGAAGTGCCAGCGACGCGCGGTCTTGAGTGCGCACTCGACCGCCTCGGCGCCGGAGTTGGCGAAGAAGACCTTGTCGGCGAAGGTCGCGCCGCAGAGAGTCGCGGCGAACTTCTCCTGCTCGGGGATGCGGTAGAGGTTGGAGACGTGCCAGACCCTGTCGGCCTGCTCCTTCAACGCACTCACGAGAGCGGGATGGGCATGGCCGAGCACGTTGACCGCGACGCCACTCGAAAAATCGAGCATGCGACGTCCGTCGGTAGTTGTGAGCCAAGCGCCCTCGCCGCGCTCGAAGGCAATCGGGGCGCGGGCAAAGGTATCAAAGAGCGGAGAGCGGTCCATGGTCCGCCTCGTGATCCAAAGGTCCTGAAAAATCAAAGAGTGCCGCCCGCGGGCAGCACTCCTGCGACCCCGGCCTTATAGCACCGCGCCGGGAACCGGTGTCAATCGCAAGCGGACACGCGGCCGCCGTGCTACGTGGTGGAGATCGGAGGGACGACCTGGGGAAAACATCAGTGCCTTCCGCCGGACTCTTGTCAGCGAGTCAGTCGCTATTGTAACTTTCGCGTCGTCGGGTGCGACCGACACGCGGTTTCTGCGGCGGAACTCAGTATCCATCGTGAGGCGTTGGGCGCCGGCTGGCTTAGCAGGTCGGCGCACGAAGCGGGATTCCGAGTCCACCGCTCAAGAGAAGGGGTGACCCCGAATGAGCTGGAACGACGAGCGCGTGGAGTTGCTGAAAAAACTCTGGGCCGACGGACTGAGCGCAAGCCAGATCGCTTCGCAGCTTGGCGGCGTTACGCGGAATGCCGTCATCGGAAAGGTGCACCGCCTCAACCTCTCGGGCCGCGCCAAGCCCGCATCGAGCCCCGCCCGACCACGGAAGGCGAGGCCGTCGGCGCCGCACCGCCCGACGGCAAGACCCTTCGTCTCCGGGAACACCGCCCTCAAGGTCCACGCCCACCCGGCGCCGCGACGTGCGCCGGTCCAGGTGCCGATCGAGGACCTGGTGGTGCCGATCAGCCTCAAGGTGTCGCTCCTCGCGCTGAACGACCAGATGTGCAAATGGCCGATCGGCGACCCCGGCACGGAAGGATTCCACTTCTGCGGCCACCGCAACTTCAACAGCCTGCCGTATTGCGAGTACCACGCGCGGCTGGCGTACCAGCCGGTCAACGACCGCCGCCGCGAGCGCGAACGGGAACGCGACGCACGGAATTCGTGAGCCTCCGGGGGATCGCATTCAGCTACGGCCGACGCTGGCCTCGACGGACGTAGTCGCGAGACGGCGGGGCCGCGTCGGTCTAGACTAGGAGAAAATCGCCGGCGTCGAGGTCGAGTCCCCGAGCGACGCGGGCGAACGTAACTGCTTCGGTGCCGCCGAAACCGTCGATGTCGAAGGCGAGCGTGCCGGCCTTCCGGTCGTGGATGATCCGATCGGAGGTATCATGGGCGGCCTTGCCGCCATGAAATGCGCCTGCCGAAAGCGGCCCCGGAACGAGGCCGGCAAAGACGGCCGCGGCGAGGACGATCATGTCGTTGCCCGGCTTCAGATCGGCGATGCGGTCGACATCGCCGTGAACCAGCGCGGCGTCGAAGACGAAGCTGTCGCCGCCCGCCCCGCCCCTCAACCGGTCGTCGCCCTCGCCGCCCGACAGCCGGTCCCGCCCGCCGCCGCCGCGAAGGTCGTCGGCGCCGGCAAGCCCCGAGATGGCATCGGCGCCGCCTCGGCCCTCGATCAGGTCGCCGGCCTCCGTGCCGATGAGGCTATCGGCGCCGGCGGTGATGGCGTAGGCCTCGAATGAATGGTCGATGCGGTCGATCCTCAGGCTACCTGCGCCGCCGGCCACCTCCGCGCCGAGCTCGAAGCCGCCGATGAAGTCGCGCCCGTCGATGATGCCCTTCTTGCGGAGCACTACGAGGACCGCACGGAGATCGAGCGAGCCGGAGAGGAGGTCTGATTCGGTCTTGAGTGCGACGTACTTCCAGCGGATTTCGCTGTCGCCGCTTCGATCGGTCATCGACTTCTCGACGAAGATCGACGCGTCGTAGCCGTCGCCCTGGTAGCGACCAACCTTCTTCCCGGCGGGCGTCAGGCCGCCGTTGTGAAGCCAGATCATCACCTCGGTGGTGATGCTCTGCGGGCCGCCGCCGGGTCTGTCGGTCAGCCAGAACTCGATCGCAACGTTGAACTTGTCGGTCTCGCCGGCGATCGCAAGATCGAAGTCCGCCTGGAGGCGCTTCACCGTGTCCACGCGCGCGGTGAGGTCCAGCGTGCCCTCATTGGAATCCCACGGCTTGTAGCCGACGATCACCTCCGGGTAGGACCAGATCTCCTCGTTGAAGCCGGGCCACGACCACTGAAGCGTGACGCCGTCAGGAAACGTCGCCGGCTCGTAGGTCAGCGATTGAACGAAGTCGACGCCGTTCCGCAGGCCGCCCTTGTTCCAGACGTTGTTGACGATCCGGTACGGGACGGAGGCGTATTCGTCCCAGTCGCCGGCGAGCGTTATGGCCATGATCGCCCCGCGCATTGGGGGTCGCCCGAGGTCAGGGTAGCATCAATGCGGTGCATGTGTAGTCCCATGGGGGATCAAGCGGCGCGATTCCGGTGGCGCGAAATGGGCAATTGTCGCGCGTTGACGCGAAAGCCTTGAGGGCGTTCGAAGTCTTCGCGACCGGGCGGTGGAGGCGCGCTGCCTCCAGGCGCGCCCTACGCCGCGCCGGCGAACCCTTCGTCGAGGGAGTAGCCGGAGCCTCGGACCGTGCGGATCGGATCGCGGCCTGGGCCAAGGGCCTTGCGGAGCCGCCCCACATGGACATCGACGGTGCGTTCGTCGACGTAGACGTCGCGGCCCCAAACCCCGTCGAGAAGCTGGGCTCGGGAGAAGACCCGGCCTGGTGCCTGCATGAAGAACTCGAGGAGGCGGAATTCCGTCGGGCCGAGGTGGAGTTCCCTGCCCCGGCGGCGGACGCGATGCGTCTCCCGATCGAGCTCGATCTCGCCGGCGCGAAGCACCGAGGCGATCAGTTCCGGCTTCGAACGGCGGAGAATGGCGCGGACCCGCGCCATCAGTTCAGGCACGGAGAAGGGCTTTACAACGTAGTCGTCGGCGCCGGTGGCGAGTCCGCGCACACGCTCCTGTTCTTCGCCCCGCGCGGTGAGCATGATGATCGGCAGGGCGCGCGTCTGCTCCCGGCTCCGCAGTCGGCGGCACAGCTCGATGCCGGATACGCCAGGGAGCATCCAGTCGAGAAGAAGAAGGTCCGGGACGCTCTCGCGGAGCCGCGTCTCGGCGTCGTCCCCGCGCTCGACCGTGTCGACCTGATAGCCCTCCGCCTCAAGGTTGTAGCGGAGCATCAGCGACAGCGGCTCCTCGTCCTCGACGATCATCACGCGGGGGGTCACGGCAACCGCTCCCATAAGGCACCTTGCGCCTGTGGCGTCGGTTGCCGAGCCGAACCGACGGAAATCAAGGGTGACGAAAAGGGCATCGGAATAATCATTCCCCCCTCTGCAGGAATTCCACCGGCGTCGTGCTGGTGGTGTCCTTCTTCGGCCGTTCGTCGGTGAGCGCGACGCCGGTGATCAGGTAGTGGACGGTTTCGGCGATGTTGGTGGCATGGTCGCCGATTCGCTCGAGGTTCTTGGCACAGAACAGGAGATGAATGCAGAACGTGATGTTGCGCGGATCTTCCATCATGTAGGTCAGAAGTTCGCGAAACAACGAGGTGTACATCGCGTCGATCTCGTCGTCGCGCTCCCACACCGCGTGCGCCGCCTCGAGATCTCGCGTCGTGTAGGCGTCGAGCACGGTCTTGAGCTGGGTAAAGCTCATCTCGGCGATGTGCTCGACCCCGGCAACAAGGCGCTGAGCGCCGAAGTTGTTCTCGATGGCGAAAACGCGCTTGGCCGTGTTCTTCGCAAGGTCGCCGACCCGCTCGAGATCATTGGCGATGTGCATCGCGGCGACGATCTGGCGAAGGTCCTGTGCCATTGGCTGGCGTTTGGCGATCATCAGCGTCGCCTTGTCCTCGATCTCGCGCTGGAGCTGGTCCATGCGGCGGTCGATGGCAATCACGCTCTGGGCGAGATCGCCGTCGCGCCGGGTGAGAGCGGCAACCGAGTCGGTCACCTGCTGCTCGGCGATGCCCCCCATCTCGGCGATCTTCTGGGCGAGCTCGCTAAGCTCCTCGTCGAAGGAGGCGACGATGTGTTCCTTCATGACCATGTGCGGTTCCGATCTCAGCCGAAGCGCCCAGTGATGTAGTCCTGGGTACGCTTGTCTTGCGGATTGGTGAAGATCTGCTCGGTCGGCCCGGTCTCGACCAGGACGCCAAGGTGAAAGAAAGCGGTCTTCTGCGAGACGCGCGCCGCCTGTTGCATCGAGTGCGTGACGATGATGATTGTGAAATTCGTCTTCAGCTCGTCGATCAGCTCCTCGATGCGCGCGGTGGCGATCGGGTCGAGCGCCGAACACGGCTCGTCCATCAGGATCACCTCCGGCGATACCGCGATAGCGCGAGCGATGCAGAGACGCTGCTGCTGGCCGCCCGAAAGACTCGTGCCGGGTTCGCCGAGACGGTCCTTCACCTCTTCCCATAGGCTGGCGCGCTTCAGGCTCGATTCGACGATCTCGGCAAGCTCTGCCTTGGAACGCGCCAGACCGTGGATGCGCGGGCCGTAGGCGACATTCTCGAAGATCGACTTCGGGAACGGGTTGGGCTTCTGGAAGACCATGCCCACCCTTGCGCGCAACTCCACCACATCGAGGGAGGGATCGTAGATGTCGCCGCCGTCGATGAGGATGTCACCGGTCACCCGGCAGCCTTCGATCGTGTCGTTCATGCGATTGATACAGCGCAGAAACGTCGACTTGCCGCAGCCGGAGGGACCGATGAAGGCTGTGACGCTCCGTTCGGGAATATCGATCGAGACGTTCTTGAGCGCATGCTTTTCGTTGTAGAACACATCGACATTGGCGGCATGGACCTTGACGCCCGGCTCGCCGCTCGCCCTGGCGAGGCCGGCAGTCGCAGCCACCGCGGTGGCCGTGGAGTCGGTGATGGTCGTGTCGTTCATGGTCACTCTCCCAACTCCTACCAGCGACGCTCGAAACGCTTGCGCAACAGGATGGCCACGCCATTCATTATCAGCAAGAACACCAGGAGCACGATGATGGCGGCGGACGTCTTGGCCTGGAAACCGACCTCGGGAAGATCGGACCAGAGGAAGATCTGAACCGGAAGCACGGTCGCAGCGTCGGTGACCCCGGAGGGCACGTCGACGATGAAGGCGACCATGCCGATAAGCAGAAGCGGCGCGGTCTCGCCGAGCGCGTGGGCCATGCCGATGATGGTGCCGGTGAGAATTCCGGGCATGGCAAGCGGCAGAACGTGGTGAAACACCGCCTGCTGATGCGAGGCGCCGACGCCCAGGGCGGCCTCGCGGATGGACGGCGGCACCGCCTTCAGCGCCGCGCGCGAAGCGATGATGATCGTGGGGAGGACGAGGAGCGCGAGGACGAGCCCGCCCACCAGCGGCGCCGAACGCGGCAGGCCGAAGAAATTGAGGAAGATGGCCAGGCCGAGCAGGCCGAAGATGATCGAAGGGACCGCCGCGAGGTTATTGATGTTGACCTCGATGACGTCGGTCCAGCGATTCTTGG
>DASSPO010000334.1:0-25519 GCA_035699585.1 Bauldia sp.
CAACGACGGCACGGACATCCTTCGGTGATCTGCGCGACGCGGGCTCCCGCGGCGCTCGGACAGCGATAAAGCCGGGACGGAAAACGGTGCGCGCCGTCCCGGTGAAGAACTGAAACAGGCGCCATCATGGAGGAAGCGATCATGTCAATCCGATACACGGTATCAGCAGCAGCGCTGCTGGTAGCGCTCGGGACCGGCCCCTCCTTCGCGGACATGGCAGCCGCGGAGCGTTGGGTCGATTCCGAGTTCCAGCCGTCGGTGCTGTCGAGAGACGAGCAGCTGAAGGAGATGGAATGGTTCATCAATGCCGCGAAGCCATTCGCCGGCATGGAGATCAACGTGCTCTCCGAAACCATTCCGACGCACACCTATGAATCCCAGGTGCTCACCAAGGCGTTTGAGGAGATCACCGGGATCAAGGTCAACCACCAGCTCCTCGGCGAAGGCGAGGTGGTGCAGGCGGTCCAGACGCAGATGCAGACCAACCGCAATCTGTATGACGCCTACATCAACGACTCCGACCTCATCGGGACGCACTCGCGCCTGCAGAGCGCGACCAACCTCACCGACTGGATGGAAGGCGAGGGCAAGGACGTCACCAACCCGATGCTCGACATCGAGGACTTCATCGGCATCTCCTTCACTACCGGCCCGGACGGCAAGATCTGGCAGCTGCCCGACCAGCAGTTCGCCAACCTCTACTGGTTCCGCAAGGACTGGTTCGACCGGCCCGACCTCAAGGAGCGGTTCAAGGCCAAGTACGGCTATGAGCTGGGCGTTCCGGTCGACTGGTCGGCATATGAAGACATCGCCGACTTCTTCACCAACGAGGTGAAGGAAATCGACGGCGTCCGCGTCTACGGCCACATGGACTACGGTAAGCGCGCGCCGGACCTCGGCTGGCGTATGACCGACGCGTGGCTGTCGATGGCCGGTTCCACCTCGCCGGGCCTCCCCAACGGGCGTCCGATCGACGAGTGGGGCATCCGCATGGAGGAGGGAAGCTGCAACCCGGCCGGCGCCTCGGTATCGCGCGGCGGCGGGACCAATGCTCCCGCATCCGTCTACGCCATTCGCAAGTGGGACGAGTGGCTCCGCACCTACGCGCCGCCCGGCGCCGCCGACCTCGACTTCTACCAGTCGCTGCCGGCGCTATCCCAGGGCAACGTCGCCCAGCAGATCTTCTGGTACACCGCCTTCGTGCCGGACATGGTCAAGGCGAAGTCGGAAGGCAACAACACCGTTGACGACCAGGGCAATCCGCTGTGGCGGATGGCGCCCTCGCCGCACGGGCCGTACTGGAAGGAAGGCATGAAGCTCGGCTACCAGGACGCCGGCTCGTGGACGCTCTTCAACTCGACCCCGGTCGATCGTCGCAAGGCGGCCTGGCTCTATGCCCAGTTCGTCACGTCGAAGACCGTGGACACCAAGAAGAGCCATGTCGGCCTCACCATCATCCGCGACTCGACCATCAATCACGAGTCGTTCACCGAGCGCGCTCCGAAGCTCGGCGGTCTCGTCGAGTTCTACCGCTCGCCGGACCGGGTGGCGTGGACGCCCACCGGCATCAACGTGCCCGACTACCCCAAGCTGGCCCAGCTCTGGTGGCAGCAGATCGGCGACGTGAACTCGGGTGCGTTCACCCCGCAGGAGGCCATGGACCGCCTCGCCGCGGAAATGGACGACATCATGGCCCGCATGCAGGCCGCCGACGAAGCCAACAAGACCTCCGGCGGTTGCGGCCCGCGGCTCAATCCGGAGGTCGATCCCTCGGAATGGCTCGGCAAGCCGAACGGGCCGGCGGCCAAGCTGGAGAACGAGAAGCCCCAGGGCGAGACCATCGCCTATGATGACCTGATCCAGCGCTGGACCAACCAATAGCGCCGGGTCGACAGACCGTCCCTCCGGGGCGTACGGTAATGCGTACGTTCCGGAGGGATTTCCGCCAGAAAGCGAGAAGTGGAAACCCGGGAAGGAAACGCAGGCCGAGCCATGGCCCTCGAGCTCAGGAACGTGACCTACCGCGTCGGCGCCGATCTCTACATCGGCGACACCAGCCTCGTGCTCGAAGAGGGGTCGTTCAACATCCTTCTCGGGCCGACGCTCGCCGGCAAGACGACGCTGATGCAGATCATGGCCGGCCTGATTCCGCCGACCGGCGGCGAGGTGCTTTTTCGCGGTAAGGACGTGCGCGGCGTCCCGGTGCAGAAGCGGAACGTCGCCATGGTCTACCAGCAGTTCATCAACTATCCGAACTTCACCGTCTTCGAGAATATCGCCTCGCCGCTTCGCGTGGCGGGCACGCCGGAGGCGGACATCAAGAAGCGGGTCGGCAAGACCGCCGAGCTTCTCCGCCTTACGCCGATGCTCAACCGACGTCCGGCCGAGCTGTCCGGCGGCCAGCAGCAACGGACGGCGATTGCCCGTGCACTGGTCAAGGACTCGGACCTGATCCTTCTCGACGAACCGCTCGCCAATCTCGACTACAAGCTTCGCGAAGAGCTTCGCGACGAGCTGCCGCGCTTCTTCGAGGGCGGTCACCGCATCGTCGTCTACGCCACCACCGAACCGACCGAGGCATTGCTCTTCGGCGGGAACACCGCCACCCTTCACGAGGGGCGGATCACGCAATTCGGACCGACCGCGGAGACTTACCGCCATCCCTCCGACCTGATCACCGCCGAAGTGTTTTCCGATCCGCCGATCAACACGGCCAAGGTGAGAAAGCAGCGCGGGGAGATCATGATCGGCGATGCGATCCGGCTTCCCGCCGGCCGGGTGGGCGAGGCCGTGCCCGACGGCGAATACACCATCGGCATCCGCCCGCACCACATCAGTCCGGTTGCCCGCGACGGCGGCGCGGCCGTCGAGGGCCGGGTGATCATCGCGGAGCTCTCCGGTTCGGAAAGCGTCGTCCATTTCGATCTCGGCGGGCGGACCTGGGTATCCCAGTCCCACGGCATCCACCCCTTCGAGGTCGGCTCGATGGCGCGGCTCTATGTCGATGTCGACCAGAGCTTCTTTTTCGATCGCGACGGCCGCCTCGTCGCCGGAGGCGCCTATGGCTAGGATCACGCTGGAGAATCTTCGCCACAGCTACGTCGCGGACCCGCGCTCCGACGCCGACTGGGCGCTGAAGCGGCTCAACCTCGACCTCTCCGACGGTGGCGCCTATGCGCTGCTCGGCCCGTCCGGCTGCGGCAAGACCACGCTCCTCAATCTGATTTCGGGGCTGCTTCGCCCGACCGAAGGCCGCGTCCTGTTCGACGGCCGCGACGTGACCGACGCGACGCCGGAGCAGCGCAACATCGCCCAGGTGTTCCAGTTCCCGGTCATTTACGACACGATGACGGTCTACGCGAACCTCGCGTTTCCGCTCCGCAACCGCGGCATCCCCAACCCTGATGTGGATGCTCGTGTCCGCGAGATCGCCTCGATGCTGGAACTCGATGCGACGCTCCACAAGCGCGCCTCGGGTCTCACGGCGGACGGCAAGCAGAAGATCTCCCTCGGTCGCGGTCTTGTCCGCGCCGATGTCAACGTCATCATGTTCGACGAGCCGCTCACCGTCATCGACCCGCACCTCAAGTGGGTGCTCCGCTCCAAGCTCAAGGAGCTGCACCAGCGCATCCGTCGGACGATGATCTATGTCACCCACGACCAGACCGAGGCGCTCACCTTCGCCGACGAGGTGGTGGTGATGAACGAGGGCGAGATCGTTCAGGTCGGCACGCCGGTCGAGCTGTTCGAGCGGCCGCGCCACACCTTCGTCGGTCACTTCATCGGCTCGCCGGGCATGAACGTGCTCCCCTGCGAAGTGACGGGCGGCCGTGCGATCTTCGCCGGGCACCCGGTCGAGACGGCGAACGCCGCCCGGGCGAAGGGCAACGGAAAACGGCTTCAGCTCGGCGTCCGGCCCGAGTTCGTGAGCCTCTCCGGGGAGGGGATTCCCGTCGATATCGTCAAGGTGCTCGATGCCGGCCGCTATCGCATCGTCGAGACGCGGGCGAACGGCACCACCATCAAGATGCTGGTACGGGAGAGCGAGACCGTGCCGGAAGGACGCGCCCACCTGCGCTTCGACCCGGCGCACACGCAGGTCTACGAAGACGGCTGGATGGTGACGTGAGGAGCCGCCGATGAACAAGGTCGTCAATCAGAAGGCGTGGTTCTTCGTCCTCCCGGTCGTGCTCCTCGTCGCGTTCAACGCCATCATCCCGCTGATGACGGTGGTGAATTTCTCTGTCCAGGAGACTTTCGGCGACAACGTCTTCTTCTGGGCGGGGCTCCAGTGGTTCGAGGACGTGCTCAATTCCGAGCGCTTCCACGCCGCGCTCCTCCGCTCGCTCCTTTTCACCGGCCTGGTTCTGCTCATCGAAATCCCGCTTGGCCTCATCATCGCGCTATCGATGCCCCGCCGCGGCCCGTGGGTATCGGTCTGCCTGGTGCTGATGGCACTGCCACTGCTCATCCCGTGGAATGTGGTCGGCGCGATGTGGAACATCATGGCGCTCCCCGACATCGGCCTCCTCGGCCGCGGCATCAACGCGCTGGGCATCGAGTACAACTACACCCGCCAGCCGTTCGGCGCCTGGTTTACCGTGATCCTGATGGACGTCTGGCATTGGACGTCGCTGGTAGTGCTTCTCTGCTATGCCGGCCTGGTCTCGATTCCCGACGCCTATTATCAGGCCGCCAAGTTCGACGGGGCGCGGCCCTGGGCGGTGTTCCGCTATATCCAGCTTCCCAAACTCAAGTACGTGCTCACCATCGCCATCCTGCTCCGCTTCATGGATTCGTTCATGATCTACACCGAGGTGGTGGTGCTCACCGGCGGCGGCCCGGGCAACGCGACCACGTTCCTGTCGATCGATCTCGTCAAGGCGGCGCTCGGGCAGTTCGACCTCGGGCCGGCGGCGGCGATGTCGCTGATCTACTTCCTGATCATCCTGCTTCTGAGCTGGCTGTTCTACACGCTGATGATGCGCAACGAGGCGAGGTAAGCGATGACCGCCCGATCCGAAGCTCCGGCCGTGGGGATCGTGACCGCCCAGCGTGTGCGGACCGGCCCGACCTTTCGCGCCCGTTACCTGATCCCGGCGATCTACATCGTCGGGCTGCTGCTGCCGATCTACTGGCTCCTCAACATGTCGTTCAAGACCACCAACGAGATCCTCGGCAGCTTCACCCTCTGGCCGCAGAACTTCACGCTCGAGAACTATGAGAAGATCTTCATCGATCCGACGTGGTACATGGGCTACGTCAACTCGCTGACCTATGTGGTGATCAACACCGTGCTCTCGGTGTCGGTGGCACTGCCCGCCGCCTATGCCTTCTCGCGCTACCGCTTCCTTGGCGACAAGCACCTCTTCTTCTGGCTGCTCACCAACCGCATGGCGCCGCCGGCGGTTTTCGCGCTGCCCTTCCTCCAGCTCTATTCCGCCGTCGGGCTGTTCGATACGCCGTGGGCCGTGGCGCTCGCCCATACGCTGTTCAACATTCCGCTGGCGGTGTGGATTCTCGAAGGCTTCATGTCCGGCGTGCCGAAGGAGCTCGACGAGACGGCCTATGTCGACGGCTACTCGTTCTGGCGCTTCTTCTTCCGCATCTTCATGCCGACCATCGCAGCGGGTATCGGCGTCGCCTGCTTCTTCTGCTTCATGTTTTCGTGGGTCGAGCTGCTGCTCGCAAAGACGCTGACCTCGGTCGAGGCCAAGCCGATCGCCGCGACGATGACGCGGACGGCGAGCACCTCGGGCTACGAGCTCGGCCTGCTCGCCGCCGCCGGCTCGCTGACGCTGATCCCGGGCGCCTTCGTCATCTATTTCGTGCGCAACTACATCGCCAAGGGCTTCGCCCTCGGCCGGGTCTGACGGTGACGCCGTGCAGGTGGTTCGAGACGACTTCAGCGCATGCTTGAACCTCCCCGTTGAGGGGAGGTCGAAGCTGCCGAAGCAAAGCGAAGGCAGTTTCGGGAGGGGGTTAACAAAGTTGGCCGCAAAGCACTCCCTCCCGGAATTCACTTCGCCTTCGGCTCCGCGAATTTCGACCTCCCCTCATGGGGGAGGTTAAGGAGGGGCAATGCAGGGCACCGACCTCATCTCGTGGATGGCGTGGACCTGGCCGACGGCGGCGTTCTTCGCCTTCATCCTTGCCTGCCTGGTCGCCATGACGATCTGGGAGGTCTACTCGCCGGGCGGGGCGCCGCGCCGCGGCATCCTCGGCCTCGACACGACACGCGGCGACCGCCTCTTCATCTCGCTTCTCGGCTCGGCCTTCATCTTCCTCGCCTGGCTCGGCTTCTTCGGGCCGCCGCTTTGGGTGCCGCTCGGCATCGCCATCGTTTATGCCTTCGTCGTCTTCCGCTGGGTCTGAAGACGCAATGGCCTCCCACATCCTTGCCATCGATCAGGGCACGACCTCGTCGCGCGCGATCGTCTTCGACGCGCGGATGAGGATCGTCGGGGTCGCCCAGAAGGAGTTCCGCCAGCATTTCCCCAAACCCGGCTGGGTCGAGCACGACCCGGAGGAGATCTGGGAGACCGTGGTTTCGACCTGCAGGGCCGCGCTGCGCAAGGCCAAGGTGAAGCCGTCGGCGGTCGCCGGCATCGGCATCACCAACCAGCGTGAAACCACGGTGGTGTGGAACCGTAAGACCGGGAAGCCCATCCACCCCGCGATCGTCTGGCAGGACCGCCGCACGGCGGATGCCTGCGCGGCGCTTCGCAAGGCCGGCATCGAGCTCGAGGTGACGACGCGCACCGGCCTCCTGCTCGATCCGTATTTCTCTGCCACCAAACTCGCCTGGCTCCTCGACCACGTCAAAGGCGCGCGCGAGAGGGCGGAGCGCGGCGAGCTCGCCTTTGGCACAATCGACGCGTTCCTGATCTGGCGCCTCACGGGCGGCAAGGTGCACGCCACTGATGCCACCAACGCCTCGCGGACGATGCTGTTCAACATCCACGACGGGGTCTGGGATGACGAGCTTCTCCGCGTCTTCCACGTGCCCCGGGCGGTCCTTCCTGAGGCCCGCGACTGCGCCGCCGATTTCGGCGTGGCGGAGCCCGGTATCCTCGGAGCGGCGATACCGATCCTCGGCGTCGCCGGCGACCAGCAGGCGGCGACCGTCGGGCAGGCCTGCTTCGAGCCGGGAATGCTCAAGTCGACCTATGGCACGGGCTGCTTCGCGCTGCTCAATACGGGCGACCGTCCGGTCACGTCGCGCAACCGGCTCCTCACCACCATCGCCTACCAGCTCGACGGCAAGCGCACTTATGCGCTCGAGGGCTCGATCTTTGTCGCGGGCGCGGCGGTTCAGTGGCTTCGCGATGGATTGCAGATCATCAAGCGGGCCCCCGAGACGCAGGCGCTTGCCCGGAAAGTGGATGCCGGCCACGGCGTCTACTTCGTGCCGGCCTTGGTCGGCCTCGGTGCACCGCACTGGGACGCGGAGGCGCGCGGCGCGATTTTCGGCATCACCCGCGGCACGACCCGCGCAGAGATTGCCCGGGCCGCGCTCGAGTCGGTTGCGTTCCAGACCCGCGACCTCCTCGAGGCCATGCGCGGCGACTGGGAAGACGCCGCCACGGCAAGCACGGTCCTCCGCGTCGACGGCGGCATGGTTTCGTCGGACTGGACCATGCAGTTTCTGGCCGACATCCTCGGCGCGCCGGTCGACCGGCCGAAGGTGCTGGAGACGACGGCCTTGGGTGCCGCCTATCTCGCCGGTCTTCGCGCCGGCCTTTATCCGTCAACCGGGCAGTTTGCGAAGACCTGGCGATCCGAACGACGGTTCAAGCCGAAGATGCGGCCGGCGGAGCGCGAGGCCCTCTACGCCGGGTGGAAGCGCGCGGTGGCGCGGACGCTGTCGCGCTAGCCGTTCGCGGGAGCGGCGTTGCCGCCGCCCCCGCTGGCAGTTGTTGTCAGAGCCGTTCGATCGCAAGCTGCGACCTGTCGCCGAGCCACACTGCCTCGAACTGCCGCTTGGTCTCCGCGGCGTTGGGATCGCCGGCCTTCATCTCGGCCTGCATCAGTCCCCATAGCGCCCAGCCATTCTTCGGGAGCCGCGCGAGAGCCTCTCGGAAGGTCGCGGCGGACTCGGCGTAGCGCCCTTGAAGGTAGAGGTTGGCGGCGAGCGTCTGTCGCACCGGGTAGTACCAGTAGGGCGGCTCCATGTAGGCGATGGAATCTTCGAGTGCGATCGCCGCGCGGAGCTTCGTCTCGGCGGCTTCGAGGTTTCCTTCGGCCTGTTCGATCCGGGCCTCGACGATGTTCTTCGCGATGCCGAGGATGATGTCGGCCGGAAGATACTGTGCCTCCAGCGCGGCGAAGTCCGCCTTTTCGATCAGCGCCCCGATCGCCGCCGCTTCGTCGGCGGCTTCCTCGACCGCGCCGATCTGCGCCAGCCCGACGCCGCGGGCGTAATGCCAATAGCCCTTGACGAAGGGGAAGCGGTCGCCCGGATCAGGCATCTCCGCGATCGCCTCCGGCGCTGCGAACATCGCTGCGGCCGAATAGGGGGCGGTCTTGATCGCCTGGACCCAGGCGAGCTCGTCCGACACCGCGTCCGAGGTGATCGTGCCGAGCTTGGCCGCCGCCTCGAGCGCGTCGTCCCGCGCGCCCGACATTTGCGCTGCGACGAGCAGGAAATGGACGTTGTGCGGATAGTACCCATAGCGGTAGAGCGGGCTTGCGGAGTCGCCCATCTGCACGAGCATCGCCTCGTCGGCGGCGACCGCCTCGCGGTTCACCGCAAGCGAATCGGCATGCCGGCCGACGCGGGCGTAGATGTGCGCCGGCATGTGGACGAGGTGGCCGGCGGCGGGTGTGGCACCGCGCAGGAGGTCGGCATAGGGCTCCGCCCGTTCCGGGGTGGACGACGCCTCGACCGCATGGATGTAAAGGTGTGCCGCCGCCGGATGCCTGGGGTTGAGCTCCAGCGCCTTCTCCAGCGTGGCGACGATCTCGCCGCCATTTCCTTTCGGGGTTTTGCCGTCGGCCTCCCAGTAGTCCCATGGCTGCAGGTTCATGAGCGCATCGGCGAAGATCACCTGGATGTCGACGTCGCCGGGATATGACTTGGCCACCGCGCGCATTGCATCGGCCCAGGCGCTATTGAGCGCGGCGCGGTCGGCGTCGGGATCGGCGGAGTAGCGTTTGGCGAGCGCGTTGATCAGCGCCTGCTCCTTCGCGGTCGCCTGCGGCGCGAGGGCTAGCGCCCGCGACAGCGCCGCATGGGCGGGTGCGATCGCTTCCGGCCGCATGCCGTCATTGATGTTCTGGCCGAGGACGAAGGCTTCGCCCCAGAAGCACATGGCGCAGTTTGGATCGAGCCGCTGCGCCTCGAGGAAGGCCCGGCGTGCCTCGGCGTGATTGAAGGCCCAGGCGAGCTTCAGGCCCTGGTCGAAGTAGGCCTGCGCTTCGGCGTTCGCCGTCGTGACCGGGTAGGACCCGTCGCCAAGGCCCGTGTAGAGCGGCGGGCGACTCGAACCGTCCGAGGCCGGCATCGTCGGCTCTTCCGAGGCAAAGGTCACCCCCGGCTTGTAGAGTTCGGTGCGCCGATCATCGTCATGGGCCGCGGCGGCGAAGGCGAGGAGCGAGGCGGTGGAAAAGAGCGCCACAGTGAGCGCGGCACGTCGCTTGTGCATTGGAGTCGTCCTTTGTGTCGGGTGAGGCCGCGTGCTGGCCGCTTTCGCGCCAGGCTTGTTCCGCGGCGGCTGATGTTTTCGAAGATGGCGGAATGCGACCGGCGGCTCCAGAAAGAGCGTGGTAAAGCGGCGTCGCAATTCTTAAAAAATACAATCCCTTCAGTACATTACGCTGATGTCTTCAATTGGGATCGTGGAGACCTGCGCGCCGTGATTTCGAAGGAACCGCACTCGCGGTGCAGTGGAGGCCGCGCGCTGTCCGTCGCGCGTCCAACAAATGCCTCTGTCGGCACAAATCATTGGAATTTAAGGATATACTTTTCCTTCAGCATACGCCGGCAAGTTGCACCGGCTGTATATGCGGGATCGAATGCGTGGGGCTCCGGGGGGCGCGCACGCACGGGGATGTTTGACGCCTTGCGCCGAGCGAGTGCTGGCCGTGCCGTGATTGCCCTGGCGCTCGCCCTTGCGGTGGGCGTGGGATCGGTCACGCCGTCGTTCGGCATTTGGCCCTTCACCCGCCGCGACCGCGACGAAGTTCCGGACCCGCTTCCCTACACGGTCGAGTTCACCTTCATCGGCGGCACGAGGAGCGAGCAGAGGCGCATCCGCAGTTCGTCGAATCTCCATGCGCTGCGCCGCGAGCCGCCATCCGGCATCGTCGGCCTTCTCGCCCGCGCCAGGTCCGACGTCGGCCGCCTGACCGCGGCGCTCTATCGCGAGGCGCTCTACGCCGGCGAGATCGCAATCACGGTCGATGGACGCCCGCTCGAATCGTTCAACCCGTTCGATACGGTGAGCGCACGCCCGGTCCCCATCCACGTCACCGTCACGACCGGCGAGCCGTTCTATTTCGGCGCCATTCAAGCCGCCCCGCTTCCACCCGGCGTATCGCTTGAAAAGCTCGGGCTGGTGAGCGGAGGGCTTGCCGATTCGGACACCATCGTCGCGGCCGAAACCGCGATTGCCAATGGCTGGCGTCGGGTCGGCCATCCGCTCGCGGAGGTGACGCAACGCGATATCGTCGCCGACCACCGAAGCCGCATTCTCGATGTCTCGCTCAGGGTCGAACCGGGACCGGCGGCTGATTTCGGCAGGATCGAAATCGTCGGCACCGACCGGGTCGAGCCGATTCTCGTTCGTCGGCGCGCCGGCATCGAGCCTGGACGCATCTACTCTTCCGACATCACCGGCCGGGCCGAGCGACGCCTTCGCGACCTCGGTGTGTTCGAAAGCGTCCGGGTGATCACCGGTGACAGCCTCGATCCCGACGGAACGATCCCGATCACCATCGAGGTGAGCGAAGCCAAACGGCGGGTCATCGGCTTCGGCGTCAACTACGACAACGTCTATGGCCTCGGCGCCAATGTCTACTGGATGCACCGCAACCTTTTCGGCGGCGCCGAGCGGTTGCGGTTCGATGCGTCCGTCTCGCGGGTTTTCGAGGGCGATCTGACCGACTCCGACTACAGCCTCGCTACCACCTTCTGGAAGCCGGCGGTGATCGGTGCGATGACCGACTTCACGCTCCGCGGCGCCTACTACCGCGATACGACCGATGCATACCGGGTGACGGCGGCCGAGGTGGAAACCGGTCTCACCCAGGAGTTCTCCGATACGCTCGCCGGCGGCCTCAGCTTCGAGATCCAACAGGCGGACGTTGAAGACGCGGTTCAGGTGGCGGACCAATACCTGATCGCGACGCTCAAGGGGTCTCTCGACTGGGACCGGCGCGACAACAAGCTCGATCCGACCACGGGTTTCCGCAACTTCTTCTCGGCGGCGCCGGCCTACGATTTCAATCAGGAGAACGCGTTCGCGACATTCTCCAACGACTTTTCGATCTACCGGGCGATTGACGCCGACCGGCGCTTCGTTCTCGCCGGGCGGGTGCAGGGGGCGGTGATTACCGCCGACAGCATCCGCGACGTGCCGCCCTATGACCGGCTCTATGCCGGCGGCCCGGGGACCGTCCGCGGCTATGCCTATCAGAGTCTAGCGCCCAAGAACCGGAAGGGCGATCTGATCGGCGGCAAGAGCCTGTTCGCCGCGTCCGCCGAGCTTCGTTACCGGGTGAGCAATTCGCTTGGTGTCGTGGCTTTCGTCGATGCCGGCAACGCCTATGCCTCGCTCTGGCCGGAAATCGACAACCTCAAATTTGGCCTAGGCGGGGGCGTGCGCTATCTGACCCCCGTGGGGCCGCTCCGCGTCGATCTCGCATTCCCGCTCGAGCCCGACAAGGACGATTCCTGGGTGGCGCTCTATGTCGGCCTCGGCCAGGCGTTCTGAGGGGAATCCTCCGCGATGATCCGCGCCATCCGCCTCCTCCTCTACTTCATTGCAGCGCTGGTCCTCGTCGTCGGCCTTGTGCTCCTGTTCGTCGCGACTCCGCCGGGGCGGGCGGTCGTCGCCTCTCTCGTCGAGCGGGCGGCGGCCGGAAGCGGCCTGTCGCTGTCAATCGAGCGCCTGTCCGGCTGGCCCCCGTTCTCCTTCGGGGCGGGCCGGATCGTGGTTGCCGACGCGAAAGGCCCGTTCGCCGAAATCGAGGGCCTCTCGGCCGAGGTCTCAATCCGCGGCCTGCTCAGCCGCACGATCGCATTCGACACGTTGAGCGCCGGGCGGATCGCGGTATTTCGCGAGCCGGTGCTGCCGCCGGATAACGGCGACGGCACGGGTACGCTTCTGCCGCTTGTCGCCCGTGAAATTTCCATTGCACGACTTGAGCTCGGCCAGGGGCTGATCGGGCATTCGGCAACGCTCGGCGTGGCCGGAGCTGTCGCCACCACACGCGACGGCGGCATCGATGCCCGTGTCGAGGCAAAGCGGATCGATGGCCGACTGGGCTCGCTCACGGCCGTCGTCGCGCGTTCTACCGGCGACGCCCGTCTGGTGGTCGACGCGACGCTGGAGGAGGCCGCCGACGGAATCCTGCTCGGGCTCATGGGCCGAGACCGCGGTCCCGCCTACCGCCTTGTCGCCAAGACCGGCCTTGACGGTGGCGCCTTCGATGGCTCGCTCTCGCTGACCTCCGACGGCGATGCCCGTTTCAGCGGCGAGTTCGCGCTGACGCCGGCCGCCAACAACGGGCATCGGTTGACGGTTACGGGTGAGGGCGACCTCGCCGAGCTTGTCCCGCCGGCCTTCGCCGATTTCCTTTCGGGCGCGATCCGGGTATCGGTCGATGCGGAGTGGGCGCGCGACGCGGGCGAAGTCCTGCCGCAGGTCACGGTCCACGAGGGTCGCTTCGTCTCGGGCACGATTCGCGCCGAGGCTTCCGGCGCCTTCGGCGGCGCTTCGACCGACCTTGCGCTCCGCATGGAGGCGGCAAAGCCCGGCGGAGGGGAATTCGTCGTCCCGCTTGGCGGCGAGTCGCTGGCCTTCGGCAGCCTCGACGTGTCTGGCCGCATCGCGCCCGCCGGCGGTGTGACGCGGCTCGATCTGATCGGCCGCACCACCGGCCTGTCGCTCGACGGGGTCTCGGCGCCGGCGATCGGCTTCTCGCTCGCGGTCGAAGCCGACGGGAAGAACCCGCTCGCCGATCGTATACTTCCCTTTGCGTTCCGGGCCGAGGCCGACGCGGTTGACGTCGCCGGCCGGACAATCCCGGGCGGCGCCGCGACGCCGCTGGTCGCCACCGCCAACGGCGAGCTCGACCTCGACACGATGCACGCAGAAGCCACGGCCGCGCTCGACATCGCCGGCGGCAGGGTGACCTATGCCGGAACCGTGTCGGCCGGCGAGGTCACGGGCCGAGCCGAGGCGGCTTTCGCCGACATCGCACAGCTCGCCGGCCTGTTCGAGCAGGCCCTCCGCGGAGGCATTTCGGCCTCCGCCGAAGGCCGCTTTACCGGCCGCGAGGGTCTGTCGCTCCGGGTCGAAGCGCGGGGCGACGGCCTTGCTGGCGGCGACGCACTCGTGACGCGGCTCCTCGGTCCCGAGCCCCGCCTGTCCGCGACCGTCACCGACGCTGCCGAGGCGGGGATCGCGCTGACCGACCTCGCCCTGGAGGGCGCGCAACTGGCGCTGACCGGATCCGCATCCCTCGACGGCCATACGGTCGATGCGACCGTGAACGGACGGGTGGCGGATCTCGGCGTGGTTGCGGAAGGGACGACCGGCGCAGCCGACGTCGCGGCGCGCGTCACCGGCGAGATCGATGCGCCAGACGTCGACATGACGGTGACCGTCGCGGAGGGGGTGCTGCTCGACCAGCCCATCGCGGATGCCTCGGTGCGCCTAAAGGGCGCGCCGGCGGACGGCGGCTGGCAGGGGACGCTCACCCTCGGCGGCTCGCTCGCCGACCTGCCCCTCGCGGGTACCGCGCGGGTCGGCGTCGCTCGCGGTCGAGTGGCCTTCCCGGCCATCGATCTCACCGTCGCGGAGAACCGGATCACGGGCGCGCTTGCTGCCGCCGGTGAGGGGCTTCTGTCCGGATCGCTCCACGTCGAAGCATCGAACCTTGCGACGCTTGCCGCGGTGGCGCTTGTCGAGGCGACCGGCGCTGCCTCCGCCCGCGCCACTTTCGCGGCGGAAGCGGGTCGTCAGGATCTCACCGTGAGTTTCGCCGGGCGTGATGTCGCGGTCGAGAGCGTGACCGCCGGTCATGTCGAGGGCACGATGCAGATCGCCGACCTGTTCGGCGTGCCGCGGATCGGCGGCCGTGCCGACCTCGGCTCGGTGAGCGTCGGCGGGCTCGTCATCGACACGGCCATGGTGACGGCCGAGGTGTCGGATGATGCCACGCGCTTCACCGCCGCGGCCGCGGGACCCGACCTCACGCTCACCGGCAGCGGCAGCTTCGGGGGCGCGGATCAAGGCGGGGAGACGCTCCGCATCGACTCGCTCGAAGGCTCGGCCTTCGGCTTCCCCGTCGACCTCGCGGAACCGGCCTCGATCCTGATGGCCGACGGCGAGACTCGCGTAACCGGCGTGCGCCTTGCGGCCGGGGGCGGCGAGGTGACGGTCGACGGCATCATCTCGCCCGCCTTCGATCTCCGCCTTGCGGCGAACGAGGTGGACGCCTCCATCGTCAATGTGTTCGTGCCGGACCTCGATGCCGACGGCGTCATTTCCGGCGGCGCCACCGTCACCGGCGCACCCGACGCGCCGGCGTTCGCCTGGGAGGCGGCTTGGACGGACTTCGCGGTCGAGGCGACGGAGTCGATCGGCCTGCCGCCGCTCGCCGTGACGGCGCGGGGCGAGGGCGATCGGACGGCGACGTCGATCGACGCGAAGGCGACCGGCGGCGGTCTTGCGCTTACCGTCACCGGCGCCGTGCCGCTCTCCGGCGACGGCATCGAGCTTGCCGTCGCCGGGCGCTCGACCGCGCTCGATCTGGATCACCCGGCGCTGGCGCGGCTCTTCTCCGGCGAAACGACGCTTGCCGCGAAGGTCACCACGGGTCAGGAGGGGAGGGTGGCCTTTTCCGACGTCGTCGTCGAGGGTAGCGGGCTCGCCGCGACCGGCAGACTTTCGCTCGAGGGCGACGCCGTGGAGGGGGTCTTCGACGGCAGCATCGCCGACCTCTCGACTCTCGCGGCGCAATCGACCGGCGCCGCCGAGTTCAACGCCCGGATCGACGGCACGCTGGTGCGCCCGTCGGTGGACGCGACCGTGATCGTTGCCGACGGGATGATCCTCGACCAGAAAGTTGCCGGCGCATCGGTCCGCTTCGAGGCCGCGCCGACGGACGGCGGCGGCTGGGATGGTGTGCTGACGCTCGCGGGAAACTTTGCCGGCCATCCGCTCAATGGCACGGCGCGGGCCGAGGTCGCCGGAAGCGGCGGCCTGTCCTTCCCGGAGGTCAACCTCGCGGTCGGCGAGAACCGCATTGCGGGTGCCATTGAGCGCACGCCTGCCGGGCTGCTCGCGGGCAGCCTCGACGTGGTCGCCCCGAACCTTACCTCGCTTGGCGCGATCCTGCTCACCGAGGCGACCGGCGCGGCGCAGGGCCGGATCGTCTTCACGCCCGATGGCGAGCGCCAGTCGGTTTCCGTTGCCTTCAACGGCAATGACGTCGCTATGCCCTCGTTCGCCGTCGCGCGCGTCGATGGGCAGGTTCAGATCGAGAATGCGTTTGGAATCCCGATGATCCGCGGCAATGCGGAGGCGCGCGGGATCGACGTCGCCGGCGTTCGCCTCGATACGGCAAACGTCACGGCCTCTGTCGAGGGCGGCCTCACGGAGTTCGAGGCATCGGCCAAAGGCCCGGACCTGACGCTGGCCGGTGCCGGCACCCTCGCCGACGAGGAGGGAGCGGAGGTCATCCGCGTGATGCGGCTCTCCGGCACCGCGTTCGGCTTTCCGCTGAACGTTTCGGCCCCCGGTACGATCCGGCTCGCTGGGGGCACCACCACCATCTCGGGCGTCAACCTCTCGCTCGGGGGAGGCAATGTGACCGTGAGTGGGTCGGTCGGATCGGAGATCGATCTCGAGATCGCCGTCAACAACGTCTCCGGGGCCTTCGCCGACCGGTTCTCGCCCGGCCTCGGTGCCCAAGGGACGATCTCCGGCAGCCTCACCGCCACAGGGACGCCGGCCAGTCCGCGGATCGTGTGGCAGGTGAACTGGGCCGGGTTCAGCGTCGCCGCGATGCGCAATGCCGGTGTGCCAAGTCTCGCGCTCGACGCGAGCGGTGCCGGCACAAGCCGCGCCACCACCATCGAGGCGGGTCTCGGCGGGAGCGGCGTTGCGCTCACCGTCACCGGCACGGTGCCGTTCTCCGGTGCCGGCCTGAACGTGCGGGCTCAGGGCACCGCACCGCTCGGTATCATTCCCATGGAGTCGGGTGACGTTGCCGTGGCCGGCCAGGTTCGGCTCGATTTGGCCGTGACCGGCTCGACCCGCCGACCCTCGGTCAACGGCACCTTCGACCTGGTTGAAGCGCGCGTGGCCCACGCAAGCAATGGCATCGGCGTCGCCGCCATCAACGGTCGCATCCGTTTCGACGGTCAGACCGCGCGGATCGAACGCCTCGCCGGGCGGCTGACCCAGGGCGGCGATCTCACCATTGCCGGGTCGCTCCGCGTCGATCCGATGGCGGGCTTCCCGGCCGACCTGACCATCCGCGTCCGCAACGGCCGCTACCTCGACGGGGAGATGGTCAACGCCAACTTCAGCGCCGATCTCACCCTCACCGGCCCCGCCACGGGCGGCGGCACCATCGCCGGGCGCGTCGATCTCGGGAGGACCCAGATCTTGCTCCCCGACAGCTTCGGCGGCGGCCCGCCGATTGCGGTGGAGCACGTCCACACCGCGCCCGGCTTTGTCCCGCCGATGTCGATACTCCACCGGCCCGGCGCCCCGCCGCCGAGGGGCGGCGGCCGAAGCGGCGGCTTCAATCTCGACATCACCGTCACCAGCACCAACGTCATCTATGTCCGCGGCTTCGGCCTCGATGCCGAGATGGGCGGGTCGCTCCGCATCGCGGGGACGACCGGAAATCCGCAGCCGGTCGGCGCGTTCCAGATGCGGCGCGGACGGATCCAGGTGCTGGGTCGCCGCTTCGACTTCTCGCGCGGCACCCTCACCTTCGAGGGCGATCTCGACCCCGTTCTCGACTTCGAGGCGACCACCGTCGCGCCGCAGATCACGGCCACCGTGCACGTTACCGGGCCGGCAAACGATCCCGACATCAGCTTGACCTCGTCACCCTCGCTGCCCGAGGAGGAGATCATCTCGCGCCTGCTCTTCGGCAAGAGCATCGGCTCTCTTTCGGCCTTCCAGGTGATCCGGCTGGTCGATGCGGTGGCCGAATTCTCCGGAGCCTATGGCCGCGACGGAGGTTTGTTCGCTCGCGTTCGCCGCACCGTCGGCCTCGACGATCTCGACATCGATCAGAATGCCGAGGGTGGCACCACCGTCACTCTCGGCAAGCAGCTCACCGACAATGTCCGCGTCGGCGTGCAAACGGAAACCGACGGCACGAGCCGCGTCACCCTTGACGTCGACCTCACCAAGAACCTGAAGGCCCAGATCGAAGGCGCGGCCAACGGCGAAGGCAGCGTCGGCCTCACTTATGAGAAGGAATACTGACCGGGCCTACCACGAAAGCACCACCTTGCCGCACTCGCCGCTCCTCATGACGGCAAAGGCCGTCTCGAAATCCGAATAGGCAAGGCGGTGGGTTATCACCTTGCGGACATCGAGGCCGCTTTCGAGCATTGCCAGCATCTTGTGCCAGGTCTCGAACATTTCCCGTCCGTAGATGCCCTTCACCGTGATCTGGTGGAAGATGATCTTGTTGAGATCGAGCGGCGCCGGCCTCGACGGGATGCCGAGAAGCGCGACCCGACCACCGACGACGAGATGGTCGAGCATCTGGTCGAGCGCGGCGTGAACGCCGCTCATCTCGAGTCCGACGTCGAAGCCCTCCTTCATGCCGAGCCGGCTCATCACCGCGCCGAGGTCCTCGTCGCTGGCGTTGACCGGCACGACATCGGCGACGCGCGCCGCCAGCTCGAGCCGTACCGGGTTCACGTCGGTGATCACCACATGGCGCGCGCCGACATGGCGGGCAACCGCAGCCGCCATGATGCCGATCGGCCCGGCGCCCGTGATCAGCACGTCCTCGCCGGCGAGGTCGAAGGAAAGGGCGGTGTGGACTGCGTTGCCGAGCGGGTCGAGGATCGCGCCGATCTCGTCGTCGACCTCGTCGGGCAGCGGCACGACGTTGAACGCCGGGATACGGACGTACTCGGCGAAGGCGCCGGGAATGTTGACCCCCACCCCCCGCGTCTCCGGGTCCAGATGAAAGCGACCGGCGCGGGCGGCGCGGCTCCGCATGCCGATAACGTGACCCTCGCCCGAGACGCGCTGTCCGACCTTGATGTTGCGTACATCGCTCCCGACCGCCGCCACTTCACCGGCATACTCGTGTCCGATGATCATCGGCACCGGCACGGTCCGGCTTGCCCAGTCGTCCCAGTTGTAGATGTGGAGGTCCGTGCCGCAGACCCCGGTCCGTCGGACGCGGATCAGCACGTCGTCCTCGCCGATTTCCGGCACCGGCTCGTCGCGGAGCCACAGACCCGGCTCCGGCTTGAGCTTGACGAGTGCCTTCATCGAATTCCTCATTGGATGACTCCGAGCGCCTTGCCGGCGTCGACGAAGGCGTCGGCGGCCGTATCGATGTCGGCCGGGGTGAGCGCCGCCGACATCTGGGTCCTGATGCGCGCCTTGCCCATCGGCACGACGGGATAGAAGAAGCCGGCGACGTAGACGCCGCGCTCGTCGAGCGCACGCGCCATCTTCTGCGCGAGCTCCGCCTCGCCCAGCATCACCGGGATGATCGGCGTCGCGCCGGGAAGGAGGTCGAAGCCCGCCGCGGCGAGGCGCGAGCGGAAGCGCCGCGCATGGTCGGCGAGCAGCGCGCGACGGTCGTCCGCCGCCTCGGCGATCTCGATCGCCTTGATCGCGCCGGCGACGACCGGCGGGGGCAGGCTGTTGGAAAAGAGATAGGGCCGTGCCTTCTGGCGGAGAAGGTCGATGATCGGCTGGCTGGCGGCGATGAATCCGCCGATGCCGCCGCCGAGCGACTTGCCGAGGGTGCCGGTGATGATGTCGACGCGGGTTCCGGCGCCGGTCAGTGCCGGCGTGCCGCGACCCTTCTCGCCGAGGTGGCCGGTGGCGTGGCAATCGTCGATCATTACCACCGCTCCGTAGCGCTCGGCGAGGTCGCAGATCGCGACCAGGTCGGCGACATATCCGTCCATCGAGAAGACGCCGTCGGTGGCGATCATCTTGACCTTGGCGCCGTTCCGGTCGGCCTCCTTGAGCCGGTCCTCGAGTTCGTTCATGTCGCGGTTCTGGAAACGATAACGTTTTGCCTTGCAGAGCCGGATCCCGTCGATGATCGAGGCGTGGTTGAGCGCATCGGAGATCACCGCGTCCTCCTCGCCGAGCAACGCCTCGAACAGTCCGCCATTGGCGTCGAAGCAGGCGGCGAAAAGGATTGCGTCGTCCTTTCCGAGGTAGTCTGCGATCGCTCTCTCCAGCCGCAGATGCAGTGTTTCGGTGCCGCAGATGAAGCGGACCGAGGCCATGCCGAACCCCCATGTATCGAAGGCTGCCCGGGCGGCGGCGATGATTTCGGGATGGTCGGCGAGGCCGAGATAGTTGTTGGCGCAGAGGTTGAGGAGCGTGCGCTGCCGGCCTTTTTCGGCCACGTCGATGTGGCCGCCCTGCGGACCGGCCAGCGGTCGCTCGGTCTTGTAAAGGCCTGAGCCGGTGAGCTCGGCAAGCGTCGACTGGGCTTTGCGGGCGAGAGCGGTGTCCATGAGTGTGGTCGTCCCCCATCGATGCGGTCGTGTCAATCGCAGGAGCGCAACTTGCGGACTCGGCGCCGTCCTTTACACGGGCACCGCCGGCGAGCGCGGTCGCCTCCCGTGCCAGGCATCGCGGAGCAGCGTCAGGATCGCGTCGCGCTCGAGCGGCCGCGGGTTCCAGTAGGGATTGGAGATGGTGAGGTCGGCCGCCCGCTCGATGCCGTCCTCCGGCATGCCGATATCGCGGAGCGCCGTCGCTGCGCCGGTGGCGAGGGCGAGATCGAACAGGGCCTCGGCGGCGTTGTTGCCGCCGAGAGCCCGGGCGGCGCGCGCCATGGCGTCCGGCACCGCCTCGGTATTGTAGGCGACGGCGTGTGGCAGGATCACCGCATGGGTCTCGGCATGGGGCAGGGCGAACGCTCCGCCGAGCACGTGGCAGAGCTTGTGGTGAAGCGCAACCTCGGCGCCGCCGAGCACCGTTCCGCAAAGCCAGGCGCCGTAGAGCGCGTCGCTTCGCGCGTCCCGGTCGCGCGGGTCGCGGACGATCAGGGGGAGGGCGGCGGCAAGGGCGCGAATGCCTTCCTCGGCCATGAGGCGGAGAATCGGGTTGCCGTCGCGCGCGTAGAGCCCTTCCACGGCGTGGGCGATGGCGTTCATGCCCGAGTTCGCGGATAGGCGAGTGGGCAGGGTGAGCGTGAGGTCGACGTCATAGATTACGGTCTCAGGGCGGATCTTTGGGTCTCGCCGGGTGCGCTTCTCGCCCTTGTCGGTCTCGCCGAGAAGATCGGTCATCTCCGAGCCGGCATAGGTCGTGGGGATCGCGATCTGCGGAAAGTCGGTACGGAGCGCGATCGCCTTGCCGAGACCGATGGTGGAACCGCCGCCGATGGCGACCGTGCCGTCCGAACCGTGACCGCGGGCCAGCGCCAGCGCCTCTTCCGTCACCTCGATCGGCGTATGCATCCTGGCGCCGGCAAAGATCGCGGCACCCTCGCCAAGGCGCGCGGCCAGCGCCTCGGCCTCGGCGCGGTGGCCCGGCGTCGCCAGGACCAGGGGGCGCCGGATGCCGAGCCGCTGCGCCTCCGCGCCGGCCTGGGCGATGGTGCCGCTTCCGAAGACGACGCGCTGCGGCGATCCCTGAAAGACGAACGGTGTGACCAAGGCGCGCCTCAGATCGCGAGCCAGCCGCCGTCGATGGCGAGCGTGTGGCCGGTGACCATGGCCGAGGCACGGGTGGCGAGATAGAGGATTCCCGGTGCGATCTCCTCCGGCTCGGCGAAGCGGCCCATCGGCGTGCGCTGCTCGATGGCGGCGACCATGGCAAGGTCCTCGCGGAGCTTCTCGGTGAGCTTCGTTCTGAGAAAGGTGGGCGCGATCGCGTTGACCCTGATCCCTTGCGTCGCCCATTCCGCCGCGAGCGCGCGGGTGAGGTTCACCATCGCCCCCTTCGAAGCGTGGTAGGCGGCGTTGGGGTAGAGACCCCCTCCGGATAGTCCCATGATCGAGGCTACGTTGACGATGCGGCCGGCGCCCTGGCGTGCCATGTGCTTGGCTGCCTCGCGGCTCCCGACGAAGGCCGCGGTGATGTTGATGTCCATGACGCGGCGCCAGTCCGCCGTGTCGAGTTCGACCGTGGGCACTCGCTTTGCGGCGCCGGCATTGTTGACGAGCACGTCGAGGCGCCCGAAGGCCGCCGCGGCTTCCCCGATCACCCGGACGAGGGCGGCCTCGTCCGCCACGTCCAGTGTCCATGCCCGCGCCTTGCCGCCGGAGGCACCGATCTCGGCGACCAGGGCGTCGGCCGACGCCCCGTCGATGTCGGTGACGGCAACCGTGGCGCCTGCCTCGGCGAAGGCGAGCGCGGTGGCGCGGCCGATGCCGGCGCCGGCGCCGGTGATCAGCGCCGCCTCGCCGTCAAGGCGGAAGAGATCGAACACGCTCGGAGCATAGGCCATGGCAGTCACCGGGTCGGGAACGAGAGGCTGTCGTGCGCTCCTTCTCGCCCGGCATTGATATTGCCGCAAGCGTCTTCGCCGCCGACGGGCGTCTTCGGGATCCGACTACGCCACCGCGTTCCCTGCGATCACCGCCCTGTAGAAGTGCGCACTGAGCTTGGGTGTGCGGCTCTGCGTCGCGTAGTCGACGTAGTGGATGCCGAAGCGGTTGTTGTAGCCGTCGGCCCATTCGAAATTGTCGAGCAGGCTCCATAGGAAGTAGCCTTTGACGGGCACGCCTTCCGCGGTCGCGCGCTGGAGGTGGCCGAGATAGTTGCGCAGATACATGATGCGGTCGGTGTCGTAGACGATGCCGTCCTCGGCTGGCACATCGGCCGAGGAGGTGCCGTTCTCGGTGATGTAGATCTCCTTCACCCCCCAGACGTCCCGAAGCATGCGCGGGCCCCAGTAGAGCGCCTCCGGTCCGCACTTGAGCCATTCGGACTGCATGTGCGGGAAGGATGACGGGAAGGGGATCGTGGCGAAGCCCGGCGCTTCGGCCGTCGCCCGCACGTAGTTGCCGGGGAGGTAGATGTTGATGCCGACGAAGTCGAGCGGGCTGCCGATGATCCTCATCTCCTCGGCGGTGAACTTCGGGGCATTGGCGCCGGCCGCTTCGAGGAAGGCGTCGGTGTAGCGGCCTTCGAGCATCGCGGTGGCGTAGCCGGCATTGAGCTCGCGCGTCGCGATCTTCGCCGCCTCGACATGCTCCGGCGTCTCGATCGCCGGCACGCACACGCCGATGTTCTCGGCGAGCCCGACCTTGGTGCCCGGCCGTCCCCTGGCTCGGATGGCCTCCACCGCCAGGCCGTGGCCGAGCAGCGCGTGGTGGCGGGCCTGCGCCAGTTCGCCGGGCGGGAGCCGGAGGCCCGGCGCATGCACGCCGTACCCGTAGCCGAGTTCGATGAAAGTCCAGAACTCGTTGATGGTGAAGAAGTGCCTCACCCGGTCGGAGAGCTTCTCCGCGACATAGCCCGCGTACTCGGCGAAGGCTGCCGATGTCTCCTTCGATCGCCATCCGCCGACGGTGTCCTGAAGTGCCTGCGGCAGGTCCCAGTGGTAGAGCGTGGCGTAAGGTTCAATGCCGTTGGCGAGCAGTTCGTCAACCAGTGCGTTGTAGAAGTCGAGGCCGTTGGGATTCGGGGTGCCGCGGCCGTCGGGGAAGACGCGCGGCCACGAGATCGAGAAGCGGTAGGTCCTGGCGCCGAGCGCCTTCATCAGCCCGACGTCGCCCTTGTAGAGGTGATAGTGGTCGTCGGCGACATCGCCGTTTGCATTGTCGCGGACCTTGCCCGGGATGTGGGAGAAGGTGTCCCAGATCGACTCGCCGCGCCCGGCGACCTTGACCGCGCCTTCGATCTGGTAGGCGGCGGTCGCGGTTCCCCACAGGAAGCCGTCGGGGAACCTGCGCGACAGCGTTGCCGGCCCGGTGTTCGGTTCCTGCGCTGCGGCCGGGAGCCCGGCCGACGATATGCCGATGGCAGCGCCGCCTGCGGCAAAGGCGAAATCGCGGCGTGTGACTGGTTCCGGCATCTCCTCCTCCTCCCGATGGTTCACCGCGATCGCGCTTCCTGACCGGCGTGATCAATCGGCGACTTTAGCGAAGCGCCGAGATGCCTTCATCCCCGAAACTGCCACGTTATGCTAATGGCGGGCGCCGGAAGATCGGATGGTGTGGGATGATGTCTGACTACCGCCTGCTGGCGATGGGCCTCGAGCCGTCGAAGGCCAAAGCCGTCGCCATTCTCGCGCACGGCCGCGGCGGCTCCCCGGAGGACATGGCGCGCCTTGCCGCCGCTCTTGATGTTCCCGATGTCGCCTACCTCTTGCCGGGCGCGCCGGGAAACACCTGGTACCCGCAAAGCTTCATGGCGCCCTATGACCTGAACGAGCCGTGGCTGTCGCGCTCGCTCGCCAATCAGGCCGAGCTCATCGACGGTCTCATCGCGATCGGCATTCCGCCGGGCCGGATCGTCCTCGGCGGCTTCTCGCAAGGCGCGTGCCTCACGGCGGAGACGCTGGTGCGGGCGCCTCGCCGCTACGGTGCCGCCATCATCTTGACCGGCGGCCTGATTGGGCCCCCAGGCACCGCATGGTCCGTCCAACCCGCCCTCGCCGGAACGCCGGTCTTTCTGACCGGCAGCGAGACCGACCCGCATGTGCCGCCGTCGCGGGCCCGGGAAACCGAACGCGTCCTCCGCGAGAGCGGTGCCCTCGTCGAGACCCGCATCGTCGCCGACCGCCCCCACATGGTGACCCCCGAGGAAATCGCGACAGCGCGAAGCTACCTCCGCGCTGTCGCGGAAACGCCGCCAGCCTGAGGGGGACCGCGCAATCACCCTGATCGAGCGATTCCCGCTCAGAGGTCGAAGTCTCCCTTGCCGAGGCTTCCGATGGTCCTGTCGGCGATGACCAGCGTGTCGCCGCCGCCGAAGGCGATCACTACGTCGCCATCGACTTCCGACATCAGCGCCTTGAGGGCTTTGAAGGTCTTCGGCCCCGCGACCGACAGGTCGATGATGTCTCCGTTTCCGAAGTCGGCGACGGTATCCCTGCCATAACCCGTCTTGAAAATGAACGCGTCCTTCCCGCTGCCGCCGATCAGCGTATCCGTGCCGCCCCTGCCGTCGAGGCGGTCGTTGTCGCCGACGCCGTCGAGCACGTTGCCGAGACCGTTGCCGATGAGCACGTCGGCGAACTTCGAGCCGGTGACGTTCTCAATGTCGGCGAGCGTGTCGCCCTTGGCGTCGCCCCCTTTCTGCTTCGCCTTGCCAAGGTCGATCTTCACCGCGCCGGTGGAGGTTGCGTAGGAGGTTGTGTCGACGCCCGGCCCCCCGTTTATCGCGTCCTTCCCCTTGCCGCCGACCAGCACGTCGTCCCCGCCGCCGCCGAGAATCGTGTCGTTTCCTCTGCCGCCGTCGACCTTGTCGGGCTCGGGGGTGCCGATGAGCGTATCGTTACCTTTTCCGCCGACATCCTCGACCGGCACGATGTCGATCAGGTTGATCGTGAAGGTTTGCTGGGAGAAGGCACCCAGGGCATTGGTCGCCCGAACCGTGACCTGATGGCTGGCCGCCTGCTCGAAATCAAGAAGTTGTCCATTGGCCACCGTGACCACCCCGGTCGCGGCATTGATCGCAAAGCGTCCGCCGGCGTCGTTGCTGAGCGAGTAGGTGACCGCCCCCCCGACGCCGTCGGTCGCAGCCTGCACGTCGATCCCGACGACTGCGCCGTTCGCCGCCTGCTCGGAGACGCTGTTGATAGCGCCGTCGCTGTCGGTGGGAGTCCCGGGCGTCGAGGCGAACAGGATCACGTCACCTGCGATTTGCACGGCCTCGGCCGCGGCACGGTTGAGGAAAGCGCCGCCGCCGACGAGCAGGAACCGCCCTGTGCCGTTGTGGGCCACGCGCTCGACGCCGGAAAGCGTGTCGATGCCTTCGGTACCCCCGTTTACCTGCCAGGCGCCGGAGGCGAAGGTGATGGCGCCGGCCCCGATCGTGACGGCGAACACTGCGGTGTCGATGCCAGCGCCGCCGGCGAGGTTGTCATTGCCCCCGCCGCCGGTAAGCGCATTGTGTCCGCCATTGCCGGTGATGGTGTTGGCGGAGCCGTT